>JAUNPJ010000008.1 GCA_030536755.1 Eubacteriales bacterium | reverse complement strand
GTAGAGCACTTCACTCGTAATGAAGGGGTCGTGGGTTCAAGTCCCATTTTCAGCTGACCGAAAACAGCCGCAAAACCTGAGAAATTAAGGGCACTGAAAAAGTCTGATTCTAAAAAAGAATTAGGCTTTTTTTGCGTGTATATTATAATAGAATCATGAGTAAGGAGGTTTTGCCATGTTAAAAGATCATTCACAATTGCAACTATCATTGTCACCCTATCAGGGAATTTACGATGCAGTCATTCCAGCGAATCATCTTTTGCGTAGAATTAAAGAAAATATAGATTTCAGCTTTGTAAATCCAATGCTTCGTAAACAGTATTGTGAAAATTTTGGGCGCCCGGCGAAGGAACCGGAGATGATGTTTAAACTACTTTTTCTAAAAAAACTGTACGATCTGTCCGATGAAGCTCTGATCAGTAGTGCTCAAACAGATATGGCATATAAATTTTTCCTTGATCTGGATCCAGAAGAAAAAATGATAGATCCCAGTCTTCTGACAAAATTCAGAAAAACCCGCATTACGGAAGATATTCTAGAGGAAATGCTGAAAGAAACAATCCAGCAGGCTCTTGACAAAGGACTGATCAAATCGGGGACTATTATCGTGGATTCCACCCACACAACGGCATCCGTCCGTGCGAAATCTCCCACACAAATCCTTCGAGATATGAGTAAACAACTTCGGAAAGAGATTTATAAAAATGCTTTTGAATTATCAGAAAAATTTCCGGAGAAACCATCTTTGGAGGCCGGGTTGGACGAAGAGATCGCCTATACAAAGGAACTGCTTCAGGCTCTGGACGAAGGGATAGAATCTTGTGGGAATCAAAAGATACAGAAAATTTCTAAAAAGATGAAAGAGTTGCTTGAAAACGAACAGATTAGAGAAATTCGTTCCAAAGATGATAAAGATGCACGGTTTGGGCACAAAACAGCGTCCAGTACGTTTTATGGGTATAAGAATCATCTTGCAATGACAGAAGAACGTCTGATCGCCGGGATAAGTGTAACAAATGGTGGAACACCAGATGGCCAAGAATTGCCGCAACTGATAGAGAAAGTACAAAAAAATGGGATAAAAGTAACAGAAGTTATAGGAGATATGGCATATGTCAGCGATGATAATCTGGAAGCTTGTGGAAAAGAGATTGCACTGATTGCCCGAACGAATACAGCGGTAGCGGCCGCCGCAAAAGGGAAACTTGAGGAAGGTTTCTGTTTCAATAAAGATGCAGGGATGTTGCAATGTCCTGCCGGAGAACTTTCCACACGTGTAGAAAAAAGGGCGGCCAAAAACGGAAACACTTATTTAAGATATATATTTAGCAAAGTTAAGTGCCGGAAATGTCCGCAAAGAGAAAATTGCCATGTAGGGAAATCAAACGCAAAAACCCGAAGTTACAGTATCACGCAGGCAAGCGAGAAGAACTTGGAAAGGCTTAAATTTGAAGAAAGTGAATATTTCCAAGAGAGAATAAAGATCCGGCATAGGATAGAAGAAAAGAATGGAGAATTAAAAGAAGCCCACGGTTTGCGCAGAGCAGATTCAAGAGGGTTATTTGCTATGCATCTTCAAATGTATTTTACGGCATTTGCAGCAAATGTAAAACGAATAATAAGATTAGAGGAATTGGCTATGGGGTAAACCATAGCGTTTTTTTGTAATCTAATTGAAAATTACAAAAAAATATCATAAAAGAAAAACTCCCACCTAAAAAAATGGAAGTTTTTCAGTGCCCTTGATTTCTCAGGTTTTGCGGCTGTTTTTTATTGAATTTTGGGGAGTTGTATGTGCACCGCTATTCCATTCACCGCAAGAGACTACCAACGGCAAGGTTGGGTTCGAGGAGTTCCGAACAGCCATTTGCACAGGGGAGATTTTCCATATCAAGTGCAGGTTTGTCCGCTTGTTCCGACAACCTGTTGATTTTCTTGTCTGGCTGCGCCGCCTATGGATTGCTTTTCAAACAAACTCGCGCTCTGCGCTCAAACAGTGTTTTCAAAGCAATCGCTCTGCTCGCCAGACTCGTACAGCGAATCATAAGTCAATACATCAGAGACTTATGATTCGCTGTACTAACGAAAATCTGCCAAAGGTCTGCCGGAACAAGCGGACAAACCTGCCCTTTGATTCCGGAAGGGAATGGAACTGTGCAAATCGTCTGTTCTACATGAGTGGCTATCGCCATCTTTATAGGTGCTGTGTGGGCAAATAGACCACAAGCATTATAGCGTTTGCAAAAATGTAGGAGTTTTCTACATGACCTGCACTCCCCTGAGAGGGATACCACTGTCCAGGCATTTGGAGAAATTTTCGCAGATTTTTCGAGCATAGCGATTGTTCGCGACGCACTGTTTGAGCACTATGTGCGAGTTTGCGTCAAGAGCAATCCATAAGCGGCGCAGAAAAAGCAAGAAAATCGACATGCCTGGGCGGTGGTATCCCTCCCGGGCGAGTGGCGGTCATGTGCAAAAGCTCCGGAAGTAAGCAATCCGAAAACTTTGCCGTTTGAAAGTGTTTCGGCGAATGGAAAAGCGGTGCACATACAACCCTATAAACAGGAAATTGTGCAAGAAAAAGTATAAAATATCCGCCTCCGGAATATATTATTTCAGAGGTGTTTTTTATGAATCGTTTAAAAAACTATACCATAATCGGAACTTTCTGTGTTCTGATTCTTGGAACGCTGTCACATTTTTTCTATGAATGGTCCAATAACAACTTCCTGATTGGATTATTCACACCAGTTAATGAGTCCACCTGGGAGCACATGAAGCTTCTTTTCTTTCCGACTCTCCTGTGCGCTCTTTTTACAATTCCCAGACTGCAAAAGGACTACCCCTGTATTGCCTCTGCATTTCCAGCGGGCATTTTACTTGGGACGCTTCTGATTCCCGTTATTTTCTACACATATACCGGAATCCTGGGAAATCATTTTCTGCTTCTGGATATTGCAACTTTTGTGTTAAGTGTTATCTTTTCTTTCTTCTGCATTTACCGATGGACGCTGTCCTGTAAAATGAAAAATTACCAATTTTTCTTATGTTCTTTGCTATGTATTGTTTTGATCAGCTTTCTGATATTTTCTTACAATCCACCTGAGATAGGATTGTTTGCTGATCCGGTCACACCTTCTCAGTCGTAAATCCTATCTCAGGGAAAGCCCGGACAGCAGGTGGATTTTCCACATGCTCTCCGATCAGCTTTTCCATCCAGACCATATTGTACCATCGATGAAATTTATATCCACACTGATGAAATTCGCCTGCCATTTTATAGCCCATGTGTTCATGAAACTGCACACTGTTTTTTGTGAGATATTCGTCTTTCTCGCTGCAATATGCGATGCATGCATTCAGATTCAAGATATGCTGTTTTGCCAGAGTCTTTTCCAATGCCTCATACAGTGCTTTTCCTACACCGGTCTTTTTCTGATCGTGTTTTACATAAATGGTCGTCTCCACCGCCCAGTCATATGCTGCGCGTCCTTTAAACACATCTGCGTATGCATAGCCAACAATAATCCCGTTTCTCTCAGCCACCAGATACGGATACTTTTTCAATATCCGTTTGATTCTGGAAACAAACTCCTCCACCGTCGGCACCACATACTCAAAGGTAATTGCTGTATGCTCCACATACGGCGCATAAATTTCCAGAAGAGCCGCCGCATCCTCTTCAGATGCAGTTCTGATATATATTTCCATTGTTTTTCCTTTCACAAAGATTCTAACTGTTCAGAATCTTCATAAATTCTTCTCCTGTAATCGTTTCTCTCTCATACAGGAATTTTGCAAGTTCATCCAGTTTCACCTTGTTTTCCACAAGAATCTGTATTGCTTTCTCATGCTGTCTTTTTACTGTTTCCACCACCTGTCGGTCAATTTCTCTCTGTGTATCTGCAGAGCATGCCAGAGAAGTATCGCCGCCCAGATACTGATTGCTCACGGTTTCCATTGCCACCATGTCAAACTCTTCACTCATACCAAAACGTGTGATCATTGCTCTTGCAAGCTTTGTCGCCTGCTCAATATCATTGGAAGCGCCTGTCGTAACCTCACCAAATACTACTTCCTCTGCCGCCCTTCCGCCGGTATAGGTAGCAATCTTATTCTCAATTTCTGTCTTGGACATCAGATAATGATTGCCTTCATCCACCTGCATCGTATATCCAAGAGCGCCGGACGTTCTTGGAATGATCGTGATTTTCTGTACCGGTGCCGAATCGGTCTGCTTTGCAGCCACCAGGGCATGACCAATCTCATGATAGGAAACGATCAGCTTCTCTTTTGTAGTAAGAATTGAATTTTTCTTCTGGTATCCGGCAATAACAACTTCAATGCTTTCCTCCAGATCTGCCTGCGTAGCGAATTTTCTACCGTCTCTTACTGCCCGAAGCGCTGCTTCATTTACAATATTGGCAAGCTCTGCACCGGAAGCACCGGAAGCCATCCTTGCAATCTGTTTGAAATCTACATTATCCGAAACCTTGATCTTTCGGGCATGCACCCGCAGTATCGCTTCTCTTCCATCAAGATCCGGCAATTCCACCGGAACTCTGCGGTCAAAACGTCCTGGTCTTGTAAGAGCCGGATCCAGAGACTCCGGTCGATTGGTAGCCGCCAGAATAATCACACCTGTATTGCCTTCAAATCCATCCATCTCCGTCAAAAGCTGATTCAAGGTCTGCTCTCTCTCATCATTTCCGCCAATCTGTCCATCTCGTTTCTTGCCAATAGCATCAATTTCATCGATAAATACAATACAGGGAGCTTTCTCTTTGGCCTGTTTAAAAAGGTCTCTCACCTTGGATGCACCCATACCGACAAACATTTCCACAAATTCTGATCCGGACATAGAAAAGAAAGATACATTTGCTTCACCGGCTACCGCTTTAGCCAGCATTGTTTTTCCTGTTCCAGGAGGTCCTACGAGAAGAATTCCTTTTGGCATAGAGGCGCCGATTTCCCTGTATTTATCCGGATTATGGAGATAATCTACGATTTCTGTCAGATTTTCTTTTGCCTCATCCTCGCCTGCAATATCCGAAAATCGAATTCCCTCCGAAGATTTTACATAGATTTTTGCATTGCTTTTTCCCATTCCGAACATCATAGAATCCTTGCCGCCCATTTTTTTCATCATCTTTTTAGACAACATCTGACCAACAATCATAAAAATCAACAGCGGCAAAACCCAGCTCAGAAAGATATTCATCAGCGGAGACATCTCTTCTATAATCTCGCTGGTAAATTTTGCACCTGACTCATGCAGTCTGGATACCAGATCCGGGTCATACATCACACCCGTTTTGTAAATCGTATCACTGTCCTTATCCTTGAACAAAATTTCATTGCTCTGTACTTCCACTTCCTCAATTTCTTTATTTTCGGTCATGGTCATAAATGTTCCATAATCTACTTCTTTTATTTTCATTTTTGCAAATTGCGGAACTGCGATTACATTCAATACAAAAATAATCAACAGCACAATTCCATAATAATAAATCCACGGTTTTTTCGGATTTTTTACTTCCTGCATATACTTCCTCCTTTAAATTTCTTAAAAAAATGTCACAACATAGTTACTCCAGACCCAGCTGACAGGCATGACCAGAATCATGGCCGGCATATTTTTCATCAGCATAATCGAACTGACTCCCATTCCCAGTGCGCAGACGCTGAAGATCAGTGTCAGATTCTCTTTGAATCTTGTGTTTATTTTTGTCTACCATATATAGAAATCCCCCAGCCGAAAAACAAACAATCCCACGGATGCCACAGTTCCAAGCCACAGCATACATCTGTTGATCAATCCGCTGGATGAACACAGATCAAGACTAAAGCCTTTTTTCATTGGAAACAACAGCTTTAACCCTTTTCTGTTTAAAAAATCAATCGCCAGATGCGAGAGAAATGCAACCGCAAAATAAGGTGCCACCACAGGCAGGAACACAGTCACACAGCCCGTCAGAGATACCATACCCAAAACAGAATGCATAAACGAACGATGAGGCTGCTCTTTTCCAAAAGCACAAATGAGCAGAAACCCCGCAACTGCCATCACAATTCTTTCTGCATTGGTACTTCGTATAATTTTGTTATAAAGACCAAGATGCCAGACATACTCCACCGCTATCATCGCAGCTATAATCAGTACAAATACTGCAATAATCTTATCGGCTTCTTTATGTGATTCCGACGTTCCGACATCAATATCACTGATTACCGCGCCGATTGCAGCAGCGCCTGTCCCAAGCACCAGTTCTTGTATATTTGCTGGCGGAAGCAGCAACAGGCTACTTGCTACACCCACAGCCATATGTGTTTTTCCTAACATGTTTCATCCCTTTCACTTTTTTCTCATTATATCACAAAAACGTGAAAAAAGAAGGACTGCAAAAGCACAGTCCTTACAAATCATTATTTTTTTCCGACCGGAGCAACATAGACTGCAAATTCGTAATCCGCTTC
Organism: Eubacteriales bacterium; assembly: GCA_030536755.1. Taxonomy (GTDB): domain Bacteria; phylum Bacillota; class Clostridia; order Lachnospirales; family Lachnospiraceae; genus JALFVM01. Next base: position 65,403 of record JAUNPJ010000008.1, on the reverse strand, counting down.
TGCCGATGGCCCCGGTTCAAACCCCAGAAGTTCATCCAACAATTCCTGATTGTACGAACCCACTGCACAGGTTCCACAGCCAATCGCCTCGCAGGCAAGATAAAGATTCTCGCACACATGACCGGCATCCATCAGCATATATCTGTGTGCCTGCAGACCATAACGCCATTCCGTACGGTAAGGTGTCACACTCCAGACAAAGGTGACCGGTGCATTTCCGGCAAATTCCTGCCCATTCAAAGCCTCTGTCAATTCTTCCATGTAATCGGAACGTTCCTCCCATCTCTCCAGTTCATGCGACTCCGGAAGATAATGATAAATTCCGGCACTTAATTCCTCTACACTTTTTACAAACAGATACGTTTCAAAAGGATGCCTTGATCCGGCGGAAGGCACATTGCGAAACGTCACCTGGCGCGATTTTCCCGCAAACCTGCGGATTCCCTGTGTCGCCCATAAAAGAAACGACAGCTCCTTTAAAGATAACGGTGTTTTCTGATAGATACGACAGCTCTCCCGCTCTCGAAAAAAGGACAAAACATCGGATTTCTGTACCACATCTTCAAATTCCAGCGGCAATGTGATCCGCGCTGTACCCTTTGGTTCTTTCACAGGCATTGGAAACGGCAGCTTCTGCTGTTGATCAGTAGGCTCTGCCTGCACATAAGACGCATGATACCCCTTCATCATTTCCCGCTGCTGAAGAACCCTGTATTTTGTAGTTTCATTCATGCTTTGCTCCTCCTTCTGTCATTTATTATAAAATATCACTTGTACTCTCCTTTTTCTGCTTCCAGAAGCCGAAGATAATGATTCGCCTCCCGCAGTACATGGTCTGCCAAAAGCGGCAGAATGATCGAACGTATTTTACATTCGGTGATTCCCTCTGCACCTGCAGCTTTGAAATCCCGGTACTTTTCTGTAGTTTCCAGCGTTTTTCCAGTTAGTTCCTCACGAACTCTGCAGTCCTGTTTGTCTGCCAGTTCCAGCAAATGACTGTAATCATTAGCAAACTCATTTGCTGTAATCATCAGTTCACATTCTGTCGGGTCGAGAAGTCCCCGGATAAACTCCGCATGCTCCATCATAATCTGATTCCAGAACATTTCCATCATAGATGTATCGTCTTCTATCGCACAGCCATTTTCAATATCCAACACACTCTGCCGGTACCATCGAGCTTCTCTTAAAATATGCTCAATCAGCAAAGGATAATTGGACGTATAAAGGCTGCAGGACAAAACATCCCTGAGAATTCTTTCTTTCAGCGAAATCAGCCCATCCAGCAAGCGCAGAATTCTTCGATTCAGCCTTGCCACCTGCTGTTTGACTCCGCCGTCTGGCTGTCTCATGCACCCCGATTGCAGGCGCTGCTGTTCCCGTGTGATCGAACTCATAATCGGAATTCCAGTCAGCTGCTGTGTCTGACGTTCTGCCTTTTCCGTATATTGCGTAACTACCTCTCCGGAACGAAGAACTTCCTCTTTGACCCTTCCATTTGCAAGGGCTACCGTCATTTCCAGAGCTTTCTCAAACTGTGTCCGATACCAGTCTGCCTGCCGCTTATAAGCTGTCTCTTTCTCAGGAAAAGAAGCCATCAAAAACAGAGAATGTTCCTTCATAATCCTTCCAAAAAACAAATGTATTTCCAGAGAGCCGGAAACATAATTCTGCATCATTTTCACCTGAATCATTTACTCATTTTAATATATGCAGTTTTCTATATCGTGCCATGCGTTCAAACATTTCCTTATTTTCTATCTGTCTAATCCAGCAGGCGATGTACCATTTCCCCGTTGAAAACGACCTGCGGTGCATGATCAACCTCAATCTGATACAAAGCATTGGCCACAATATGCTCTGCCGCCTGCTCCAGATCACGAATACCTGTCGTGTTGGAATATTTTTCAATGACAGCATCTACCGCTTCCTGTGTCACCACGCACTCATTTTCATGCAGACTCATACGCTTAAGCACCTTCGGCAATACATACTGAGAAAAGATAATCTTCTTTTCCTCAGCTGTATAATCCGGAATATCGATCACCGCAAAACGAGACATCAACGGTGCGCTGATCTGGTCTTTGTCGTTCGCTGTGGCAATCGGATATACACCTACCGTCGGAATCATACACTCTATATAATTATCGGTAAATCCAAGGTTATCCAGAAGCGTCAGCAAAACATCCGCCGGATTTCCATTTCCTTTTCCGGAAGATGCTTTATCCAACTCGTTAATGATAAAGACAAGATTGGACTCTCCCGCCATGGAAAATGCCTCCATGATAATTCCGGGTTTGGCGTTGGAATAAATACGGGAGCTTCCTGTCAGCTGCTCCGGATCATTGATGGAACTCATATCCAGCGTCGTCCATGGAAGCTTCAGGATACGCGCCACCGCATAAGCCACCTGTGACTTTCCTGTTCCGGCAGGACCGGCAAGCAAAAGACCATACGCAGGAAGCGTGTGCGTACGGTTGATCTGAATGATCGTCTCCATAATTCTCTGTTTTACCCGCTCCATGCCGTAGAGTTCTTCATCCAGAATTCTGCGGGCTTCCTTTGGATCAATGGATTCAAAATAATTGTTTCTCCACTGAATATTCATCATAATGGAGAGTGCACGCTGTGCATGGCGTCTCTCCTCCGCAGTCACCTCATGAGAACGCGCAACGGCAAGATTTCTTCTCGCCCAAAGACGAATGTTATCCGGCAGCGTTTTGCCCGCGCAGGTCATAAAATCCGTGATGCTCTGTAAGCTTGTCAGCTTCATATCATCGCCGGTCTCCTCCTGGTCCTCATCCTCCGGCTCCTCCTTCGGTGCACTGCTCGCCAGCAGTCTCTCGATCATAAACTGCAGGAATCCATCCTCCGCAGAAAGCTTGGTGCCTCCGCCAAACGCAATCTCACGAATCTTGTAAACGGCATAACCGTCTTCCAGATTCTTTCCTGACAAACGTACATTGATATGATTTTTTCCCAGCCAGCGAAGCAGGCTGACAAAACGCGCATCCACTTTCAGAATATCGGCGCTGACAGTTCCATCCTCCTCGTCAAATTCAAACGCTGTGCGCTGACTCTGATTCGTAAACACGCCGCAGGAATGGTGCTTCCATTGTCTTTTGCTGTTGTCCAGAACGATCATCGGATGTTCCGGGGAAGCGGTATCCTCATTGGACTGAAAAGTTGTATAAGTACATTCTGAATAATTTTTCTTATCTGGTGCTTCACTAAAGTCAAATACTGGCATAATCCATTCTCCTGTTTTCCCATTTATTATATATTTAACAATATATCATATTTTGACAAGGATGTACATTTTATTTTCTTTTGGCACCGCATCACCGTTTTACTACAATACAATCACTTTATCCAGATTGTGATGTTCCGCTGCCAGCATAAATTCCGAAACAAAATCGTCCACATCCAGCTTTAAATATGCTTCCAGCTCCCGGTTTCCATCCCATTTCTGCAGAATCATTTGATGAATCTTCTTCTTTAGCCGCTCTTTCCATTCTTCTTTGGAGTACCTGCCGATCCGTACCTGCAAAACCGTATATACTTCTGTATCTTCCTCGGAATTTGTGCACTCGGCAATCATCATTTTTCCCAGAATGTGCCGCAGCAGAATTCTGCACAGATTATAAAACTGACTCTGATAATCCGCCTGATAGCTTTTCAAAATTCCAATTACATATTCTTCTGGGAATGCCCCCATAAATTGCTGTTCCAGACACACGCACGCAAGATATGCTTCGATTGCATCAATTCCAGAGTACTGATCCGGTGGCATCAAGACGGGATAGTCCATCGTAATAATCGTTTCCTGAGGTGCAAATCTTGGATTATAAAGCCGAAAGAATCCCGGAATGGCCTTCCTGACCGTGTCCTCATAATTTTCATTTCCATATCCAAAAAATTCACCAATCATTCTGTTATACTGTTCTTGCGTCTGTTTTGTCTTCTCACACACTTTTTGAAATCCAAGCTGGTATGCCTGCTGCGCTGTCAGACGTTCTCCTCCGGTCAGAGCATTTCCGCTCTCACACTGATGAATGCAATACAAAACTGCTTCCATAAGATGGTTCGCTCTCTCATAAGTAATGGATGTACTCTCTCCAGAGGTATATTTTCTTGCCAGCTCTGCTACAACGGGAATCAATTCTTCTAATTCATATTCCATCTCTACTCTTCCTCCCGGCAGCTGCCCATGTATTTTCTGCTTTCTGCACGCACATTCCGCGCAAACGCTTCCAGAACCGTTCCCTCCAGATATTCAAAATCACCCTGACACACTCCATCAAACTTTTCTTTCATATAGTCCAGCAATTCATCATCGGACAAATCATCCAGCGATTCATTTTTATAAAGATAAAAAATTTCCTGCAGCCTTATGATGCTTTCCATATAATTGTCCTGTGAAAGATAGGGAGAGTCACAAAACTGAAAAATCAGCTTCGGAAGAATTTCCTCGCCAAACTCCACCCTCTGTTCCTGCCGCAGACTGTTGCTTCTCTCCTGCACAAGAAGATTAGCCTCCTCTTCTGACAGAACAAGACCAAACCGCTCCGTGTATTGATTAGTCTGCATTACCTTTTGAATCTGATTTTTTTGCGACATCACCTCAAGCCAGTCCATACGCTCTTTCCTCCATTTCCTATACGATTACACGCATGTTTTCTATATAATGTTCGGTGATTATAACGCAAAACCCACATTTGTTCCAGACTTGAAATTTTCGCCATTTTGTGGTAATATAAAGCATGAAAAGAGGGAAAAATTTCCCTCTTTTCATTATAGGCAAACACACATTTCTGTGTTCACTCTTCTCTCTAGTTTATAGCACTGTCGAATGAATCTAATCTTGAATTTGATATACTCTGCATCCATGCGCCAGAATCATTTCTTCTATTTTCCCACCTCTCCTTTGCTCTCGTTCTTTCGTCCATAATTCAAATGTATTAACCTTTTCCGGCAGATCATCAATCTCTTCTAATGAAACCTCTAACTTTTTCTCTTCATCTGCAAGATTAAACAACGCTACGTATCTTTCACTTGTTTCTGCGTTGTATGCGGTCCATATTGCTTCGTTTTCACTCTTTCTAATCTGATGTGGACGACATTTCGGAGTCAGCATATTTAATATATCCCGATTGGTCAGAAGTGACCGTGTCATCTCATCCAGTTTCGTAAGCTCTGCGCCAATCATCAGAGGCGAACCAAACACACACCAGAGTGTCATCATTGTTTTTTGTTCCTCATATGTAAAATTCGTCTTACGCTCATCACCAAAGGCTTTTCCCACGTAACCTAACGGCAACATATCACAATCCGGATAACATCCCTGTGATACCTGATTTTCCCATAATTCGCATCGCTGGAACATATCTTTCAAAAGTTCCCAATTATCCCAAAAATCATCCGTGATTCGCCACATATTCGCGTACTTTTCGTAATGCCATGCTTTTTCAATCAGAGCCGGGCCCGGGGATAAAGACAGCACAATCGGACGCCCACATTTCTGAATTGCCTTTGCAATCATCTCAATCTCATGACGTGCCGAATATGGATTATCTGTATAAAGATTTGTATTACAGATATCATCACATTTTACAAAATCAACACCCCATTCGGCATACATCTGAAACAAAGAATCATAATAAAGCTGACCTTCCTTTGTATTTCTGACTCCGTACATATCCGGATTCCATTTGCAGATGGAAGACGGATCTGCCACCATATCCGCAGTCACATCCGTTCCCCAAATTCTTCTATGTAGATGCGCAGCAATTCTTGGGATACCACGCATGATATGGATACCAAATTTCAGCCCCATGTTATGAATTTCATCAGCTAATTTTTTAAATCCGCTGCCGTCCCCAGATGACGGAAAACGCTCCGGATCCGGCTGAAGTCTGGAATACGCATCCATTTCGACATCTCCAAATGGAATATACTGAAACTGGTCGCGCATAGTTCCGGGCTTATGGGAATACCACTCTATGTCCACAACAATATATTCCCATCCATACTCTCTCATATGCTCTGCCATATAGTTTGCATTTTCTCTGACCTGTTCTTCGTTCACAGTCGTATCATAATAATCATAGCTGTTCCATCCCATTGGCGGAACTGGTGCAAATTTGTTTTTATTCATTGTTTTTCATTCTCCCAGTCTATGCTCTTTCTCTTCTGACCCATACAGTCATTTCATTTTCCCCACGATTTCCCCAGGTATAATATGGAACAAACCGGAGCTTTACTGGCATATTTCTGATTTTCTCTGCTTTTGTATAGAGTTTCTTTCCCTCTGGTATCACCTCACGATATCCCGGAATCAAAATGGAAACAACACGCTCTCCTTCAATGAAACACTCTTCTGTCTCCGGTTCTGCTTCGCAGTCGACGGTAAGCATATGAAGGTTTTTTCCATTATCTGCTTCTTCCAGACAATATGTCACAGGCCCCCGCCTTACGGCAACCTTGCCAATATCTTCCCTGACTCTTGGATCTGCCTGGAGAATCTGAACCTGCATCGGGAAGTACAGAGTAATTGTTTCGTTTTCGCCCCATATTTTTGTCAGATACAAATATCCATCCTTTTCTTCCGCTTTTGCAGCATCTGGCCCAGATATCTCATAATCATCACACCAGTCAGGAATCCGAAAAGCCAAAGTAAATGGCACATTGCCGGCAGATACATCAATCTGCACATTTCCATCATAAGGGAATCCAGAAACAATACTGACCTCAATCTCTTCCTGGTCTATACATTTTGTAATCCTGCATCCCATATAAACATGCACAAACAGAGTGTCTCTATTTTCTGTAAATGCATAGCTGCCAACAGAACTTATGATTCTTGCGAGATTCGGAGGACAGCACGCGCAACCAAACCATTTCTGGCGTACTGATTTTATATGAAGTTTTCTTTCATCCTTTTTGCAGGCTTTCGGAAACACCTCCAGCGGATTAACATAAAAGAAACTCTTACCATCCAGTGCCATTCCTGCAAGAACTGTGTTGTAAAGTGCCAGTTCCATAACATTCGCATATCTGGAATCGGACCGAATCTCCAGCATTCTTCTTGCCCAGAAAATCAGCCCTATTGATGCACATGTCTCAGCATACGCAGTATCATTCGGAAGATCATAATTAAAAGAAAATGCTTCTCCTATATGAGTTCCTCCAATGCCTCCTGTAATGTACAACTTCTTTGTTTCCATATTATCCCACAGCTTCTCACAAGCTAACCAAAGCGTTTCATCCTGTGTAAGACGTGCTACATCTGCCATTCCCGAATACAGATACACAGCACGCACAGCATGTCCAACAGCCTCTGTCTGCTCACGCACTGGAATATGCGCCTGATGGTATTCATAGCGAAGGTCCTCTTTCTTTCCTTTTATATCCTGAGGATGCTCCCCATCAAAATAGTATGGACGTTTCCCGCGTTCGTCCACAAAATAGCGTCCAAGCCGGAGATATTTTTCTTCTCTGGTCGCTTCATACAAACGTACCAATGCCATCTCCGCAATTTCATGTCCAGGATATCCTTTGCATTTTCCTTCTTCTTCTCCAAAATACTCTGCTGCATAATCCGCAAAACGACAGGCAGCCTTCAAAAGCCTGTCTTTTCCGGTTGCCTCATAATAAGCCACAGCGCCTTCCAGAAGATGTCCCATGCAGTACAGCTCATGATGATCTCTGAGATTCGAGAAAATCTTGTCTTTTCCGTTTAAAATGTAATAGGTATCCAGATATCCATCGTCCTGCTGCGCGGCACATACAATTTCAATCGCTTCATCTGCCATTTTTTCCAATTCAGAATCGGGATTAGAAATGAGAGAATAGGCTACCGCCTCAATCCATTTATAAAAATCGCTGTCCTGAAAAACAAATCCGTAAAACTTGTTTTCATCCGGATGTTTGGGATCATCGGGAAGTGCTTCAAAACCACGAAAAGTATATACCGGCTCCTGAAATGCAGCTCCGAGCTTCGCCTTTTCCTGATTCATCTTCCCTGCTGCCTTAAAGTTATGCATACAGTAGCTTAAAGCGGCACCTTCCACCTGATCATTCAATGCTCTCCACTGATACGGAATCACTTCTGTTCTGACCACCTTCATTTTATTTTCCCAAAAGCAATCGGTCACCTCTATATTTTTCAGATTAATCGGTGTGCTGAAATCGTTTCTGTCCATGTGCGTTCCTCCTGTCACTTTCCTGTTTGCCACCGGTCCGGAATATCTGGGCAGCTGCGTATCTTCATCGCTGCCCGCATTTCCACATAACACCCACATTTGCGGCACATGCCACTCATCAGATGCTCACATTTTCTGCAAATTTCCAGTCGCTTTTCATAAGTCTCATCAGACACTTTATCTTCCTTCGAAAGCCTGGCAATGTAATCATACATACTTTGAAAATGTTCGCTCTCGGGCATATCCCGCAGCAGACACTGCCTGCAGATCCTTGTCTCCATTATTTCACAGCCAGATGTACCACACTGCAGGCTGGAATGGTAAATTTCAATCCCTTGTCTGTGATTGTCACCTGATCAAATACTTCCTTTCGAACCGTCTCAGGAGCCTCAAACGTATTCATTGCATGCATTTCATTGACAACAATTTCTCCTGTTACACTTTCAACATCCTGGTCAAGAAGCACTCCATCGATTTCATAATTCTCTTCCAGAGACAGGTTTGTAATTGTAATATGCAGCACTCCATCTTTATCAACAGACACAGATTCTGTCAGATTCGGAACTGGATACTCTTCCTCTACACCAATTGTCTCTGTGTCAATACAGCTGTCTACCAGCATCCCTTCCTGATGATATTTGTACATATCAAACACATGATAGGTCGGTGTTTTCAGCATTTTCTCCCCTTCTGTCAGAAGTACGGCCTGAAGTACATTTACCATCTGTGCCAGATTGGCCATACGCACACGATCACTGTGTTTATTAAAGATATTCAGTGTGATTCCTGCTACCAGCGCATCACGCATCGTATTCTGCTGATACAAAAATCCCGGATTTGTTCCCGGCTCTACCGTAAACCAGGTTCCCCACTCATCTACGATCATTGCAATTTCTTTCTTTGGATCATACTCATCCATAATCGTTGCATGGCGACTGATCAATTCGTCCATAAACAGTGCCTTATTCAGTGTTTTATACCACACCTTATCATCAAAGTCTGTCGCACTTCCTTTGATTTCCCACCCCTCCGGATGGACATAGTAATGCAAAGACAGACCATCCATAAATCCATGATGCTGCGGTAATGAATGATTAAAACATGTTTTCAGAACTTCTCTTGTCCACTCATAGTCATCTACATTGGCACCGCAGCAAATCTTCTGAATTTTATGGTCACTATTGTAGTCACGTACATAAGTCTGATATCTTCGATACTCATTGGCATAAAAATCCGGATTCATATTTCCGCCACATCCCCAGTTTTCATTTCCGACACCAAAGAAATCTACCTTCCACGGATCGTCATGCCCATTTTTTGCACGAAGCTCTGCCATCGGAGAAACACCCTGAAATGTCATATACTCTACCCATTCAGACATTTCCTGGACCGTACCGCTTCCCAGATTTCCATTCACATAAGTTTCACATCCCAGCTGACGACAAAGTTCAAAATACTCATGTGTTCCGAAACTGTTATCCTCTACAACACCTCCCCAGTGGGTATTGATAATCTTTTTGCGATTTTCTTTCGGGCCGATTCCATCCATCCAGTGATATTCATCTGCAAAACAGCCGCCCGGCCATCGAAGTACCGGAATCCAGATTTCCTTCAGTGCTTCCACAACATCGGTACGCATACCATTTACATTTTCAATCGGAGAATCCTCTCCCACATAAATTCCTTCATAGATGCATCTTCCAAGATGTTCTGAAAAGTGTCCATAAATTTCCTTATGAATCTTGCTTACTTTCTTATTTGCATTAATTACTAATCTAGCCATAATATCATTATCTCCTTCTGTTGTTATTCTATGGCAGCAAGTCCACTGCCCCAGACAGCAGTTCCTGATTTACTGTCCAATGCTGTAAATGTCATGACATATTTTTTTCCATCTTCGTCCCACTGTTTCAAAACAACACCCGAATAAGAGGCATCTTCCGTTTCCAGTGTAATGTGACAGTCATCGGAAAGCTCCCACGTACCTTCCACTGCACCTGTCATTTTCCCGTTCTTTTCCAGGACAATTTCTTCTGATTCTTTCATCTCTGACGAGATGTCACGCCCATGATTGATAAATTTATAAACTCCATAGATTTCCTTCTCTGTACACGCCTCCAGCTTTTCTTCTGCATATCGATATGGCGCAATCACCGGCCAATCCTCCTGATTAAAGAACATCTGATGAACTCTCACCTGATGCTCTTCGCCGCTATTTTCAAAACGGGTATGATAAATAATATAATAACTTCCTGTTTCCTCCTGATACAGACAGGAATTGTGTCCAGGAGAGAGGTAACCTTTTCGTTCTTTTCCTTCCTCTCCCTCTTTCCACAAGAATTTGTATCCGCCCATTAGCTTGGTCCCATAAAGCTCTGCGGATGAATCGCTGAATGCACTACCAACCGGGCCTTTGCAGTCCTCCATTTCCTGTCCCATGGAATCCTCATACGGGCCATCCGGATTTTTTGACCGGCAGACACGGATATTATAACCACCATCCGAATCCAGTCCGCCAAAAGACAGAAACAGATAATAATATTCCGTCTTTTCATTATAAATCACATAAGGAGCCTCTATCCTCAGATGATTGCCTCCCAGAAGCTTTTTACCATATCCGCTCTCCAACGGCATTCCAGTCTCCGAATCCATTTCCTTTATAAAAATCCCTCCGGAATAAGACCCATAAATCATCCAGAGTTTTCCGTCCTTATCGTAAAAAACAGCCGGATCAACTGTATTCGGATCGGATGCTGCCTGATAAAGATTTCCATCTTCATCTTTTTCACTGGCACCCATTCCTGATTTCAAAAGAAGTCCCTGGTTCGTATACGGACCTTCCACAGAATCCGATGAAGCAATTCCAAGACAGGAAACAGGCGCATCTCCCTGACAGTTGCAATAATACATGCGATAACTTCCATCCTTTAACCGTACCACATCCGGTGCCCAAAACGTATTGCTGTGCGACCATTCAAAAGCCTCCTTCATGGTTGAAAACACATTGGGAATCACATCGTTGTCGTTTTTTACCCCCTGATTCACATAGTTCCAATTCATCAGATCCGTTGTTTTTGCAACCGCTAAATGCGATCCAAAAATATAATACGCTCCATCTTCCCCCTGAATAACAGAAGGATCGTGTACAGATACCTCATCAAACTTCTTTTCCACCGGTGTTTCTTCTTTTAATTTTGTATTTTTCTGACAACCAGAAAGACCAATAAGCACAACCGCCAGCATAAACATAAAACTCTTTCTTTTCATCCTTTTCCTCTCACCATAAAAAACCGACTCAACAAAACTGTATTTTTACAGTTTATTGAGCCGGTTTTTTTCTGTTATTTGCATTTCGTCTCGATTTCCATCGGGCTATATGAAATCCGCACTTTAATATCTTGGTTATAATTGCCGAATCCGCTTCCAAAAATTGTAATACCGCCTATATTTTTGGCATCTTCTTCTATCTGAAATTTAAAACGAACTGTGCTCTTATAATCCAGATTAAACTGATGGATATTCACATCGGAAATCTTCAATCCATCCACAAAAGTACCTTTTTTGTTAATGACGATCATTTTCAAAAGACCATACTGATTCCAGTTTGGAAACCACCAATCCGGTGTGAATATTCCCTGTACATCTCCATAATCACCCGGGCTAGTCCATGTTCCAATCTTTACATCATTTAAATAAAAAGAAATATCCGATGGCCAGTCATTATTGACTCCCGGTGCCTCCGAACTGATTTCAAGAGATAACGTAATCTGATCAATCTTCGTAGCACTGGGAAGCAGGTTTGGGATGATATATTCAATATATCCCTTCGTAAACCACAAAATTCTTGCATTAATTCGATCTGGATGAGCAAAATATCTCGGATCATCCACCTCACCTACCAAAGCCTTGTCCGTCGCAAGACCACAAGTCGGATAAACCTCATAGTCCGAATAATGTCCTACCTGTACTTCCGTATTATAGATATTTTTCTCATCCTCATCTTCATCAGACTCTACATCAATCAAAATTTTATCCACAGCCACACGGCAAAGTTTCTGGTTTCCGTGACCGCCATGTTCTGTCAAAACTTTAATAATTCCGCTTTCTTCCAGCTTCTTGATATGGCTGGTAAGTGCCCCGTTCGTAATGCCAAGACTTGTCGCCAACTCATTCATATTCATCTCATAATTTTCCTGGAGAAGCTTAATAATGTTAAGGCGCAGATCTGATCCAAGTGCCTTAAAGACCTCAAGACCTTCATCTAAACTCTTAATGTGTAACATTGCGTTTCCCTGCTTTCTTACGGTATAGGAGACAATTCCCTCAATCACTTTAGATTATTCTAAACAATACTATACATGAATTTTCCCCAATATGCAATACCCGAATTTGAAAATCCAGTTACCACAAGAGTATCTCTCTGGTTCTCCAGGTCACGACATTGATAAATTCTGCCATTCGTCAGATAATCGCTGTCTGCATCCAGTACACATTCCATAGAATCTTTTATTTCATTGTCTTGATCATCTAATACAATCATTTCCCAATATCCTTTTGCCTCTCTGGGAGAAACCGGCTCAAATTTTTCTCCCTGATAAGGCTCCGGTCCCAACACCGGCCATCCATTGATAAAGAACATCGGCCGTATCATCATATAATGTACTTTGTAACTCGCTCTGTTTTCTTTTGGATCATATTCCCGATTGACAGCTGCGCCATCCCGAATATGATGCACAAAAAAATATTGTCCTGTCTGAGTATCATAAAAAGGAACTCCATGCCCCGGTCCTCGCAACCCATCCCACACCCATCCGTTATTTCCTTCATCAGCTCTGGGATTTTCCGCTTTAAACCGGTAACTTCCCGCAATTTTCACACCCATGGATTCTTCAACAAGATTTTTTCCTTCCATATCCAGATAAGGACCTGTCACCTCCCGGCTTCTTCCGACCCGGATATCGTAGTCATCACCAAGCCATCCATAGGACTGGAACAGATAGAAATATCCCGTCTCCGGCACATAAATGACAGCAGCCCCTTCCGGACCGTCAATTCTTGGAATCTCTGCTTTACGTGAAATGCATATTCCAAGATTTTTCGCATTACCGTCAAGAGGAAGTCCCGTATCTCCATTTAGTTCTTTGATATAAATTCCTCCAAAAAAGGAACCATATACCAGATAGCATCGCGATTCCTTCCATATAATATGTGCATCAATCGCATTCGGATAGCTGTCATCCGTTCCCCACGTATCTGCTACAATACCTCTGTTTTCAAACGGTCCAAGAGGATTTTTCGCTGTAGCCAGCCATATCCGTGACTCTGAACTTCCAAACGCTTTCGTTGCAGAATAGTATATACGGTATTCGCCATTTACATATTCTGCAAAAGGAGCCCAGAATTCTATTGTATCGGGATATGTCCCATTGTCCCTTCCCTGTGCTATGGCACCTTCCGACAATACGATCCCTTCATATTTGAAGTCCACCATATTTTCAGAGCTTCGCACAGGAATGCCAATCGGACTGCTAAGTCCAAATTCGGGCCTGAAAACATCTGTACTATAGGAATAATATCTGCCTGTAACAGGATCCCACATCATGGAAGGGTCATGAGACCATACCGCCGGATTACTACGAACATCACAGTCATTCAATCTTAATATTCCATCAGCCAATATTCTTCTCCTTTTAAAAAAGGGCCGCTTTTCAGAAACTCCTGAAGAGCAACCCTATCGTTTTTAACCTTTTACTCCAGACACAGCCATTGATTCAATGATGTAACGCTGGAAGAAGAAAAACAGTGCAAGTGTCGGCAAAATCGCCAGCACAGATGCTGCCATAATCAGCGGATAATCACTGTTGACCGCATAGTATGCATTGAAAGATCGAATAACTACCTGCAAAGTAAACCATTCCTCATTCTGAATGAAAATAGTCGGTGCAAGATAATCATTCCAGATTCCCATAAACCACAGAACAAGCTGGGTCATCAATGCGCCTTTCATAAGCGGAAGAAAAATGCTGTAATACATTCTGAAGTAGCCGCAGCCATCAATCTTCGCAGCCTCAACAATGGAATCGGGAACACTGGTCAGATTCTGTCTCAGGAAGAAGATAATGCTGACATTACCAAATAATCCAGGAATGATCAGCGGCAGAAGACTATTGGTCCATCCCATTTTTGTAAACATTACATACTGCGGAATCATAACAACTGCAAACGGAATCATCATAGTCGCAAGAAGTCCAAGGAAGATTCCGTTTTTTCCTTTAAATTTCAATTTACTAAACGAAAATGCTGCAAGGGAAGAAGTAAAACCGCCGACAACCAGTACAGGAACTGCAACCATTAATGTATTGCGAAGACCTCTCAAAAATTCCGGTTTCTGAAGTACTTCCGCATATTTTCCAAATTTCCACGGATCCGGTATAATAGAGAAATTCGCAGAAAGAATTTGGTTCTTTGTCATAAAAGAACTAAGCAGCATATAAATCAGTGGGAATACCATTGCAATTGCTCCTAAGAGAAGCAATGCAAAGATGACTCCATCGACCACTTTACTTTTCGTTGTTTTAACCTCTGAAGATTTTTCATCCAAATTTGCCATATTCCCACCTCCTTACTCAATCGTTTTAACCCATTTATCCTGTCCTTTAAAGTTAATCGCTGTAACAATAAAGATAAGGATAGCCAGAAGAAACGCCATTGCAGATCCATAACCCATCTGATTACTTCCAAATGCTTTGTCATACAAATAAAATACAACCGTAGCTGCACTGTAGTTTAAGCCTCCATTTGGCACCATTACCAATACCTCTACAAATACCTGGAAACCTCCGATCAGTCCAGTAATCAACAGATAGAAAGTAACTGGTGATACCAATGGAAGTGTGATATAACGAAACAGTTTAAATCCACTGGCTCCATCAATTTTAGCAGCTTCATAGTAATCTCTCGGAATGCTCTGTAAACCGGACAGATACAGAATAATGGATCCACCCAGACCTTTCCAGACCATGAAAATAATCATGGATACCTTCACCCAAAATTCATCCCCAAGCCAGTTTGGTCCATGCATTCCTGTCAGCGTCTTAATAATACTGTTTAACAAACCATAATCATAATTAAATACCCACATCCACAAAATCGCAACTGCAACGAGAGAGGATACAACCGGTACATAATAAAGAGTACGAAGAATTTTAATTCCCTTAATTTTACGGTTCATTCCAACAGCAATCACCAGTGCAAGAATCATTCCAACTGGAATACCAATCATATAAATAACGGTATTTCCAAGTACTTTCCAGAATTTCTCATCTCCAAGCAGCTTGATGTAATTCTCAAGACCCACAAAGTTGTCCATCATATTGTTCATGCCATTCCACTTTGTCAAGCTGGCAATGAATGCAAATATGATTGGAAATGCCATAAAAAGACAGAATCCGATAAACGGCGGTGATACAAAAGCCAATCCCCAGCAATGCTCTTTGAATTGTGCCTTGCTCATTTTTTTCTTTACTGATTTTTTTCCACTCATCTTACTCTACACTTTCCCATGCTTCATCCAGAGATTCCTGCATCTTCGGCGCCACCTCTGAAACGTACTCATCAACAGTCATAGAACCATTCTTTACATTATCCAGACCTTCGAGGAAAATATCATGCCACTCCGCATTTGGTGTATATGTTGTTTCTGTAAATCTTCCCTCATATTTATCTGTTCCGTTCAGATAATTAAAGAATACATTTACGTTTGATGGAAATGCAAGTGTTCCATCTTCAATTGCAGTCACGAACTCACCTTCTGCCAGACTCTTGATATTTGGCAGCTGAATAGACTTTCCACTTGTAACACCAGACAGTTCCTTTTGTCCGTCTTCATCTGTACACAGATAAGAAATCAGTTCTGTCGCTTCTTCCTTATTGTCACTCTTAGCAGATACACAGAATCCAACTGTTCCAAGCCACGTCATTGTCTTTCCGCTTGACAATGTCGGATATGCACATAAATCCCATTCAAACGGGAATGTTTCTTCATCCATAAAAGCAGCAACATCCCATGTACCACATGCATAGAACGCTTCCTGACCAGCAAGCCATCTCTGGTAAACACCTAAAGAAGCATCCTGTTCAACAGTCGGTGTAATCTTATGCTCCAGTGTGCAGTCTACATATTTCTGAAGAGCATCTTTAAATTCAGGTGTATCAATATTTACTTTTTTGTAATCATCTGTCAGATAGGTAGCTCCGTTAGACCATACAAATGGCTGAAGCATAAATGCATTTGCGAATCCACAACCCCACTGGTCAACCTCTCCATCTCCATCTGTATCCTTTGTAAATTTCTTACAAACTTCAACAAATTCCTCATATGTATATGGATTTTCCGGATCTGGATAAGGAATACCCTCTTTGTCGAAAAGATCTTTATTATATGCATATGCGAATACAGATGCATCTTTCGGCAATGCATACAGATCGCCTTCGCCAGTTTTTTCTCCATCGTAGCGATAACTATTCAGAGCCTCCTGTGCAACCAGTCCATCCGTTGAAATTCCTTTCTCTTCAAGAATAGGCTGCAGATCCTCAATATATCCATTTTCTACAAACTGTTCTACAGATTCCGGTCCTACATAAAATACATCCGGAAGATCGCCGGCAGTCATCATACCAGTCAATGTTTTAGAATATTCTTCCTGTGTTGTAATCTGAATATCAACATTAGCAATGGTATCTTTGTGATCTTCTTTGAACTGCTCGATCATATCTTTGTAAACTGCAGACTCATGATCGTTTGCAAAGATAAACACTGAAAGATTCTTTTTTCCATCAGCGTCTTCGCTTTTCTTGGAGCTGCCTCCACACCCTGTCAGTACCCCTGCTAACATTGTTGCCGCCAGTCCAGCAGCCACTACCTTTTTAAGTTGCATTTTAATCTCCTTTCCACTTAACCACTTAAATAGCACATTGTGCATCACTCAGTTCACTTTTTTACAGACTCATCATAGCATATCATTTTAGATTTAACAATATTTTTTTAGTTTTTTCTAAAGTCAATTATGATTTTCATTGTTATTTACAATTTTAATAATTATTTTTTGTGCATTTTAACATAATATTTTAGCGAAATCTAAAATATATGACTGATATTTTTATTTTTCAAAAATATCAGAAGTTTTTTGATAAGAAAATACCGGAAACTCATCTTCATCGTAACAAATCTTCATAATCATGGCATGGCGATTTGGGTCATAAAGTGGATCGCCAACAATCTCATCATATGGTCTTGCATGATAAATACATAAATCTGTTTTTCCATCTTCTGCCTTGACAAATGAATTATGTCCCGGGCCAAATATGCCTTTCTCACCATCCGTCTTAAGAATTGGATGACGAAGTTTTGTCCATGAACGAGGATCAAGCAAATCCGCATTTTCATCCGCATACATCAATCCCATACAATAGCATTCTCCTGTAGCACTCGCAGAAAAAGTCATGAAAATTTTTCCATTATGCTTCAAAATTGCCGGCCCCTCATTTACCCAGAAATCAATTCTTTCCCAGTCATAATCCGGAGTCGTCAAAAGTACCTGCGTAGTTGCAAGCTTATTAGGAGTTTCCATCTTTCCAATATAAAGATTGGAAATCTGTTTGCCCACTCCTGTCTTTTCAGCCCAGATATAATAATTTTCACCTTTGTTTTCAAAAACAGTTCCATCCAATGAAAATGCATGAAATGAGAATTCATCTTCATCCGCAGCCCGCATCATTCCCAACTCTTCCCATGCATCCTCCATCGGGTCTTCTCCCTTGCAGTGAAGTACATAAGGACGGATTTCCCACACATTATCCTTGTCTCCGGCTGCGTAGTAAATATACCACCCTCCGTCTACATAATGAATTTCCGGAGCCCATACGTGAATACTCTGCGAACCGTTTTCATGCTTAACCCAGAGTGTCTTTTCCTCAGCAGTCTGAAGCCCTGTAATCGTATCCGCTCTGCGCAGTACAATTCGATCATAGGCCGGAACAGATGCCGTAAAATAATACATACCATCTGTATGACGGTACATATATGGATCTGCCCTCTGCTCGATAAACGGTGTGTTGTATTCCGTTTGCCGGTAATTGCTTTTATCCATGTTGTTTCTACCTCCTTTATTATAGATAATGAGCTAAGTCTACACCAACAAGCAAAAACTGGCAATATGTATTTTAGATTTTTGTAAAATATTACTGATTTATCTAAATATATTTTGTGAATTATTACATCTGGTATTTTTATATAAATCTCAATATAATAATGTTGTGTTAAGGAATCAAATTTAACAAAAGTTTACCCAAAGGAGTGTTTACTATGAATTTATTTTCTTTCGACAGCCTGTTTTCACGTTTTCTATACCTGGTTGCCGATATCCTGACATTACATTTTCTCTGGCTGTTGTACAGCCTTCCTGTTTTCACAATCGGCGCTTCTACCACAGCGCTTTACTACAGCTGCATGAAGCGTATTCGCACAGGAGAAGGATATGTAAGTCGAAATTTCCGTAAATCATTCCGGGAAAATTTCCGCCAGTCTTCCATCATCTGGCTGATACTTTTGACAGCAGCAATCCTTCTCTTCACAGACATCCGCATAGCTATGGCTATGAACAATACCATAGGACGGATGCTCCTTATTTGCTGTTCCATCCTCCTGATTCCTTTCACATTGCTTTGCATTTACATCTTTCCAGTGCAGGCAAAGTTTGAAAACCGCATCTTTGACAATGTTAAAAATGCCCTGATTATGTCAATTCGGCACTTTCCATCTTCTCTGTTGTTGCTCATAATCTATGGGACTTTTATTTGTCTTGCCTTTTTCTTCCCACCACTGGCAGGTCTTTTGATCTGCTGTGGTGCCGGACTGATTGGCTATCTGACATCCGGTATTTTTATTGCTATTTTCCGGAAGTATATTCCGGAAGAATTGGAAAACGATCTGGAGGCAAGCGGCAAACAGTTTTAATGAAATGTTCTTTCATTTATTAAAACACACAAAAAGGGCGAGTATATGTTTTGCATTACTCGCCCTTTTTTGTTATGCTTTGCATTATTAACTCTCTGCTTTAAAGTTCTATTTGATCAATTCTCCCGTCCCACAGACAGCATCCACCTTTATTTTGTGATTTTGCACGATACAATGCCTGATCCGCACGTTTAAATAATTGTGCTGAAGGTTTCTCATTGACTCCGCATATGGCAACACCAACGGAACAGCCGGCAAAAATATTTTCCGACCGCTGAAACTCCTTAAACAAACCGCAGATTTCTTTTCCCTTTTTCAGAGCAAATTCTTTGGAAGGAATATGCTTCATGACCATCACAAATTCATCTCCCCCATAGCGGGCCACAATATCCGTGCTCCTGCTGCACTGACGAAGCAATTCTCCAAAAATCTGCAGCATGTGGTCCCCCGCCTCATGTCCACAGCAATCATTCGTCTTTTTCAAATTATCTAAATCAAAAAAATACAAAGCAATCGGCAAATCATCCTGTTTTAGGGCATTTACCGATGCATGAAGACCGCGCCGGTTCAAAAGTCCCGTCAGGTAATCGCGAAATACCTCATCGCGAAGCTGGCGTTCCCTTTCATGATAGGTCATCAGTCCCAGCAGACGTTCCACACGTTTTTTCAGACTGTACACATCATGCGGCTTACATGCAAAATCATCTGCACCAAATCGAAATGCCGTTTTCTCCATATCGCTGTCACAAACGCCCGTAGCCAAAACAGGAATTCTCCATGATGACTGATCTTCATTGAGATATTTCAGAATTGCAGCTCCTCCCTGTTTTGAAAGCATCATACTTACGATTACAATGGAAATCGAATTTTTCTGTTTGGTAAGATGAACCATGGCGCTCTGCAGATCTGCTGCTTCCAGAATCTGATACGTTTCCCGAAACGCACTTTTTACCGCATCCCGATATTTCGCATCCTCATCGATAATAAGAATGCATCGAGTATTCTTATCAGAAAAAGATTCCTGAATCGGAAGCGTTTCCTCTTTTCTTTGCTGCTCCTTCAGTTTCTTCTCAAATTCCTGGCTTGACATCGGTTTTGCAAAAAAGTATCCCTGTGCATAATCACACCCAATCTCCCTGAGTCGAATCAGCTGATCACGGGTTTCCACACCTTCGGCTACCACGCTCAGGTTCATCCAGTGTGCAAGATCGACAATAAAACGGAGAATCCCCTGATTGGCGGGTTTTGCAGTCTCACTCTGTATAAACTTCATATCCAGCTTAATAATATCCAGTTTCATCTGGTTGAGCATATTCAGAGAAGAATACCCACTTCCAAAGTCATCCATTTCAAGAACAAATCCCCGCTTCCGGAGTTTTTCTACCTCACTGAGAATCTGTGCCGGATTTTCTGTATAAGCACTCTCCGTAATCTCCAAGTGAAGATCCATCGGCGAAAGATTATATTTCTGCACTATTCCCAGCAGGATATCTACCAGATCTGACTGATAAAAATCGGCCCGGGACACATTGACAGACAGCGGAATGCGAGGATATCCTTTGTCACGCCACTCCCGAAGCAATGCACATGCACGATCCCAGACAAAACAATCCATCTGTGTGATAAAACCATTTTTTTCAAATACAGGAACAAACTCTCCCGGTGATATAAATCCCCTTTCCGGATGATTCCAACGTACCAATGCCTCTGCTCCTGCAAGCCCGTTGTCATTCAGGCTGTACTTTGGCTGAAGATATACCGTAAACTGGTCTTCTCTCAGAGCACTCTCCATCTCCTCCACGATTGCCTGTTCCCGCAGCAGCTGATCACGCAACGCATCATCATACACAGCAACGCATTTATGATATTGCCCTTTAATACTGTCTGCTGCCAGCAAAACACGGTCGCACATTCGTTCTACCGGGACGGATCGGTCTTCGATTCTGTAGATTCCCCATTTTAAAATTACATTTTTCGCATTGGACAGATTATTGATCTGTTCTCCGAATTTTTGAAAATTTTCTTCATGATATACTTCTTTGCGCTGTCTCAAACATACAAAGCGATCTGCACTGAGTCTGCCAAAAAATTCCTGTTCTTTTCCTTTCTCTTTAAAATATTTTGCTATTTCACACAGCAGGCGATCTCCAGCCTGCACACCAAATGCATCGTTGAACAGTTTAAAATTTTCAATATTTGAACATATGATGTCATATTCCCGTTCCGGATTCTGCAAAAGGACGTCTCTCACCCGCTGACAGAAAAATCTTTTGCTGTAAAGTCCGGTCATATGATCATACTTAAACTGATTCGCCATCGCAGCCGTCTCACGAAAATTAATTATGTTTTCCACGCGATGCAGGATAATCTGCGGACGATACGGTTTGGGCAAAAAGTCGGTAGCACCGTGTGACAATGCAGCCACCTCATCCTCCTCACTGTCCCCCTGCGTCATAACAATAACCGGAATCGCTGCCAGTTTAGGAACTTTTTTCATCTCTTCCAAAAAAGTATACCCATCCATGATCGGCATCATAACATCCAAAAGAATCAGCGCAATGTCATCCCGACTATTCGCTAAAACCTCCAGAGCTGCCTGTCCGTTTTCAGCTTCGAGCACTTTATACTCGTCAGACAAAATCTCAATCAACATTTCACGATTGATACTGTTATCTTCTACGATTAATATTTGTTTTTGCATTTTCTTTCTCAACTCTTTTCTTATTTTCCCCCACAACAGAGCCTTTATTATAAAAAAGCCATTTTAGTCTTTGCATATTAATTCTCATGGCAAAAGCTAAAACAGCTTTACTGTGCTTCTATTTATTTTTTAAATTCAAATTCTCCCCTCACATTGCAAAAATAATTCAAGTTTATTTGTTATTTATCATATCATATTCCGCCCAAAAAGTCCAAATAAATCGAAATTTGTCGGAAAAATTTACTTTATCCTGAATTATTCGCCTCCGTCAAAATTTATTAACAAATTTGAAATCCTTTTTCTCTTTGTATATATATAAACAAAAAAGAAACACCTGACCGTTTGCAGCCAGGTGCTTCTTTCTATTTTTTATAAAGGACAAACGCCTCATACGGCTTTAACAGAATCTTTCTCTGCTCATATACATTTGGAAGATTTGCAATCAGGCAAACCGCATTTTGAAATTCATTCGGGAGGTCAAATTCCTGTTCCTGCTCTGTAAAATTACATACCGTGAGCAGTTTTTCACCTTTCATTTCTCTGGTATATACAAAAAGATTTTCATCCTCTTCAAGAAGCATCTCATATTTACCATAAACGATCAGATCATATTCTTTTCTAAGCGCAATCAGCTTTTGATAATAATGAAATACCGAATCTGAATCTGACATTTCCTTTTTCGCATTGATTTCTTTATAATTGGGATTTACCTGAATCCACGGTATGCCTGTGGTAAATCCGGCATTTTCCGTATCATCCCACTGAACAGGTGTACGTGCATTGTCTCTGCTGATAAACGTGATGCATGGCCAGAAAATGTCATGGCTGACTCTGCCGCTCTCACACCATTCCTGATACGCATTGATACTTTCGATATCCCTGAAATCCTCCGGACTTTCAAAAGGATAATTGGTCATTCCCAGTTCCTCTCCCTGAAATATATAAGGTGTTCCCTGCATCATATGAAGACAGGTGGCAAGCATTTTTGCAGAAACATTTCTGTATTCCGGACTGTCATTTCCAAAGCGTGATACTGCTCTTGGCTGGTCATGATTATCCAAGAAAAGGCTGTTCCATGCCTTTCCATAAAGCTCCGTCTGCCATTTGGAAAGAATTTTTTTCAGCTCGGGAAGCGGCATCTTCTCGTCGGTCCATTTTCCATATTTGCCATGCGCATCCACATGTTCAAACTGGAATACCATACTCAGTTCATTGGAGTCCTCTCCCGCATAGAGCTTTGCCTGCTCTACCGTTACACCCGGTGTCTCTCCCACCGTCATAAGATCATACTTTGACAGAACTTTCTCATTCATTTCTTTGAGATACTTATGGATATTCGGACCGTGAACACAATATGGACCATAATCTCCGTACAATCCGTTTATTTCTCCATCCGGCATTTCCTTTGTTTTGGAAATCATACTGATCACATCCATACGGAAACCGTCAATGCCTTTCTCGCACCACCAGGTCATCATATCAAACACATCCTGACGCACCATCGGATTATCCCAGTTCAAATCCGGCTGTTTCTTTGAGAACAGATGAAGATAGTACATCCCGCGTTCTTCATCATACTGCCATGCAGAACCGCCAAAGCAGGACCCCCAGTTGTTCGGGGGCATCTCTCCCTGTTTTCCTTCACGCCAGATGTAATAATCAGAATAAGCATTCTCTTCTGCTTTTCGACTTTCTGCAAACCAGCGGTGTTCATCAGAAGTATGATTGACTACCAGATCCATGACAATTTTCAGACCGCGCTTGTGAGCTTCTGACAGCATTTCATCAAAGTCTTCCATCGTTCCGAATTCTTCCATAATGGCCTGATAATCGCTGATATCATATCCGTTATCATCATTCGGTGACTGATACACAGGCGACAGCCAGATCACATCAATTCCCAGTTTCTTCAGATAATCCAGTTTGGAAGTAATTCCCTTCAGATCTCCGATTCCGTCTCCGTTGCTGTCCATGAAGCTTCTCGGGTAAATCTGATACACAACTGCTTCCTTCCACCAGTTTTTTTTCATTGTTATCATCCGCCTTTCTGCTCTCAAATTTCAAAATCTGTTATTTTGCTGTGATGATTTCCAGAAGTGCTCCATACAGATCACGGCTAAGATTCATAGCATTTAATTCTGCCGCAAGAACTGTCATATCTTTTTCTTTTTGAATCAAACTGTATAACTCATCTTTCAGCATAAATTCTATCTCAGCCTGATTGAGGAATGCAAAACAGTGTTCCTTCACTCGATTCTGCTTGCTGCGACACTTCAGATCCATACAGATTTTTACAGTCTGGTTTACACCAACCTCTGCAATCGCAACCAGAACAGCCTGCTTATTTTCATCGTAAGACATATCCGCCGAAACAACAGTTCCATCCACAAATATACGTGCGGACTTCACTGCCTCTCTCTGATAGCCTGTCATTTCAACTGTATAAGAGCGTTTCTCAGGAATGAGAGATACTTCTCCCTTTGACGGCAGAACCGTAAAAACAGCTTCTTCCTCTTCATTATACCGCATTTCTGTGATAACACAATGACCTTCCTCATATAAACAGGTCTCATTGTCATCTTCATACAATTCAAAACTTCCATCAGCACCGGCAAATACTTTTATGCGCAGCATGTTGGGATTGTGAGATGCCTGTACACCGCTGATTTCATCTGTAAAAGGAAGAATTCCGCCTGCCTTTGCAAGAACAGGAATGCTGTCGATTGTCCGATACATATCCAGCGTTCTTCCGCCTCGATACACAGTACCGGTAAAGATATCATACCAGATTCCTTCCGGCAGCCAAACAGTCACTTTCGCCACATTCAATCCGGAAACTCTTGGCTGTGTCACAGGCGCAACGATCATTTCTGTTCCAAACAGGAACTGATTTTCCACTTCATAAGCCTTTTTTTCTTCCGGATATTCATAATACATAGGAAGATTCACCGGAAGATTTTTCTGATAACTTCTATAATTCATCGTATACAGATAAGGAATCATTGCATGGCGCATCCGAAGTGCCTCACCCATTGCCAGCTCTGCCTCCTTTTTAAATCTCCACGGTTCCTTGCCGTTAAATTCACTGCTGGAACTGTGAAGACGCATAATCGGAGAAAAAATACCATACTGCGTCCAACGGGCTGTCATTTCATCATTTTTGTAACCCAGCATATGTCCGCCAATATCATGACTCCACCATCCATATCCGATGTTGGCAGCTGTGTTGGTAAAATACGGCTGAAAATCGAGCGACTCCCAGGTAATCACTGTATCCCCGGAAAATCCAATCGGATATCGGTGACTTCCAGGACCTGCATATCTGGAAAACGTCATAGGACGTTTTCCATTTCTTTTGCTGTCAAGAAAATGAAAATGATTGAAAATCCAGAGCGGATCCAGACCTTCTATCTTACAATTACTTCCCTGCTGCCAGTCAATCCACCAGAAATCCACGCCTTCTTTTTCTCTCGGATGATGCAGATACTGAAAATACGCTTCCATAAATTCCGGACTGGCAGGATCACAGAGAACAGGATCTTCCGCCTCGACGTCCACACCCATCACTTCCGCCATTTCCTGATACATTTCCTCGTGTGCCTGCACTCCCTCTGCCGGATGAACATTCAGCGTTGTCCGCATACCTTTCTCATGAAGTCTTCGCAAAAAACGCTCTGGATCAGGAAAGAACTCCCGATTCCAGGTATACCCAGTCCATCCGCTTCCGTATTTCGGATCAATATCTACCAGATGCCAGTCCATATCAATCACGGCAACGGTAAAAGGCAGATTCTCTCTTTCAAAGCGTTCCATCAGTTCCATATACGCTTCTTCTGTGTATTTATAATAACGGCTCCACCAGTTTCCCAGTGCAAATCTAGGAAGCATCGGCGTTTTTCCGCATAGGCGGTAAAAATCATTCAATGCTTCTTTGTAATTGTGCCCATATCCGAAGAAATACAAATCTCTGATTCCTTTTTTTCTGGGCTCAATCCATCCATCCTCCAGCAGCACCTGAGATCTGCTGTCATCAATGACAGAGTATCCGAATCTGGAGATGATTCCATGCTCCAGAGGAATTGCGCCATTAGCCTCATCAAGAGTTCTGGCTGTTCCTCCCAGATCATGGATTTCTTCTCCATAATGCCAAATGCTGTGATAAGCACTCAAATTTCCTTTGACCTGAATGCTCAGGCCATGGCTGGAAAATTCTTTTTCATTATACTTCAGATGAACACGTGAAGTATGGATTTCTATTCCGTCTTCGCCGGATATTACTCTGTACTTTACCTGAGGAAAATCCCGGAAAAACACCATCTGTGTTGCTCTGTCTTCAAAAATACCGTCCTCACTGTATTCCAGACGAAGAAGACTCTCCGTCAGCACAGTGATTCTATACCGTTCTCCGGTTACCATGTTGCCCTCCAGAGCAGCGGGGCGTGTTTCTACTTTATAAATATCCTGCATATTACTGTCTCCTAGCTTTCAATATTTCTACGATTCATTAACCTTTTACTGCGGATGATGCAATACCGGCAATAAACTGTTTCTGGAAAAACAGATAAATCAGAAGTACTGGAATGATTGAGATTGCCGTAGCGGCAAACAGTGCACCATAATC
Organism: Eubacteriales bacterium; assembly: GCA_030536755.1. Classification (GTDB taxonomy): domain Bacteria; phylum Bacillota; class Clostridia; order Lachnospirales; family Lachnospiraceae; genus JALFVM01. The sequence continues at coordinate 38,863 of JAUNPJ010000008.1, read as the reverse complement.
GGTTGAGTACTGTCCGTTAAACATTTTCAGTCCCACCGCCAGAAGCTGCTTTTCCTCCGAATTGATTACCAGATATGGCCACAGGAAGTCTTCCCAGGTCCACAAAAACTGGAAAATAGCAATACTGGAAATTCCATTTTTGGACATTGGCAGCACAATGCGGTGGAAAATATAAAACTCATTCGCACCGTCCATTCTTGCAGCTTCCAGAATTTCATCCGGCAGAGCAGAAATATGCTGCTTCATCATGAAAATTCCAAATCCACTGAACATAGCGGGAATAATCAATGCTTTATAGCTGTCCATCCATCCAAAACTCTGAATCATCGAGTACTTCGGAATAATGGTAACACACCAGGGAATCATCATCGTACTGAGCACAAATCCAAAAAGCAGTTTTCTTCCTTTAAATTCATATTTACTCAGAACAAATCCGCAGAGCGTACTGGTATAAACCACAATTACTGTAACCACAAGTGTAATCAGTAAACTGTTTGCAAAAAAGCGCATGAAATTAAAATGAGCATTCATGTTCACATAATTGTCCAGTACAAATGTCTGGGGAAGAAGATGCTGCTCCAGTGCCATGATCTCACTGTTCTGCTTAAAGGAGGATGACAGCATCCACACAAATGGATACACGGTTACCACTCCCAACAGAAGAAGAATGGTATTTAATGCAATCACACTTACTTTTCTTCTCATAACAACCTCCTATTCCTCCGTTCCGGAAACCCGGAAGGATAACCATGTAAATACTGCAGTGATCACAAACAGCACAAAGGACAATGCTGATGCATAACCAAAATTATATTTTACAAACGCCTCATCATAGATAATGTAAGAAGACAGATATGTAGCAGTACCAGGACCTCCTTCTGTCATAATGAGAATCTGGACATATGCCTGAATGTAGGAAATAATAGAAGTAATCACCACAAACAGTGTCATCGGTTTCAAAAGAGGCAGTGTGATATAACGGAAGGTTTGCCATGCGTTTGCCCCATCAACCTTTGCCGCTTCCAGCGCATCGGCCGGCAGGGAATAAAGCCCTGCCATAAACATAACAACTGCATAACCGAAATCTTTCCAAATGGTCATGATCATAACTGCCAGCAATGCCGTTTTCGGGTTCATCAGCCAGTTTACATCAAGTCCAAAAATCTGGTTGATCGTACCAATCTGCGGATTGTACATGAACTTCCATACAAATGCCACTGCTACCATAGGTGTTACAACCGGCATGTAATATAGTGCCCGGAAAAAGCTTTTGTGTTTTACCAGAGCCGAATAAATCGCATATGCAATTCCCAGTCCAAGTGCTACACGGAAGAAAATAACAACGACTGAAAATATGAGTGTATTCAGCATTGATTTTCCGAACAAAGCACTTGTAAATACCTCTTTGTAGTTTTCCAATCCCAGGAAATTATAAGTTCCACTTAAAGGATTCCATTCATGAAAGCTTCCTGCAAACGCGATACCAATGGGAACGATCAGAAATACAGTAAAAAAGATTACCATCGCTGTTACAACAATATTCCTGAGAATAATTTCGCTCCTGCTTTGCAGGGGATGCGTTTTTCTAAACATAAATGTCTACCTCCCTCTTCTATTCTTCACCACAGATTTGCGTCAGATTATTTCGCATAGGTATAAAGATTTTCTACAGATTCAAAAGAACTGCTCTTCATATCTTTGATAATATTGTTCTGTGCTTCGTCCAAAGCAGTATCAATCGCCACACCGTTAAAGAAAATATCCTCTCCTGCTTTTTTCAGAGATGTCTCCACAGTGGAAGGCATTGGGCCTGGCCAGATGTAATGGTCGATATGCTCGGAAAGTACTTTCAGAGATGGATTCTCCAGAATTTTCTCATTGTCTGCAAGAGATTTTTTCGCCGGGAAAGTACTCATTGCCAGGTTAAACGCAACTTGTGCATCATCATTTGCGAGGAAATATTTTACGAAATCCTGTGCAACTGCCTGCTGGTCTTCCGGAGCATTTTTATTGACACCAAAGGTAGACTCACCATTATAACGGTTGTATGCGTATGGCTCTCCGTCAAATGTAGGAATTTCAAATACGCCAAAGTCGATGTTGCTCCATGTTGTTTTCAGAGTATTGTAATAGTGTCCCCACTGAAGAACCATAGCGGACTGTCCCTGACCAAAACTGTCAGCAGCTTTTTCACCGAAATCTTTAGAACCTACTCCGTCCACTTCATACAGATCTACCAGCATCTGCATTACTTTCTTCATTGCATCAGAATTCACATTTGGAGTTTTTCCATCTTCCTGGAACAGGTTTTCTCCAAGCTGATAATTCAGACCAAGAAGGTAATTCTGATGGAAATCATCATTGAAATTCAAGCCTGCCTGAATCAATTTGTCACCATCTTTGATGGTCAGTTTTTTGGCAACTTCACGCATCTCATCCCATGTTTTTGGAATATCCTCTTCTGTAAGACCGGCAGCTTCCCACATCTGTTTATTGTAATATACAGAACCAGTCATCATACCATAATCAATGTAATATACTTTTCCGTCAATCACGTGCGCATCTACGCCTGTAAAGTCTGCCTGCAGGTCTTCCACCGGAATATCAAGCGGAGCCAGATAATTGATCAGGTTTTCATGATAGCTGTTATGAATGTTAAAGATTGCAGGACCTTTTTGTCCATCCAAAGCAAGTGGAAGCTTTGTCCAATAATCTTCCCATGGGTTGTTTACAAGCTTGATCGTTACATTTGGATGGATAGCTGTATATCCATCAATCACTTCCTGGAATAAGTCATCACTTCCCCACTCCCATAATTCTACAGTGATATCTTTTCCATCATTGATTTCCACAGAAGGATCATATTTCACCGTGTCTCCAAAAGGCTCTGTAGGTACTTCTACTTTTTTCTCCTCTGCTTCTTTCTTTGCTGCGCCTGAACCACATCCGACTAAGCTTGTTGCTGCAACAACAGTCGCCATCATAGCTGCAAGAAGTTTCTTCTTCATAATCTTACCCTCATCTTTCTCAATGTTTTTTGTTTGTTCAGTATTCTCACGAAATATTTCCTACTGAACATGGAGCATTTTTGCTCTCATTTAATTTAGCGCTAAACTTATTATTAAACTATCACACCTTTGCCAGTTCGTCAACTATCAATTATATTTTCATCACTTTTTACATGAAATATTCTATTTTTTTGGTTATTATGTATATCTTATTCTTTTTTCTAAAAAAGTTCATTGAATTTATTTGCTTTATATAGTATAATAATAAAAATATATGAATCGTCTTTAAAGGTTTATAAACCAAATAATTTAATGACAAAGTTCGTATAAATTGTTTTGGTAAAATCAAAATCTGCAAAAGTGATAGAAATGAGGAAAGAAATGACATTAAAAGATATTGCAGAAAAAGCCGGAGTCAGCATGATGACCGTTTCCAATGTAATAAACGGCAAAAACAACCGTGTCTCTGCGAAAACTATAGAAAAAGTAAATGCCATTATTGAAGAGTGCGGATACGTTCCAAACCTGACCGCAAGAAGCCTGACCAACAAGACGTCCCGTATTATTGGAATCATTATCTCACTCGATGAAGAATCTGCAGAAGATAACTATCTGGAAAATCCCTATATCAGTACCATGATCGGCACGATTGAAAAAGAATTAAGAAATAACGGCTATTACACCATGGTACGCTCGATTTCAAAAAAAGCAGATATCACACAGCTTCTGAAAAACTGGAATGTAGACGGAATTATATTTCTATATCCTGACCAGCATGACTATCTTCGCCAGTTTATTGAATCCTCCCCATGTCCGATTGCTATTTTTGACAGTCATCTGACAACCCCCGGGCTCATCAATATCTGCTCCAACGACGAGAAAGGCCTCTATCTTTCTACCAAATATATGATCAATCGGGGGCATACGCACGTTGCTTTTGTCGCAGATTACGAGGGCAACTATCTGCTCACCAAACGTCTGAACGGCTATCGCAGAGCATTGGAGGAGAGCGGAATTCCTTTCCGAGAAGAATATATTTTCCCCTATTCTCCTTCTTATGAGGGAGGTATCGCTGCCGGGAAGGCAATTGCATCGTCAGGAAGTGAAATAACTGCAGCCGTGACAACCGCAGATATCTGTGCAATCGGTATCATGGAGGGAGCACGTCTGGGAGGTCTTCGGGTTCCGGTGGATCTTTCCGTGATTGGATACGATAACCTGACTCTATGCCAATATACGTCGCCCAAGCTGACCTCCATTTCCCAGCATATTTCCCAAAAGGCGTTCCTGGCTACGCAGCTTCTTCTGAAAAAAATCAACAAGGAAGACGAAGAGATTCAATGCCACGTAACCATGGATGTGGAAATCGTAGAACGACAATCGGTTGTATCTCTTTTCTGATATGGGCAAAAGAATAATTTTAAGGAGATATGTGGATTATACTAGCAAGCGATTGATGATGCCGTTGTTGCTGAAGATGACGAAATCCTTCCGCTTGTGGAAATCACAAAGGACAGTGACCTGGTGACATTCTAGTCAACGATGGCTCTGAGATAACCGTAGAATTCACTCAAACATTAGAGGATTTTATAAGCTGGTCTGACAAAGAGAGTAAATAAGAGAAAACTCAAGGGGGGATGGTCATTCTGACCATCCCCCAAATATTTAAAATTCAATTACTTCCGGTTCTGCACCAAAGCTACTGAAAGTTGCCGTCGCATTTTTTAAATTTTAAATAGAGTACTACGGTATTGCCGTCATCTGCTGAATACAAATACTGAATCGACGGATACGCATCCAGCATTGACTGACGTGCTTCTCTTCTGTCATCCTCAACTATATGTTTCATCTTATTATCCTCCTTTTCATTTATTCAATACTATCTTTATCACCATTCCATAGACAGCAGTGTCCCTTATTTTCTCTCTTGGCACAATACAGAGCCTGATCTGCGCACTCAATCAACTTAACAGACGTTTTCTCATCTACTCCGCACAGAGCAATGCCCCCGGAACAGGCCGCACAAAAATTTTCTTCCTCAAAGTACTCGCGAAAAGCCCGGCAAAGCTCTTCCCCTTTTTTCAACACAGCCGCCTTATCGCCAAAACGCCTCAAAATGACTACAAATTCATCTCCGCCGTAACGACAAAGAATATCTTCCGAGCGGGTCTTACGACGGAGAAGATCGGCAAATTGCCGAAGAATCCGATCTCCCACATCATGACCGAAGTTATCATTCACTTTTTTCAAATCATCCAGATCAAACAGGCATACCGCCAAAGGCAAATCCTCTTTCCGCAAAGACTCCATGGCAATCTGAAGCCCGCGGCGGTTAAGCAGACCAGTCAGATAATCACGACTGGCCTCATCCCGCAAAGTGCTCTCACGCTCATGAGACGCTGCTATTCTAATCAAACGTGATACCCGTTTGTACAAATCTCGCTGTGGATGGCACTTGCAAAGAAAATCATCTGTTTCCCATGCCAATGATGTTTTCTCCATTATTTCTCCGCCCTGCACGGTAGCCAGCACAGGAATATGCCAGAATCTCGGATTCTGCCGCAAAATTTTCAGAAGCGAATCAGCGCCGTTTTCGGGAATCGTCATACTCAGGATGATAGCAGAAACTGCGTCACATCCATACTCCATGATACGTGCAAGCGCACTTTGCGCATCGGAGACTTCCAGAACTCTATAATGTCCCTCAAACGTATTGCAGACTTTTGCTCTGTATTTATCATCTTCATCTACCACCAGCAGACTGCGCATACTGGTCTCCTTCTGTGATACCTTCATCGGCTGAACCACAAATTGGGAAGATTGGCTTTCCAATAATTCTTCATATTCTTCGATGGGCATGGGTTTTGCAAAATAATATCCCTGAACATAATCGCATTCCATTTCCCTCAAACGTTCCATCTGTTCTCGGGTCTCTACACCTTCCGCCACCACACTCAGATTCATCCAGTGAGCCAGATTCACGATAAAACGCAGAATGCTCTGTTCCGCTGGTTTCTCCATTTCATTCTGGATGAATTTCATATCCAGCTTCAAAATATCAAGGTTCATCTGGTTCAGCATATTCAGAGAGGAATAGCCGCTGCCGAAATCATCCATCTCAATGATGAAGCCCAGATTGCGCAGCTCATCCACAGTTTTGATGATTTTTCCAGGATTTTCTGCATAGGCACTCTCTGTAATCTCCAGATGCAGATACTCAGGATCAATGCCGTATTTCTGCACAATTCCAAGAATCAACTCTGCCAGATTCATCTGATAAATGTCTAAACGAGAAACATTCACGGATACCGGCAAAAGCGGATATCCTTTCTCTTTCCAACTGCGAAGCTGGGCACATACATGCTCCCAGACATACTGATCCAGCCGGGTAATAAAACCATTCTTCTCAAACAGAGGGATAAAATCTCCCGGTGACATAAATCCCCACTCTGGATGTATCCAGCGCACCAGCGCTTCCGCTCCAGCCATGGTATTTTCATTCAGATTGTACTTCGGTTGGAAATAAACAATAAATTGTTCTTCTGCCAACGCAATCTCCATAGCATCAGTAATATTCTTCTCTCGCAGCAGCTTGCCTCGAAGCGCATCATCATAAACAGCAAAATGCTGATTGTACTGTCCCTTGATGCTGTCAACGACCAACAGAGCTCTGTCGCACATCTGTTCCACAGGTATAGAACGGTCCGTCACCTCATAGATGCCCCACTTTGCAGACACACTTCCCCTGTTCCCATCGTTTTCCAAAAATATACTGCCGAAAAAGCGTTTACGATCTTCCTGTTCCTGTTTTCGCTCCTTCAGACATAGAAAACGGTCCGCGCTGTACCTGCAGCAGATTCCTTTTTGACCAATCTGCTCACGCAGGCTGGCAGCAATCTCCTGCAGCAGACGGTCTCCCGCCTTTACACCAAAAGTGTCGTTGTACAGCTTGAAATTTTCAACGTTAAAACAAATAATGGTATACTCCTGCTCCAGATCATTCTGCAGTGTCTCCCGCATTTTCTGATAAAAAAACTCTTTGCTGTAAAGTCCGGTAAGCCGATCATATTGAAACTGATTGACCATGGCCGCAGTCTCCCGCAGCTTGATAATGCTTGCCACCCGGTGCAGAATAACCTGAGGCCGATAAGGCTTGGGTACAAAGTCCGTTGCACCGTGGGCCAACGCAGATACCTCGTCATCCTCACTGTCACTCTGAGTCATCACGATCACCGGAATCAGCGCCAGTTTATCTTCCTTTTTTACGTGATCCAAAAAAGTATATCCATCCATCACCGGCATCATAACATCTAAAAGGATGAGAGCGATGCTATCCCCATACTGGCTCAGGACATCCAGTGCCGCCCGTCCATTTTCAGCCTCCAGCACCTGATATTCATCAGCCAGGATTTCACTCAGCATAGCCCGGTTGAGTGCATTGTCCTCTACAATTAAAATCTTTTTCTTTGGTATCATGCTCAATTTCCTCTTTCTCTTATTCTAATATAATGTAATTCTCAGGTTCCTCCAGACTGCCGCCGTTCTTGATATATTCTGCCCATGCATCCTCTCCCGAAAAATCTTAATATCTATGTCTCCAGTTCTGTCCGTCCATGGATGTCAATTCAGAAATGGACTATTATCCCAAAACAAACTGCTGAATCACTTTTACAGCCTGCTCATAGCTATCTAACTACACTTTGAAATATAAAATGACGTTAAATTCTACGCAAAAATACACTTTTATAATTAATTATCATATCATACTCTACATTGGAAAAACAAGGAATTTTCTTATCTTATACACGAATTTTGATGTTATCGTTACTGTTCACACGGCACTATCCCGCGAGGTGTTTTGGCATGAATATGCCAAAATCCCGAGACATACAAGCCAAAATTCCATTGCCGAAGGCAATCTGGAATGAATTTTGGCTAAGTTACTGTGAACGGAGTGAACAGTAACATGTTATCTGTTTTTCGTCATAAAAGATTACATTTTTACAAAAAAAGCTCTGAAAACCTTATAAGAACAACTAAATTCTGTGCTTATAAGACTTTCAGAGCTTTTAAACTTTGCTTCCATTATTCACAGAGAACTTCTTTCTGTTATGATTATTATTTCACTGTGGTCTTCTTGTTTCCCACAGGCATATTCAATCTCTTGAACACCTGAATCAGGATCTTACCAAGCGCGAGCACAAGTATTGCTGCCGCAATTGCCTCCGGGATACCAGATGCAGCCACTGTTCCCATAACCAGTCCCCACACAGCTGTAATAGCTACCTCCTTTGCCTCAGCATACTGCTGTGCAAACAGCAGATAAATACTTCCCATAACAGTAACCGTATTTACCATAGAACCGACAAATCCTACGATCGGAAGTGCAATCAACTGATTTACATTGATTTTTTGCAATAAAATCCAGAGCCATCCTGCCGCAATCCCAATCAGAATACGACATCCCACAGAAATCCAGAGAGCTTTGCATACGCCCGGAATACCTGTCGTACTCATAAATGGCGAAAACGCAAAAGATAACAGTGTCGGCGCCATTGTGTTGCTGATAAGTGAACATACACCGAACACAAACCCTAAAATCGCTCCTGCAGATGGTCCCAACAAAATTGCTCCGATGATGACTGGAATATGTACAGTTGTTGCCTTAATGATCGGAAGCTGAATCATACCAAGCGGTGTATTCGCCAATACGATAACAATTGCAGCCATCAGTGCAACGCTTACCATCCAACGTGTGTCATGTTTTCTCTCTTTCATTATACAAATCCTCCTTGTTATCATTCCCGGCAGCCGGGATACAATACAATTACGGCAACATTATAACATCCGCCAAATTATTGGACAAGTATATTCAAGTGCATTGGCTGTCATAGATAATTCATTACCTCTTGATGTGCCTTTTCTTTCACTCTAATATTTTTTATATAATTATATGTTTTCAGACAATTTAAACCCAACACCCCGAACAGTTTCGATCTGGATGGAGCTGTTAATACTGCACAATTTCTTTCGTAAATTATAAATATGCTGCTTCAGGGATTTCTCCGTGCAATCCGGTGTTTCATAACTGATATTATCCAGCAGTAAATCCCTGGAAATGGTATACTTGGAATGGGACATCAACAGTTTGAGAATCGCACATTCCGTTTTTGTCACTTTTACGGCTTGTGACTCAACAATTAAGTTCAAAGACAAAGGATCCAGTGTTAAATTGCCAACAGATAAGGTTGATTTTTTTATGTAATTACTTGAATTTTTTTCTTTGCGTAACTGAACCAAAATACGGGCAATCAATTCTCCTGCATTAAACGGTTTGGTTATATAATCGCAGGCACCCTCATTCAAAAGATTGATCTTGTCCTCCACTTCTGCTTTTGAACTCAGTATGATGACCGGTATCCCATTAATATGTTCCAGAACACCTTCGCCGTCAAGACCGGGAAGAACCAAATCCAGCAAGATCAGATCCGGCCTGTTTTGTTTCAGCAGATATAACGCTTCCGTTCCTGAATATGCCCGAATCACGCGAAATCCCTCATTCATTAAAATCTCTGTTATCATGTCTCCAGTCAGTACATTATCTTCAATTACAGCTATTGTTTCCATAACACACCTCATAATAAAGTTATTTTTGAAAAAGGCCCAAAATTATAAAAAAGTAAAAAAGGCTTACCAAGTATCTCTATCTGATAAGCCTCAATCTCACATATTATATAAACCAGCATACCCAAAAAAGTATATTTCAATACTGCTGCTTCAATTTCCTTTCTCTTTCACCCTTTGTCATGATCTGACGCAGAACATTATACAATGTAATTTAAAGCAAAGTCAATGCGAAATTCGAGTTTTCGTTCGACAGCTTTCGACATTTTTATTGAGCAAAAACAGGTCTGGCACCTGTCTGTTCTTCTGCGAGATAGGAAACAACCATTTTTACAAATTCACTGTTTGTTGGCTTGCAGCTCAGAGAATGACCGGCAATCTCATCCATCCCTTCCTTGTTTGTTTCCCAGCAGATGTTAATAACCGTACGAACATTTCGTTCAATATTCATGGGTGTCGTTTCGTATTTTTTTGCCAGACATGGATAAATGTCTTTCGTAATCTTTATAGATTTGTCCTGAGAATCCATAGCCAGATGAATCGCATCCGTCAAAAAAAAGTATCCATTATATTTCGAAGTAACTCCAAGTTTTCTGATTATTCCATATATATTTTTCATTCCTCTTATCCCTTTCCTTTCTTACATGATGTAAAATATGTATTCCGTCCTTTTCATACACTGCGCAGTCTTGAGCAAAATTTACTCTGCATTCATATTAATCGATAAATTCCAAAAATCGGTAAAGAAACTCGTCAAGATTTCGTCAAAATATTCGTCAAGATTTCGTCAAGTGTTTCTGCAGCAATCCAAAAAACGGTACAACACTCAGCAAAGGTATCCTTTCAAAATATATCAATGATAAGAGTCAAAAAAATCTCTTCTAAATTGTGACGGGGTAATACCTTCCGTCTTTTTAAACACTTTTGTGAAAACCCGGTAGTCCCCATATCCGCTCTGATCTGCAATCTCTGCTATAGAAAGCGATGTGGATACCAGCAGTTTCTTCGCTTTTTCCAAACGGGCATTCGTTAAATAAGTCAGAAATCCGACACCTATTTCATTTTTAAAAAGCTGGCTGATATACTGAGGATTCAAATGAAATTTCTCTGCCAAAACGGTCAGGCTGATCTCTTCCGAAAGATGCTCCTGAATATAGCGGGTAATCCCCGAAATTGTTCGTTCTTCCTGTTTTTTCGGTTCTTTTTCCTGTGTGATTCTCTTCTTATACAAAGAAATCTTCAGGTTATCAATGCAGTTTCCAAACTCCTCATAATTGACAGGCTTTAATATATAATCTGTGATCTGAAGTCGGAGTGCTTCCCTGCAATAAGAAAAATCATCGTAACCGGACACGATCACAAAAGCAATATCCGGATATTTGATTCGGCTAAGCTGAATCACTTTTAATCCATTCATGACCGGGATATTGATATCCATAATGACAATATCCGGCTGCAATGTCTCAATCTGATTCAGCGCCTCCATACCATCGGATGCTTCACCGACCACTTTGCAGTCATGGGCTTCCCAGTCAAACAGCCTTTTAAATCCCTCCCGTATCATAATTTCATCGTCCACTAAAAGCACACTCAATTTTCTCATTACGCCTCCTCCTTCATAGGCAACAACAAATGGGCCGTCACACCTCCGGTTGGATTTTCGGTATACCAAAGCCCGTATTCCCGCCCACATAATAGTTTGATACGCTTTTGCACATTCAAAATCCCAATACTGTTTCCTTCTAGTTTTGCAGGTTGTCTGGCATACTGCAAAAGCATCTGATCAATAATCTCCTTTTTTCCTTCTTCGAAACCACTTCCGCTATCGCTGACTAAAATTTCCATCCGATTATGTTCTGTTTTTTTTGCTGTAATCCATAATTCTCCGCGATATCCTTTATTCTTTAATCCATGAAGCAGACTGTTTTCCACAATCGGCTGCAGGATAAAATTCGGCACCTGCATTCCGCCCAAATCCGGATCAATATCGTATTCACATCTCAAATTAGGATAACGATAACACATCAGCTCCATATAACTTTCCAAAAGTTCCATCTCATCGTCAAGCGTAACCATAGAACGATCCACCTTCACACTAAGGCGAAAAAAATCCACCAGCTGCATCAAAAGGTCGGCTACCTTTTTATCTCCGTTCAACTGCGCCTGAATCCGGATCGTATCCAGAGTATTATACAGGAAATGAGGATTTACCTGGCTTTTCAGATATAACATGGACATTTTCTGCTCAATCAGCTCTGCACGGATGCTGTCCGGATTTTCCAGTGTCAGATAAAAGGAAAGCGTCATCAGAGTCAGTCCCATACCACTGATCAGCCAGGTGGGATGAAATGCCTGCAGTATGGAAACGACCACTTCAATCACAAGCGCAGCTCCAATTGCGAACTTCTTTTTGGAATCCATCTGCTTCCAGCTTCTGATCAGAATCCATACACACAAAAACAGATAAAACACCATACTGACATAGCAGACATTTGCATGAATTCCATCTGAATAATTTCCCTCTGCGGTGACGGCATAATGAATCGGCAGCAATAGTACGCCTGCCTGTGCAATGATCAAAAAAATTCTGGCCAAAAGATCCAGATACCTCGGTTTTCCGCTTTCCTCTTCTACAAGGATTGCAATATATTGATAAAACAGATACACGGCAAATACCAGACTGCCAATAAACAGCCGATGCACAATATCATTCAGCAATCGCGGAACAGTATCCAGATGATTGACCGTATAAACAGTAATCCCATCAAGTGTCAGATGAATCAACATGGTAATCAATAAGATAGAGAAAGTTTTATGTAATAACGTATATTTTCTGCCTGCTGAAAAATAAATGTAAGCAATAAAGCTCAAAACGAACAGCAGCGCTATTTCCATTCGAAGCATATCACGTACCTCCTTAAGTATATTGTATCAGATTATTCTGTTTTGGATAGACAGATAATCAAGACAATTGTGTCAATTTTATAGGCCAAAAGACGCCAGCATTGAATACTGACGTCTTTTCCTTCGTGCAATGATGCATACCTTAAACGGATATTGATTTTTCTCTATCTTTTCCGATTCCTTTTATTGATTTTCGCAATATTTTTAAATTTTTGCTTTTTCTCAGCCAGATAGCTTTGTGTATCTTCCACATATCGATTCTCATTCATCAGCTTCTGCCAGGAACGAAGTCGGTCGGGCCGTAATGCACCACGCTTTACCGCCTCCTGTACTGCACACCGTTACTTAAAATGTATATAAATATATATGCATACATTTCCACCTTAACGGTTAGGTGTAAACACTCATTCCTTATTTCTATTCGCCCGAAAAATCTTTTCAAGATTTTCTGCCTTTCTCATAAAAATCATAAAATGAATGCAAAAATAGGAATATAACAACAAAAGCAACGTTGAATTCATAAGGATGTAATGCAGGCTTTTCTCCCATAACAGCACTCATTCCTCCCCAGATAAACCTCTTTGCGCCTTTATCCGGATATGCTTTAAATTGAAAAATATAATCGTCCAACATTATAATCCAGTTCCTCCACAGACGCAGCAAATGCCAGAATGCATACTGCCCAGCTATATACAACACCGAATGGGGAAAAAAGTACATAAGGCAGTAGAAATACTGCCGCACCTGTCAACTTATTCAGCCATGTGTGCAGTGACGCAAAGCGATGATATTTGACCGCAGCTGCAATATACGACGCAAAACGTACAGCGATAATCCCAAATACGGCATACCAGATCTCTCCTGGAAGAATCTGATATAAAAGAGGAAAAAGGCGAACCAGTAAAACACCGTAAAACAACAAGTCAGCGATGCTGTCCAGCCTTGCGCCAAACTCACTTGCTCTTCCGGTTCTTCTGGCAAGCCATCCATCCAATACATCCGTCAGACCGGCAAATGTGTAGATAACAAGAAACCAAATAGTTTCCAAGGAAAGAAAAAATAAAAAGACAGAGACACCCATCCGCATGGTCGTCACAGTATCCGCCATATTCCATTTATGAGCATTTTTTAATTTTTGAAACATCACCTGCTATCTCCTCAACAATCTGGTTTTCTCTACATATTTGTTCATCAAATATTCTACATAATACTTCCGATCACAGAATATGATTCTTTTTCCTTATCTGATACTTTTTCTCAAATATTCTGCTGTGATGGTATGCGCCTTATCGACCATTTCCCGTGGTGTTCCTGTAAAGACGATCTGACCGCCGGCTGTACCGCCATCCGGTCCGACATCGATCAGCCAGTCAGCATGCTTCATCACATCCAGATTATGTTCAATGACAATTACGGTATTTCCCCGGTCTACCAAACCATCCAACAATTCCATTACTGTCTTTACATCAGAAGCATGAAGCCCGGTGGTAGGCTCATCTAACACATAGATATTCCCCTTCTTGTACAAATCTTTTGCCAGCTTCACACGCTGACGCTCGCCACCGGACAGTGTACTAAGCGGCTGCCCCAGGGACAGATAGGGCAGTCCCACCTCCAGCATAGCTCCCAAAGCCTTTTTAAGCTTCCTGTTTTCCTTGAAAAACTCGTAGGCCTCCCCGGCAGACATCTCAAGAATCTCCACAATGTTTTTGCCCTTATATTGATAAGACATAGCTTCCTGGCTGTATCTTTTTCCCTCGCAGGCTTCACAGACCGTAGTAACCGGATCCATAAATACCAGCTCCGTGACGATCTGCCCCCGTCCGCTGCAGACAGGACATGCCCCCTTGCTGTTAAAAGAAAACAGTCCGACATCCACCCCATTTTCTTTCGCTATCACTTTTCGTATCTCATCAAAAAATCCCAAAAATGTAGCCGGAGTAGAGCGTCCTGTGGCAGTCACCGGCGACTGATCCACCAAAACCACCCGATCGGCATACTGTTTTGCAAATACATCCCGGATGAGAGAACTTTTTCCGGAACCAGCTACACCGGTAACCACAGTCAGTACATTGAGTGGGATATCTACTGATACATGTTTCAGATTATGAACACTGGCATTTTGTACCGGAAGAAATTCTTTTGGTACTCGTGGCATTTCTTTCAGCGGTTCGATATGTTTCATGGCATTTCCCGTTCTGGTTCCAGACAGAAGCAAAGCTTCATAGCTTCCCTGAAACAGAATCTGACCACCATTTTTTCCTGCTAAAGGTCCAACATCAATGATTTCATCAGCAATAGAAATCACATCCTTGTCATGCTCCACCACAAGAACTGTATTCCCTCTGTCACGCAGATTCTGCAAAAGTCTTGTCATACGATACACGTCCCTGGGATGCATTCCGGTGCTTGGTTCATCAAAAATGTAAGTCATGCCGGTAAGGGCACTGCCCATATAACGTACCAGCTTTAAACGCTGTGCCTCTCCTCCTGACAAGGTAGAGGATTCCCGATCCATGGAAAGATATGGAAGACCAATATCGATCATACGCTCAAGAGACGCAGTCAGAGCCTCTACAATGGTTTTGGCTCTTGGATCAGTGATTTTGCGCAGCACTTTGACAAGTTCCGTAAATTCCATAGCACACATTTCATCAATGCTGTATCCTTCCACCTTACAGGCAAGAGATTTTTTATTGAGGCGCCGTCCATGGCACAAAGGACATGGTTTCTCCTCCACCAGATACATCAGTCGTTTGACGGAAGCTTCCTTCAGTGTGGAGGTATCCCGATGGATCAGCATTCTGTGAAGATAGTGGGAGACGCCATCTACTTTTTTGCTCAGCCTCTTACCATCTGGGGTATCCGCGCCGTAGAGCAGACGGTTTCTTTCCTGTTCCGTAAAATCCTTCCACTTTTTGTCCAGCGGAAACAAACCGGACTCAGCGTACTGCTTCCAGTACCAGTTGCCCACATGGAATGCCGGAAGGTCTGCCATCCCTTCGTTCCAAGTCTTTTCCGGGTCTATTCGACTTTCAATATCCACGGTCATCACCTTGCCAATGCCGGAGCATTCAGGACACATACCATTCGGATCGTTAAAGGAAAAATAGGATGCAGTTCCTGCATAAGGCTGACCGATACGGGAGTATAAAAGTCTCAATGCCGCATACATATCACTGATGGTACCCACAGTAGAACGGGCGTTGCCTCCCAGACGGGACTGATCCACAATGACTGAAGCAGAAAGATTGTCGATTCTCTCCACCTTTGGCTTTTCATATTTGGGCAGTCTTCCACGCATAAAAGCAGTATAAGTTTCGTTCATCTGCCGCTGGCTCTCAGCAGCGATTGTGTCAAATACGATGCTGGACTTCCCGGAACCTGATACTCCGGTGAAAACCACAATTTTTCCTTTCGGGATATCCAGCGATACATTTTTCAGATTGTTCTGACGAAGACCGCGAATGATAATATGTTCTTTAGAAATCATTATTCTTATATCCTCCCCATTATTATTCATCTGCTTAAGTATATTGTATCAGATTATTCTATGGTGACATGCTCTCACCACTTAACTTCGTTTGAAGTGGGGGCTTCTTACTCAATGCCCCTAATGGGGCAAGTATCAATAAGCTATCCCCGCCTGCCCGGCGGTTCGATTTTCAGCCCGAATACGGGCATAACAACTATATTTCGTCCAGATATGAACACGAATTCCGTCTGGAAACAGACATATTTTTTATACAGAGAGCAGCCGTAATGCTTCTTCCCTGATATTAATCGCCGCATTCACGTCCCTGTCATTCGTGTAACCACACTCACATCGATATACCCTTTCTGACAATGGTAATACCTGTTTGACCTTTCCACACTGACTGCACCTTTTGCTGGATGGAAAAAACCGATCTACCTTTACCAGCTTTCCTCCACGCTCTTCCAGCTTATAACCGAGCATATTCAGCAGCATCCCATAGCCGTTGTCCGCAACACTCTTCCCAAAATTCAAACATTGACTCATTGCCTTCATGTTCAGATCCTCGACAGCAACAACCTCATACTCTTCCGCCAATGTTCGACTCAACTTATGATGAAAATCTCTTCTCTGGTTTTTGACCTTCTCATGGCACCGTGCCACCTTTTTCTTCTGTTTCTGATAATTCGAGCTTCCGTGCTTACAACGTGACAGCTTTCGCTGCTCCCTGCTCAGTCGTTTTTCTGACCTTCTGTAGTAATCCGGATATTCGCATTTACTTCCATCGGAAAATACGGCTAGTCCATGCATCGCATAATCGATACCGATCACCTTCCGTTCTCTTCTTTCTCTGTCTTGGACTTGGTTTTCATCCACACAGTACTCAAAGAGTATACTGACGTAATACTTCCCCGAAGGTTGTCTTCTGACTGTCACAGCCTTCATCCGAAATCCTTCCGGAATCTGTCTGTGGATCTTCGCCTTTACCACACCAGCTTTGGGGAGTTTGATCCCATTCCCAAAAAGTTGAACATTCCCATTCACCAGATTCGTCGTGTATGCATTACGGCTGTGATGCTTTGATTTGAACTTCGGAAAACCACTCTCCGGACGTTCAAAGAAATTTCTGTAGGCTCGTTCCAGATGCAGCTGCACATTCGCCAGGGCAAGAGAATCTACTTCCTTCAACCACGGAAACTCTTTTTTATAGGCAGCCGGTGTCGTTTTCAACATTTTCCCAGTCTTCTTATATTCTTCCATCTTATCTGAAAGCATCTGGTTATAGAGGAATCTACAGCACCCAAATGTCTTCGCAAACAATTCTTTCTGTTCTACGGTTGGATAAATTCGGAATTGGAAGGCTTTATGACTCTTTCCCATGTTTCTCCCCCTGCGTTTCTATATATTCTTTGATCACTTCGATCGGTGCTCCACCGGCTGTGAGCAGGCAGAAGCTCTGACTCCAGAACGTTTCCTTCCACAGTTTTTTTCGAATCGCAGGGAATTCTTTTTTCAGGAGTCTGCTGCTGGCACTTTTGTAAGCATTGATAAACTTGCTGAGTTCACTCTTTGGCTGAGCCCGGAACATCACATGAATATGATCACCATCATGATCCCACTCATCAACCTCAATGCCATACCTTGGTGCGATATAAGAAAAGATTTCCTTAGCGCGGTCAGAAACCGTATCGTCAAAGACATCTCGTCGGTATTTTACGACCAAAACAAGGTGATAATACAACAGAAAAACTGAATGAGCATTGTGGTCTAACTCTCTCATAATAAAAGACTTCCTTTCTTATCGACTGAGTATATTATACCACAATGCTCATTACATCACAAGAACAAATGTTCTTCTTTACAATTCATCCCAACCACCTAAGAGGATGTGGGAATTCTTGCTAGATATTGTTAAAAGTTTCAAGTGCCTTGTTGACATTGACGCAGAGACAGAATCCCAGATCGGGATACCGTCCCGGCTGGGATAATAACTGTCCTCTCTCTGTCGGGCAAGACAGGAATTTGCAGAAAAAAAGGCGCAGAGGTCATTCCTCTACGCCTTCATACTCAAAGAACTGTGCAGCCGTCATACATTTTGGATGTTCCATATCGAGACTTAAAAAGTCTTTATCTCCGGTCAGGATCACATCTACATCGGAGACGATGGCGGCATTCAGGATTGGCTGGTCTTTTGCATCACGTATCAGTTTTTCTGCATGGTCAACTGCAGGGATCAGCTCATAGGACATTTCTGCAAGCAGTACTTCTGCATCCGGCAGATATTTGGGTGCCTTACGGTTCAGGATGTCCCGCAGCTCTGCTATATTGCGGTCACAGAGAACCATTTCGTGGTTCTGGGCAATATAGAGCAGAGCCTTTGCGGGCTTTGACCGGGGAAAGAGCAATGCAGAAAAAAGAATGTTTGTATCAATCAGAATCCGCATAATTATCTTTCCTTTCCGTACCGTACTTCGTCCACAAGTGCCTGAATATCATCTTCATTATAGACACCCATTTCCTCAGCCACACCGGAAAAGGCAGCCTGTGCTTTGCGGATTGCCTGGGCGGAGGCATTGCTGACTACAATTTCACCATTTTGTTTCTGCAAAAACAGAATTTTATCACCAGATTTCAGACCGAGCAGACGGCGGATTTCAACCGGAACTGTGATCTGACCGTTTGAAGAAATTTTTGCAAGGTTCATAAAATCATCCTTTCTATTCTTGAAATCTAAAGAAAACTTGATGTTAATTCTATTATATCCAATTCAAGGTAGAAAGTAAACGGAGTAAAAGAAAAATTATAAGAAACTGATTAATGCAGTGCTGCCGGTTGCTTAAGGATTGTGAGGCTGGCAGAGAGAGGAGAACTCAATGAATAAAACGATAGATATGAAAACAGAGAGCAATACATTTACAAAAAGGATCGGGCAGACAACCTATGTTGTCCGATTCCATTACAATGAGAACGCAAGAGAGACGATGCAGGAGAAAATCAACCGGATGCTGGTGAATGAAGTCAATCGTTCGGACTTCATGGAAACAGAGGAAAAAGTGCCTTTTTTGATGAAAAAACTATTGACATTTTGTTTCAGGTGTGACATGAAAATCAATTTTTATCTGTTTTACTCTCATCTTCTCCTCCTTTTTTGCAAGTATTCACTTGCATTTAGATTATTTTTTAACGTGCTGACTTTCCTTCAGCACGTTAACATCAAACTTTATGATACACAGATACCTGAAACAAAAACTCTGATACTGTTTCTGATATATTCCTCTCTGGAAACACCGACCAATTGATCACCAAAGGAAGCATCCAGGAATACAAACCCAAAATTCATAGCAATAAATTGTAATGAAATACTCTCTACATTGCAATCACGTATCTTTCCTTCTGTTATCATTTGCGTAAAGTAATTCACCAATACTTCTTTGAAAACCATAGGTACCTTCATAATCCCAGGAAGTGCTGCTCCTTGCAGCTCCGCAGATCTGAGACCGATGGAAACCTTTACCATCTGTGGTGTCACTTTGCTCATATAAATACTGGAAAAAGAAGTTAAATCCTCTTCCAGATCTCCATGATGGGTGAAATCTCTCTCTGATAACCCGGGATTCCATTTCGGCAGTTCCATAGCCGCTGTCACAATTTCCTTTTTTTCATCAAATCCCCAAGACGGCATACCAGATCTCTCCTGGAAGAATCTGATATAAAATGATATAAAAGAGGAAAAAAGCGAATCAGCAAAAGTATAAACAACAAGAAACCCAATAGATTTCAAAGGAATGAAAAGCAGAAAGGCTGAGGCCCCATCCGCATCGTAGTCACTGTGTCCGCCATATTCCATTCATGAGTTTTTTTCAATTCCTGATGCATCATCTGCTTCCCATTTCCGGCATCAATACACCATACTTCATAACCACATGAGCAATAGCATTTATACAATTAGTCGCACTCTAAATCTTTTTTCTTCCGCAAAATAATGAATCTCGCTGTTTGTTTTATTTACAAAAGCTAATACACTCCTGGTTCCGATTCCATGATTCTCCTCATGAGAATACGGATAACCTTCGCTATTCAAGGGCACCGTACCTTCACAGGAATTCTCTATTTCAAGCAATAACTGACTTTTATATTTTGCCGTCAGCTTCAAATATCGCTCTGCTTCCGGAAGTTTCAGGCAGGCATATACTGCATTCTCCAAAAGATTGCTGATCGTAATAGCCAATTCCATTTCATCCACCACAAGACGAACCGGAATATTCGCAGAAACTGTCGTCTGAATCCCTTCCTTTTCCGCCCAGGATATATAGTGGCTGATGGCAGCATTCACGGTAGTATTTTCGCAGTATTTCTTTACTCCCCACGGTTCCATAGCAAGCCGTTCTGTCAGGTATTTTTTTGCCTCCGACGTTCTCCCATCTTCCAGCAATTGAAGAAGCAGTGCTTCAAAATGCCTTCTGTCATGGCGCATCATCCTGTCCTTCTGCATCATGGTTTCTGCTGACTGAAGCCGCTCTTTCATGGTTTTTGCCGCCATTTCCATGATATCAGCATCCGACTTCAGTCTGGCCTTTTCCTGTACCAGTTCCATTTCATGTCTCATTAAACCGGTATACTTTTCCAGAATTATAAAAATTGCAATATTCACAATAACCAGCAAAATTGCTGTTCTAAGGAACTGTCCCGAATTAAAGTTCTGATACTGCCCCATTGCTAACGAGAACATATCCGCAACAATTAACATCACAGAAACCAACGGCATTGCCATAAGTAAGAAAATCATGTGATCTGAGCTTTTATCTTTTTCCTTGCTCCCGAACCTGCAGATGAAAAGTACCAGAATGATTTCTATACAATTCATAAGCAGTGCTGTCTGCGGCGTAATCAGTTCATATTGGGTACGGAATCCCATTTCATTGTTCAGATATCCTCCACTGATTCCAAGAATAACCTCCATCACCATCGTTCCTACCAGATAAAACCAGAAATTGGTCAAGTCCCGGAAGCTTTTCACATGATAGATCAGGAAAAGCGGAAGCATATATGCTGCAATCATAGCCACAAGATTTAACGGCGGAATCTCCTGCAAATTTGCTGCAAAAAGCATACCCCAGTCAAACAGATAAATCGCCGGCACCAGCAAAGGTCTGTCTTTTACCCATTTTCTTTTTTCACAAAAGGTTCTCTGCATATATCCAAAAAGATAAATAGTCAGAAAATCTCCCACTCCCAACAACAATTCTGTTGCTGATATATGTATCGGCATTTTTCTCTCTCCCTCAGAATTTAACGGAATCTATAGTTCATATATTTTTCAGAAACCTGTGCATACCGGCTTTTTGCCACCGGAAGAATCTCCCGGTTTCTCACCGTAAGTTCTGTTCTGGTAAGCTTATCAATTGCCCAGATTGCCACCGCAACAGACTCGTGACACAACACAAAATCCTCATCCGAATGATACTGATTCAGGTATTCTGCAAATCCAATACGGAGCGTACTGGTGGAACTCACTTCTCCGGATAATAAATGATAACTCACCACATGATTTCGATAATCTACATACAGTATATCATTCAGATAAAGAGTACAATATCCGCCTTTCACTTTGATCGTAATTGTTTTTTCTTCCTCCAGGCTGATTCGGTTCAATGCCAGCTTCAATGTTGCAAACAATTTTTCTTTTCTGACAGGTTTTAAAAGATAATTAACCGGATTCACATCAAAAGACTCCAGTGCAAAAGATTCTTCCGATGTAACAAAAATAATCTGTGCATCCGGATGGTTCCATCTTAATTCCCTTGCTGCCTGTATTCCGTTTATCATAGGCATCACAATATCAAGAATATAAATATGAGGTCTCAGTTTCTCACATGCGCAGATCAGTGTATCCGGATGATCAAATACTTTTATTTCAGCCTGCAGCATATTTTCCAGACAAAACTGCTGTACATACTGATTCAGTCTGTCTCTGTCTTCTTTTCTGTCATCACAGATCGCAATCTTTAGCAAGCTGATTTCTCCTTCCCATACACTTTCGCAAAGTGTTCAAAATGTTTTCGGATCCTTTCCAGTACCTCTGTCTCTCTCTCCGGCTGCCTGTCATATATATGAATCAGAAGAGTGACCGGTGCAACAAATTCCAAGGCAAGATATTTGGGATCATCCTGCTTCAACACTCCTTTTCCCATCATTTCTGCAAAAATATCTGCATAAAATTCCTGCAGATTTTCCAGATGATAACGTGTTGTCAATTCCGCCATTCGTTCGCTGCGAAACTGCTCCATTGCCAGGATTCTTCGGGTTTTGCGAATGACATCATCGTGCATTGTAAACTGGATTCTCCCCATGGCATTCTCAATTAAGTCATCCATACTTTCCGGAAATTTCTCTTGTGTATTCTTAAATCCAAATCCTTCTATATAATGGGATTCAACCATATCTATAAGAGAATGAAAAATGTCCTCTTTCCCTTTGTAATGTCTATAAAGAGAAGGCCCTTTCAGTCCGGCATTCTCTGCAATCAAATCTACACCCACCCCGTCATAACCTTTTTCCGAAATAAGGTCGAGTGCTGCATACAGTATTCTTTCCTTTGTTGGCATATCTTTCATACGCAATCCCCCAAATGCAAACGGTCGTTTTCTTTATTATAGCTAACGACCGTTCTCTTTGTCAATATGAAATTTTTATATTGACCATGCTAATTTCTGTTGCTCAAAAAACATAGCGAATGCCCTTTTTGCTTCACCTTATTTCGTACAATGTTTTCTCAACTTAGATTTCTTGCGATGGTCTTCACAACCTCATCCATGACAATAGGCTTTGACAAATGTCCGTTCATTCCGGAATCCAAAGAAGCCTGTACATCCTCGGCAAAGGCATTTGCAGTCATTGCAACGATAGGGATTGTAACGGCATCCGAACGATTCTGCATACTACGGATGGCTTTTGTTGCTTCATAGCCATTCATCTGCGGCATCATGATATCCATGAGAATCACATCAAAAGTATCTGCCGGGTTGTCTGTAAAGAGTTCTACTGCCTGTTTTCCGTCAATAGCGCGAGTAACTTTCATCCCCAGCTCTTCCAATTGAATCTCCGCAATTTCCGCATTGAGGTCGTTATCCTCCACTAAAAGCACCCGAATACCGCACAGATTCTCCTTCATCTGTGATACCTCCTGCTGAACAATGTTTTCCATACTGGTCAACTCCATAGGAAGATCCACCGTGAATGTAGATCCACTGCCTTTTTTGCTCTCGACAGATATGGTGCCGCCCATCAAGTCTACATACTGCTTGGTGATAGCCATGCCCAGGCCGGTGCCTTTATATTGAGTTCTGGCTCCGTTCTCCTCTTGGGCAAAATCATCAAAAACCCGTTCCAAAAATTCCTTGCTCATTCCAACGCCAGTATCTGTGATGCGATAACATAAAACGATATGTTGGTCATCTTCGCCAGGATGATACTTCGTCTGAAAATGAATACTTCCGCCATCATCTGTAAATTTCACTGCATTGCTAAGAATATTCACCAGGACTTCCCGGATTCGCGTTGGGTCTGCCAACACGTAGGGGGTTTTCAATTTTGCCCGACTTACCGTTAATGTCAGATTGCGATTGATAAGAAATCCGTTGATAATATCCAGCACCGCATCTGTAACTTTGGTAATGTCCACGGGGACAGGTGTATATTTCGTTTTTCCACTTTCGATGCGGCTAATATCTAATACATCGTTGATGAGGGTCAGCAGGTGTTCGGAACTCTCCCCGATTTTTTCAAGGCAGCCCTGAACTTCCGGTTCCGTATGATGTCTCAAGGCGATATTGGTAAAGCCAATAATAGCATTCATAGGTGTTCGAATATCGTGAGACATATTATTTAGAAAAGTTGTTTTTGCGATATTCGCACTCTGGGCCTGCTGCACAGATTCTTCCAGCAGTCTGTTCTTCTCCTTAAGGCTGGCAGCAAGAGCAGTGCGTTCGTCCGCAACTTCCCGCATATTCCGGTTATTTCTGAGTATCAGAACAATTACTGTTCCAACACTCAATATGACAACAATCAATGCAATCAAAAACCACGGATTATTTCTAACAAACTTCGCCAAGGTAACATCCGGCTGCTCATAGCGGGTATACTTTTCCACAAGTTCGTCCATAACAAGAGACTGATCTGCTTTCAGGCATTTATTCAGAATGCTGATCAGTTCATGATCTGTCGTTGGTCGGATGGCAATAGACAGATCGGAGGCGGGCATATTGACGATGTGAAAAATCAATTCTCCGTCAGGATCCTGATTAACGAACTTTTCCGCCATGTATGTATATACATAGCAGGCATCTACGGTTCCATCCTTGACTGCCTGCAAAGCCTCACTTCGAGTATCATAGGCGATTGACTGAACATTCTCCGCCATATCAATATCAATTCCGTCATACATCTGATTATAGGCAACTGCAACCGTTTGGATTTCACCACGAAAGTCCTTTTTCGTCACGCGAGACATGGTCAGCTGAATATAGGGATCTGTGGAAATTCCACTGTTCTCCTGCAAAATCGTGCTTCTGTCCGCACTTATATCCATGTAAATGTCCACTGCGTTGTTCCCTGCCCAGTCGTAGTACTGTGCCCGGTTCTCCGCAATCATGACGGAATAAGGGAGTTCTGCCATCTCCATCAGATGAGCAAAGTAATCTGGTATGATTCCCACCAGTTTCCCATTTTCCACATACGAGTAAGGCTCTCTGTCTGGCTGGGCACAGGCGGTGATAACTTTTTCGCCGGATTGAACCGCACGGATATAGTCCTGTTCCTCCTGAGTAAAAGAGAGTACACTTTCTAAGTTGCTGGTCGTGTATTTATAAAAGAGTTTGTTCCTCCAATCGCCCTCGTTTTGATCCATCTGATCGATACCCTTGTTGATTTCATTCAACAGATCTGTATCTTCTTTTCTGACGATTACATAGAATTCCTCCAGTGCAAACCGAGCTACGATTTTTTCGCCGGTATGCTTTCTCAGGCTGCTGGAAATGATTCCGTCCACTTCGCCATTACGGAGTGCCTCAGTCAGTTCCGCTTCCTCGTCATACTCCACAGTTTGGTAGGTAAATTCTTTTTCCAGAGCCAGAGCCGCCAGATCATCGTTCCGGCTATTGGACTTTAGAACACCAATGGTCATTTGGTCAAAGCTTTTATAGTCATTCAGCTGAAAACGAGTATCGTCTGAACGGACACACAGTTCTGCATTGCTGGTGCCAATGGGGCTGGAAAAGGCAAATTCCTTCTCACGCTGGCTGGTTTTTCTTGCTGAGGTCACCATATCAATTTCTCCGGACCGAAGCATCTGCTGCATTTCCTGCCAACTGTTTTCGTAGCCGACATACTGATAATTCAGATTCGTGTATCTACGAAGGAGCTGCAAAAAATCAAATCCATACCCACTGCCCTGAAGTCCGTTTTCATCTTGGTAGACCTCATGATATCCGGGAAATGCAAAATAGCCAACACGGATGGTTTTGGATTCCGCAGCTAAGGCAGTAAACGGAAAGATCATTTGAACCAGGAATACCACAAGTAAAACGCTTACAACAATTCTTGTACATCCGCACTTGCTTTTTTCTACCATATTACATGAACGGCATATATGTAATTTTCTTCTCATATTTTCAAAAAAATACTCTTTTGCCATGTATATCATCTCCTCAAGATTTGGATTATAAATAAGTCCTTGGAACGAGAAACGTCAAAAGGACATCCGACTAAATGCCTGATGCCCCTTTCGCTTCGTGTTTCAACTTTTCTAAATGAACCAGCAATTAAATTACCACTTTGCTCCATCCAACACGCTATCCAGTACATGAATCAGTTCTTTTAACTCTATTGGCTTCGAGATAAACCCATTCATGCCGCATTCTGACGCTGCTTTGCGATCCTCATCAAAGGCATTCGCTGTCATAGCAACAATCGGAATCGAAGAAAGCTCAGGATTATCCAGCAGTCGAATACGTCTGGTAGCTTCGTATCCATCCATGACAGGCATCTGAATATCCATAAGAACCAGGTCGTAATCTCCCGGTCTGGAAGCAGATACCTTTTCAAGAGCCTCCACACCATTTTCCGCTGTATCTATATGGAACCCATACTCGCCAAGAATCTCCAGCGCAATCTCACGGTTCAGTTCATTATCCTCAACCAGCAGCAGATGTTTGCCCTTAAAATCAAGAGCATCCTTTGTGCGGAAAAGAATGTCTCCGCTTTCCGCTTCCTGCTGCCCGATAGCAGTCATCAGTGTTTCGCGCAGGTCAGACATAAACATCGGTTTCGCGCAGAAAGCAGTCACACCGGCGTTTCTTGCCTCTTCCTCAATATCAGACCAGTCATAGGCAGTGAGTATGATAATCGGTGTATCATCTCCAAGACGGCGAATCTGCCTGGTAACCTCAATGCCATTCATATCCGGCAGGCGCCAGTCGATGATGTAAGCATGAAATGCATCATTGACCTCGCTGGACTGTCTGGCTCTGAGAACCGCCTCCTTGCCGTAGAGCGTCCACTCAGAACGCATGCCTACCTGTGCCAGCATTTTGGTGACACTGTTGCAAGTGTTGAAATCATCGTCCACCACCAGTGCTTTCAGTCCCTCAAGTTCTTTGATTTTCTCCACGTTTCTACGCTCTGACTGAAGACTCATAGCTACGCAGATAACAAATTCCGTGCCCTTTCCCTGCTGCGTATGTACCTCAATGGTTCCGCCCATCATGTCGATGATATTCTTCGTGATGGCCATACCAAGACCTGTACCCTGAATTCTGCTGACAGTGGAAGTGCGTTCGCGCTCAAACGGTTCGAATATTTTTTCGGCAAATTCCCTGCTCATGCCGATACCAGTATCCTTCACACGAATCTCGTAGAGTCCCTTGCCCTCCGGTGCATGGGGAAGCTGGGCTATCCGGACAGAAACCGTTCCTCCGGCAGGAGTAAACTTGATGGCATTGGACAACAGATTCAGCAGCACCTGATTCAGGCGGGTTTTATCACAGAATACATCCTCATCGGTTACATCCATGACATCCATGTACAACTCCAACTGCTTGGCATGAATCTGACCACTGATGATGGTCTTGATGTCATGCAGTATATCTGACAGGTTGGCTTCTGTCTCCTCCAGACTGATTTTACCACTCTCGATTCGACTCATATCCAGCACATCATTAATCAGACTAAGCAGGTGTTGGCTGGAAGAGAGAATCTTGGAAAGATATTCCTTGATTTTTTCCTCATTGCCGGTATTGGCAGAAGCAAGCGTGGTAAAGCCGATGATTGCATTCATAGGGGTACGAATATCGTGAGACATGTTACTCAGGAAAGTACTCTTGGCTCTATTGGCACTTTCTGCCGAATGAACAGCTTCTTCAAGTGCCATATTAGCATTCTTATCAGCCGTGCGATCAGACAATACAAGAATGTATTTTTTTTCACCCTCAACATCACTGCAAAGACCAACCGTATGGAACCAACGTTGTTCTCCGGTTTGTTGGTGTGTATAATCCATATTCCATTCATGCTGATCTCCGAGGAGAATATCCGAAAGGAAATCCCATTGCTGAGGATTACGATTGCCCTCAATCAATTTTTTCATAACTCGAACATCGTTCGTGATCTGTTCGGCAGAAAGGCCTAATAGCCTCTCGACATTCGGACTAACGTAATCCACTTGAAAAGTTACAGCGTCCAGCATGAGGAAAGCATCGTCCACGTTAATGGACAGCTTGGAGAACAATTCATCCCTGCAAAGGATTTCCTTGTCTTTTCGCTTCAATCTAATTCGGGTTCTGCGGAATAGCCATACCAACAATAATACAGCAAGACAGGAAGAAACGCCGCCCATAATTAAGGACGTCGTTGTTTGAAGACTGTTCATGCTGGCATTGACCACATCCGCAGGGACAATACCGAGCATGATCCAGTCCTGAATGCCTGTTGGCTTATAAATTAGATAGTACTTTTTTTCACCCAATTTTACGATTGCGACACTGGATTGCCCCTCTTTGAAATCCTTCTGCAAGGCAAAGAGCTCATCGTCGTTCAAATCGGAGTATTGTCTTAACATCGCCAGAAAATTATAGATTTCCTGCTGCTTGTTGGCAGAGTTATCTACGATGGTACGCCCATCTGAATGAATGACATAGCTGCTGGCATTTCCCTCATAAGCGGCTATATCAAGCACCTTCACAATATCCGAATTATTGTAGCTTGTGGCGATCACATCATATTCAAAGCCCTGATAGGTTCCATTGGCAACCGATACGGCAAACATCAGAAGCTGAGGCTGCCCCGGCATCACCGTGTTTATCACAATATCCTGTCCTTGAACAAACTGCTCCGGCAGGCTTCCCTTTAAATCAAGATAACCCGTTTTTCCATTCACAGTCATGTAGTCACCACTCTTGGCTGAAATGAAATAAAAATCGTTAAATCCTGTCTTTTCCTTTAATCCAGCGACATAGTCGCAAATCTGACTTTCATCAGATACATCTCGCAGATACTCTTCCCACATGTGCAGATTCGTCCAGTTCTGTTTCACAAGAACCGTAAGCGAGCTGTTGGTCTGACGAAAGATTTCCGTCAGATGGGCAACACTTTCCGTATAGATTGTCTCCGACACGAATGTATAATATCGAACACCAGCCGTGATGATTCCCACGAGTAATACAAACGTAACTATGATAAACCGCAGCCGTTTTCTCATGATAGATTACTCCTCCTTCAATCAAATACTTCGTGTCAGTCCTACTTGATTAACACATCATTCCCTGATACTTCCAGCTGACTACCGTCTGCGAGGCAGAACAGAGCATGGTCATAATTTCAATTGGTCATAGCCAATTTTCTATTTCAGTGTGATGTAATGTTCCGGCTGGGCAAGTACAACGCCGCCTGATTTGACAAAGTTCGTCCAGGTAGCCCTTACATTTTCTTCGCCCTCCGTGAATACACGACTTTCATTCGCAAGGAAAGGAGCAAAATGTCCAGGAGTTGCAAGACAGGTTACAGAGAAGGTCTCATCGTCCTTGATCTCCCTGCCACCTCTTTTCACCTTGGTCAGGATATAAGTGCCATTGTTCTCTTCAACTTCAATTGTGATGCCACTGACGATAGGCAGAGAACCACGGTTAAAAGGCTTGAATCCTCCGTCAATGCCTTCCACGTAAGCCTTAATCGTCTCTTTCAGTTCCGCACCGGTCATATCCCGGTGGAAAGACGTCAGTCCGTTGGGCATAATCATGCAGTCTGCCATCTTTTCGGTGTAATCTGCCCGAAGTACAGAGCCAGTGAAACTGTTGCCCGTCGCAATGAGCACATCGCTGCCATATAACTCACGAAGAGAATTCGCCATAACAGAATAGGATTCGTTGCCGCCATTATTGTGGAAAATGTTGGAGTATGCTTTCTCGGAAGTCAAAATAACCTCCGCAGAATCATCCTTGGGCTGGCGAAGCCCGTCATCAAAGGCTTCATAAGCCTGCTGCTCGTTGTATTCGCCCGTAATCATCTTTGAAACCACATCCTTGGACACGGAAAAGAAGTCATTGGAGGCAATGCGAATATACATACGATTCTGCTCAATGAGAGGTCTGATGTTTGACAGATGCTCGGTAAGATGAATGCCCGCATCCTGACTATAGGTCAGGACGTCCTGACCATTGGCAAGCACTGTCTGCCCTTCCTCAGAGATCATCACATCCAGGACTTTCATCGCCTTCTCCCGGCGGGCTTCATCTTTTTCCAGATTGCGGTTCAAAGCAACCTGTAAATACGGAGTGGTCATCAGCCACTGCTCGCCATTCTGACCAAAGTATGGTAAGATCACTGTATCAATTCCCTGGTTTCTAAACTCTAATACTCTTGCTGAACTGCCAGTAATCATAGCTGCCTCGCCATTTGCAAACATATTTACCGGAGTATCGTAACCATATTCCAAAACATCAGGAGTCAGATTCACATCCTTGATAAACTGCTCCATCTGCTCAAAGACAACCGGCCAAACGGTATCATCCAGTCCGACACGCTCCGTACTTGCAGGATCTGAATATGCTGTACGCCACTTACGTCCTTCCACAGAGGTAAGCTCCGGTATGGACATACCCTGCAGGGCTTCCATGCAGGTATAATCATAGGCATAATCACCAACATGCCCCCGGATGCCTACCTTCTCAAAAGCCTGACATGCAAAGACAAAGCTTTCGTAATCCGTAGGAAGAGGAATATTGTACTTATCAAACAGCGCCTTATTGGTAATAAATCCATGAACATCGGCGCACATTGGCAGCCAGTTGATGCTGCCGTCCTCATTCGTAAAGCTGGTGAGATAGGAATCATAGATGGCACCGGCTTCAGAGGTAGTGGACAGATCCATCAGACTGTCCTTCAACGGTGCAGCATCATGCAGTGAAAAACGGCAACAGGTGATGATATCCGGCAATTCTCCATTCTCATTTATGAATTTGTAGAAATCAAGATCATTGTTGCCCACCACAAACTGGATATCTATATCCGGAAGCTGGGACTGAATGTAAGGTGCGTATTTTTCATACATTGCAGTGGTCCACAAATACACCGTGATTGTGTCCGCATCTTCTTTTGCGGTGTCGTTTGCACCACAACCCGCAAACAGCGTCACAAGCATGACGAGAACCAGCAGTAAACAAATTTTTTTCTTTTTCATACTGTTCGCTCCTTGTTTTTTCTTATCATATTTCTCGGAATTGCAAGGAAAACTATATGCTGTCACCAAACTCAAAACTATTTGCAATAATCCAATTTACATTATATCATCTCCCCCTATGGAAAATCAAGATATGACCAATAATTCGTTCTTAAAAACGGCCTTTGTATGTGTCTTAGGCAGCATAATGGTAAATTTACTGCCATAACCTTCTTTGCTTTCGACTTTTATTTTCCCATCATGTGCCTGAATAATTGCTTTCACAATCGTAAGACCGATACCTGCTCCACCCGTTTTCCGGTTTCGGGAACGGTCTGTTCTGTAAAAACGTTCAAAAATCAGAGGCAAATCCTTTTCTGAAATACCAATCCCCTGATCTTCTATGATCAACGCAGCTGTGTCTGTCTCATTCCTGACAGTGATATTGATACATCCACCTTCTGTCGAATATTTTATCGCATTGGATACCAAATTGAAAATCACCTGATGCAGACGTTTTTGATCTCCAAATACGACTGCAGCTTCTCCGCTCACTTTGCACGTGAGCTGTTTTTTACCTAATTCCTGCTCAAATGCACACTGCACTGCCTGCGACAGTTCCAGAAGATCCACAGGTTCTTTCTCCAAAATCATATTTTCATCTTCGATCTGGCGCAGTTTCTCTAAATCACTAATCATACCGGATATTCTACCAAGCTCCTCATAACAGCTTTGCAGCCGTTCCGTTGTAGGTTCCCATACCCCCTCTATAATTGCTTCCAAATGGGAAGATACATTGGCAATTGGCGTCCGAAGCTCATGCGCCACATCAGAAGTCAGCCGTCTGCGAATAGCTTCCTGCGTTTCCAGACACCCTGCCATATGATTGACGGCATGACTAAGTTCCGTCAGTTCCTGTGTCCGCACATCTGCTTCAAACCTGATCGCATAATTCCCTTCTGAAATTTCCCTGGTGATTTCTGTTGCCTTTGCAATCGGTACCGTGAAACGTCTTGCCAAAATTACGCCCGCAATCGCTGCACCTGCAATAGACGAAATTCCCACAATAAAAAGAATCCGATTGAGTGAATCAAGGAATCGAAAATCATTTTCATTCAAATAACAGGGGCTGTAATAACTCACTTCTATATATCCTGCCATATTGTTGTTTTGATTCAAATTGTAACGGTAAATCAAAAATTCGCCATTCAGCTCCGGATGTTTTTCTTCCATACGTGTACTGATTTCCTGCATAACCTGATGACACAATGTCATATCATGGTTCTCTGCATCCCATACAACATTTCCCTTCTTATCATACAACTTAATCATGTAGCCATCATTTAACGCATACATACCAAATCCATGGATATAATCCAAATTCCATTCTCCGGTGCTGCTATTGTATTGAGGCGCCAGAGCTTCTGCCAATTCTTCTGAGAATGCTTTTTGCTGCTTTGCCACATATTTTTCAAATTGCTGATGAATCAATACATTCGCTGTTAAACTGATTACCGAAACGGTAATCAGGACAATAAGCACAAATCCCACGGATAGCTGGGTGCTGAGTTTTCGCTTCATTGCACATCACCCCCGAATTTGTACCCCATACCATGAACGGTACAAATATAAACCGGTTTTTTCGGATCATCTTCCATCTTCTTACGCAGATTTTTTACATGGGTATCTATCACCCTGTCATACCCGGCATAATCCAAATCAAAGGCCACCTCTATTAAGTCATCCCTTGTAAACACCTTTTGCGGGTATTTTGTAAATGCAGATAAGATTTTCCATTCAATGGGCGTTACGGATACGGTCTCTCCTTTTTTTAACACCTCTTTGCGATTGTAATCAATGACAAGGTCTCCATGATTCCATGACATTTTTTCAGCAAGAGGTTTTAAATCATCGGAAGATCTTCGAAGAACAGCCTGCATCCGGGCATACAGATTTTTCAGGCTGAATGGCTTTGTGATGTAATCATCTGCACCAAGATTAAGGCCGCTTATCATATCACTCTCCATTGTTTTTGCCGTCAGCATAATCATCGGCACGCGGGACTGTTTACGAATCATGGCACAAACTTCCTCACCCGGCAGATCCGGGAGCATTAAATCCAAAATCACAAACGAAACATTCTGTTTTTCCAAAATATGCAAAGCTTCCTGTCCTGTTTCTGCCTGGAAAACACGATACCCCTGTTTTTCCAGGTAAGACGATACCGCCTCCCGAATCATTTTTTCATCATCCACTACCAGTATATTCTTCAAACCCGTCATATCATCTTTTCCTTCCTGTTCCTTTGTAAGCTGTTAATATTGTGTTCTCCAATTTGAAAAAATTTCTTTCGATTCCTTCAAAAAATCATAGGAAATCTCAATCGTATCATCAGTTATCGCCTTATTTTCCGGAAAAATCGGCCACGGATTACAACCTCCGGACTGAATCTCGACCTGATCGACTGTGAAACGATTACCGCAGTTCTGGCAGATCAATACATTCCCTTCCTGTTCATAATATCCGCGCCCGGAACCGTAACATATTTGGCATGTATTGAAAGCTGTACGGATATTGTCCTCTGAATCGGCGACCGCAAGCACTTCCATCCGTGTTCCGTCCACTTCCACCGGATAAAAGCTGGCAGTAGACGAAATATCGCTGACTGGGATAACCAGACTTTTACCTTCTGCAATGACCTGCACATCGTTGTCATCCTTTTTTTCTGTCGCAGCATCTTCTGTTGCAGTATTTAAAACATTATTTGAAACTGTAGTAGTATCATTATTTTGCTGAATAAAATAGATAATGGTAACTGCAATGCAAAGAACCACTGCAGCAACAACTAATAATATGTTGTTGTTTGACTTCCTGCCTGTGTTTTTTCTGCTTCCCATATTTTTATTTTCCTTCCTCATGTATTTCTTTATTATTCTTTTTATCTTTCTGTCTTCCATTTGTATCCTTGTCTCTCATAAAAATCATTGCGGCAATAATGCCAACAACCGGAAGAATACAATGCCAATGATACAATAATAATTCTTTCATTTTTATAACCTCTATTCCATTCTAATCTGTCACAAAAATATTGCCGCGTATCATACCCATCCAACAGATATATTGGACTGTCCCGGACTGCACCGGAGTAAATTCAATGATATTTTCTCCTTCTGTAAACTCATGCTCAATACCATATTCTTTCAGTAACATTTTATAGTTACATCCGTTGATGGAACCCGACGGTGCGTCAATGACCCATTTTACCGGAATACCTGCCTGTACCGTAATATCAGGATATCTGCCGGAGGCTAAAGTACTATTGATTACCTGAACCCCATCTACAATTTCTATTTCTCCGGCTTCTGTGGTTTCATTCAAGCTGACGAAAAGCCGATCCGGAAGAAGAAGTCCCGATAAACTAGCACCTTGAGACAGCATTGCAAGTCCGAGAACTACTACTAGGACTGCTCCAACACTCATTACTTTTTGAGAAAACTTTTTACCCAAAACAGATACCAGAGAGCCAAATCCCAGCAAAAGCGGCACCGTTCCCAAGCTGAACAGGAACATGGCAAGCGCACCTGCAAAGGGATTTCCGGAAGCGAATGCCACGATCTGCATGGATTGAAGCGGTCCACAGGGCATTAATCCATTTAAAAGGCCAACCATCAAAGGCTGTCTGCAGTTTACCTTTTTCGTACCAATCTTTACGGCAAGAAATTTTGGCATCCGCAGGTTGAAGCGTCGCAGCCAGGGAAAGATTCCCAGCATATTGATACCCATAATAACCATAAAAATTCCGGCAACCATTTTTAAAACACCTTGAAATAATATTGGAACTCCTGTCCCGGAGCCTCCGCCAATCAACATTCCCACCAGCCCCAGGAGGAATCCGATTGCAGTGTAGGAAATCACACGACCAAGGTTATACAAAATGGCCGGTCGGAAAGTAGCGAACCTATTGTCGTTCTCATTACCATTTTCGCCATGAGGGATACACTGTGAAAGATTAATTCCGCCACACATGGCAATACAGTGTACGGACGTAGTAAGTCCAACGATAAACAACATCCCGTATCCCATTTTTGTGTCAGCCAACCCACTTGGTACCAGCAAATTCAGAATTCCAAACTGCTGAAGCAATACATACAGCGAAACGATAATAACCAGCAAGGATATTATCCTCCCCATATCGGAACTCTCTTTTCCTGTTTCCGGTAATACCTCATAATCCATTTTTTCAATCATTGTCCGGATATCTTTTAGCGTAATCCTATCAGAATCATACGCAATGTCAGCAAACCCCGTATTGTAGCTTACGGTAACTTCCTGAATACCCGCAGTATTCTTAAGCTTATGTTCTATTTTATTCTGACAATTTATACATGACATCCCACCGATACGCAGTCGTTTTCTATTAACGCTCATTACACATGCCTCCTTCGGTTATTCATGTTATCAAAAAGATTTGTGATTTTTATGAAGAAAAAAGCCTGTCCAGAATAGATTTTTTCATCTAATCTGAACAGACTTTTCCGACAGGCCTTTACCAGAAAGACTATCGTACTTCTACGACCTCATAACCGGCATTTTCTATAGCCCTCTTAATCACCTCATCCTCTACATCCTTTTCCATGGACACCGCCGCAATTTTCCTTTTCAGATTTACCTTGGCTGATACGCCATCTAACTCATTTAATCTGCTTTCTACACGTGCCTTGCAGTGTTCACAGGTCATCCCCTCAATCACAACTGTTCTTTGTTTTACAACCTGTTTCAGTTTCTTTCTTTTCACTTTAACAGAGGATCCGCCACCACAACAACTGCCCTCACCTTTGAAGTGCTTAACACTGGAACGTATGCCTATCACAATCAATATAATCAATATCCCTACAACAACATAATCCGTCATTTTATTCGCTCCTTTCAAAATCTCCACCATATCCAGATTCCGTATGCGCCCGCTAAACAGAAAGCTGACTGCCATAGATACATCTGATAAAAAAGAGAAGAAGACGGCAGATTAAACCGTCTTTTCCTCTTTTTCTGTAATAGTCTCCGATAAATCCCGCATACTCTGCAGACTGATCGCCAGTGTTGAAACATTGTGAAACATCGCCGATGTAGTAGGCTGTATCACGCTTCCAACTCCCAGGAGAATCAAGACTGTATTAATTCCTACAATCTTTCGATAGTTTCTCTGAATCCGTTTCATTAATGCATTACTTAAATATTTTAGTCTGACAATCTGGTATAGATTATCTGCGGCAATCGTAATATCCGCAATTTCTCTGGCAAGTTCCGCACCATCACTGATTGCAATTCCCACATCCGCTGCTGATAGTGCCGGTGAATCATTAATTCCGTCACCTACCATCAAAACTTTGCTGCCAATTGCTTGTTCCTGCTTAATAAATTTTGCTTTATCCTCCGGTAATACTTCTGAATAATATTCATCCACACCGACTTTTGCAGCCACAGCAGCCGCAGTACGTTCACTGTCTCCGGTCATCATAACAATCTTCGCAAATCCAGCATCTTTCAATACCTGTATGACCTTTGCACTTTCCTCACGCAGTGGATCTTCAATACAGATAACGGCCTCCAAAATACCATCTACAGCCAGATATAACTGCGAATATTCTTCCGGCAGATTTTCAAACTGTGTCTGATATCCATCACGAATCTGACATTTTTCATCGTCAAAAACAAAATGTGCGCTTCCGATAATGACCCGTTTTTCTCCCACATAAGAAGAAATTCCGTGGGCAACAATATATTCCACCTTTGAATGCATTTCTTCATGGTCAAGTCCTGCTTGTTTCGCCGCATGTACAACAGCTTTTGCCATAGAATGCGGAAAATGTTCTTCGAGACAAGCTGCCAACCGAAGCAATTCCTTTTCTTCCTTATCGCAGAACGGAACTACCATCTTCACCGTAGGTTTTGCCTTTGTCAGAGTACCGGTCTTGTCAAATACAATCGTCCTGGCATCCGCAACGGCTTCCAGATATTTTCCACCTTTTACGGTAATATCATAAGTTCCGGCCTGGCGAATCGCAGATAATACCGTAATGGGTATCGCGAGCTTCAGTGCACAGGAAAAATCTACCATCAATACCGATAATGCCTTTGTTATGTTTCCTGTAAGAATCCAGGTGATTGCTGTTCCGGCAAGTGTCACAGGAACCAGCTTATCTGCCAGCTTTTCTGCTTTTCCTTCAACAGAAGATTTCAGCTTTTCAGATTCTTCGATCATTGTGACAATCTTTTCATATCGGGAAGTTCCTGAAACTTTCTTCACAAAAATGACAAGTTCCCCTTCTTCCAGAACACTGCCGGCATACACATAACCACCTTTTTCTTTATGAACCGGAAGAGGTTCACCGGTAAGAGATGCCTGATTTACCATTCCATCTCCTTCTAAAACAACTCCGTCAAACGGAATGACATTTCCCATATGGATCACAATATGATTTCCTTCTTTGATCTGCCGGGAATCCACAAGAATTTCCTGCTCATCACTTTTTAACCACACCTTCGAAACATTCAGAGACATACTGCGAGCCAGATCTCCAACCGATTTCTTATGAGTCCATTCTTCCAGTATCTCTCCAATTCCCAGAAGAAACATAACAGAACTTGCAGTGTCCATATCTCCTCGTATCATGGAGACTCCAATTGCTGTCGCATCCAGTACAGCCACTTCCATTTTTCTCTTCACCAGGCTTTTTAGCCCTTCCCTCAAATATCGAACCGATTTTAATATAGTCCAGACTGACCTGACACGATAAGGAAGAAATAGCTTTCCCGCATAATGGAGCGCCGCCTTACGCATTAGTTTCTCCTGATATGTATGATTTAGTTTTCTTCCCGAATCAGCAAGTACTGTATCCGGAACATCCACGGACTTATATCGGAATCTTTGCAGTGCCTGAATCAAAGGCTCCCTTCCTCCGTTAAAGCAAACGCAGGCATCGGCCGTCCGTTCATAAACCTTTGCCTGCGTGACATATCCCAGCGTATTCAGATAATATAACAATATATCAGCTTCCTCACATGACATACGTTTCTGCATCAAATGAATACGGATTCTTCCCGGAATCTCATGCTTAATAATAAATTTCAATTATATTTCCTCGGATTCCGCAGCATCCTCATCTGAAAAGCCGTCCATTTCTTCCTGAAAAGCTGCTTCTTCTTCCGCTGCACGTTCTTCATTCATCAGCTTTGCTTCTGCTACGATATCCTCTGCATTTTCCTGTATTGTCTCTGCCGTCTTCATAACACAATCTTTTACGCGAAGAACAGCAGCTGTACAGCTTGTATATGCCTTTTTGGCATCTCGACTGGACAGCAGCTTAACACCTGCTGTTCCAAATAATACACCACCTGCAAATATTCCAAGATTTTTCAACTTAAAAATATCCATCATAATTCCTCCATTTCTGCAACTCAATCTCATATTTTGCTTATTTGTGCTTTTTTCCGGTATAGAACAACATTCCCATGCAAAATACCATAGCCCATGCCCAAAACCTGTGTTGTTTCATTGTATCACCTCGTTTATCGGAAGTTTTCTTTATCATACTCTAACACTCAATTGCTAGTCAAAGCTAATTGTTCTTAATGAATAATTTTATCAACTATCGTGTACTCGTGATGGAAGATAGATCTTTTCGTCCCGACAAATACCCAGAGCAGAAGGATCAGCAGAATCGGAGCTGCAAAGAACCAGGCTGTCTGCACCGGATCCAACAGGGTTAATCAACTGTTTCGACAAATAGAAATAATTATATAAAAAATATATTATAATTCATATTTACAAGAATTCTTGTTTTTGTTATACTCTTAATATAGAATAATGCAAAATATTATTTTGTTTATAATTGTTTTTAAATTGTATAATTGATTAATAAAATAGCAGAGTTATATATAAAAACTGTTAACTATGCCAGATGAAGAATCATTTGGTCTGTAAAGGTGGTGTACTTTTGTGCTGAAAAAATGTTTTACGATTGAGACGAGGTTAGGAACCAGCCAGTTTCCAATGGAATATTTGGAACAGGATATGGAGAAACAGAACCGCCTGTTTCGTGTGGTTTGGAAATTGATTCAGGAAAAGAAATGGACACAAAGCCAGTT
>JAUNPJ010000007.1 GCA_030536755.1 Eubacteriales bacterium | reverse complement strand
AGTCCATTGCATCTGAATATGATCTGGAGTTTTTGAACAATCTTATGGATGCAGCATTTGAAGTAGAATCTTTGGAAGAGTTTGTAGAGAAAATGAAATAGCAAATCAAAAGTATCCAACAGAAGGAGTATATTCTTCTGTTGGAGTATCGAAATATCAAATCAACGCCGTTTCAGGCAAAATTCACAGAAAAAGCAGAGGAATTCTATATTTTTAATAAAAATCGAAAATTTCCGCTTTTCCTTTTTGGACAGGTTGCCGTCCGGAAAATTCGGTGACAGGCATCATTAAATTTTAATTCTCAAAAAATTCATACACGCACTTCACAACATACGCCCGGTCTTCTTCGCTCAGACCATAGTAAAGCGGCAAACGTACCAGGCGCTCGCTCTCTCTGGTGGTGTATACATCTTCGCCGTGGAATCGGCCGAACATTTTTCCGGCTGGTGCCAGGTGAAGCGGTATGTAATGAAAGACTGCCATCACGCCTTTTTCGCTGAGCCAGGAGATGAAGCGGCTTCGCGTCTCCAGATCCTTGACCTTCAGGTAGAACATGTGGGCGTTGTGTTTGGCATAGTCCGGGATAAACGGCAGCTCCACGACACCACTTTTGGCAAGCGGAGCGAACTGCTCATTGTAATAATTCCAGATATCCATGCGGAAGTTCTGAATGGTTTCGCAGGCTTCGAGCTGTCCCCACAGATAAGCGGCGTTCAGATCGCTTGGGAGATAGGAGGAACCGTAGTCCACCCAGGTATATTTGTCAATCTGACCGCGGAAAAATTTGCTGCGGTTTGTGCCTTTTTCACGGATGATTTCTGCCTTTTCCTGGTAAGCCGCATCCTGAAACAGGATGGCACCGCCTTCGCCCATGGTCAGATTCTTGGTTTCGTGAAAACTGAGGCAGCCGAAGTCACCGATGGTTCCCAGAGATTTACCCTTGTAGTAGGCATCAAAGCCCTGTGCGGCGTCTTCCACAACCTTCAGGTTGTATTCTTTTGCAAGCGCACAGATCTTATCCATATCGCAGGCGACACCTGCGTAATGAACGGGAACGATGGCTTTTGTCTTCTCTGTGATGGCAGCTTCAATCAGCTGTTCATTGATGTTCATGGTATCCGGGCGAATATCGACGAATACGATTCTGGCACCTCGCTGCACAAAAGCATCTGCAGTGGAAACAAAGGTGTAGGAAGGCATAATGACTTCGTCGCCCTCCTGGATATCAGCCAGGATTGCAGCCATTTCCAGTGCGTGAGTACAAGATGTGGTGAGAAAAACCTGATTGACGCGAAACTGCTCCTTCATCCATTCGCTGCATTTTTTTGTAAAAGTTCCGTCTCCACATAACTTACGTTTTTCAATGGCCTGTTTTATATATTTATCTTCTGTGCCCACATAGGGGGCAATGTTAAAATCAATCATAGAGGTATTATAACAATACGGCGTATAAAAATCAAACGGATATCCGTACTTTCTGCAATGTATTTCCTAAATGTGAAAAAAATGTTAAAAACTTGTAATATATGCATTTCCAGTGTATAATGTGCATACGAATGAAAAGTGGTAACAATGGAGGTTACTTGATGTTAAAGAGACTGAAAATTATGCTGACCGTTGGCTGTATGACTTTATGCACCGTATCCGGGGTGCAGGCAGCCACTCTGGAAGACAGTATGCTGAAACCGCCTTCCACGGTAAAATGCCAATCCGATCGTGAGCATAACGAAAATACGGCGAAGAAGGCATCTTCCTTCAGTACCAGGAACACATCTGTGACGACGGCTGCTGAGCTGGTGGATCTGTCACAGGAAGCACGCGTGGATAAGATTGGAGAGATGTGCAGAGAGGATTATGAGGAATCCGGAGTCCTGGCAAGTGTCAGTGCGGCCCAGTGCATTCTGGAGTCGGGATATCTGACCACGGAACTTGCGACAGATGCCAACAATTGTTTTGGCATGAAAGCGAGTCTTTCCGGCAATGACTGGGCGGGAAGTACCTGGGATGGAACATCCCTTTACACCAAACAGACCGGTGAGGAGTACAACGGCCAGAATGTGACAATTGTAGCGGATTTTCGACGATATGACTGTGTGGAGGATTCGGTAGCGGATCATTCCGCGTATCTTCTGGGGGCGACGGTAGACGGAGAGACACTTCGCTATGCAGGTCTGGAAGGCGAGACAGATTACAAAAAGGCGATTCAGATCATCAAAGACGGCGGCTATGCGACGGACAGCAGTTATGTGGACAAAGTATGCAGCATTATTGAACGTTATGATTTGACGAGGTTTGATGACATTTCGGGGGAGGATACAAAGGAAGAGGACAAAAAGACAGCTCAGACGCAAACACAGACGAAGGCAGAGTCTTCCTTGTATCGTGTGAGAAAGAGCTGGGACGATGCGGCCAGCCAGATCGGCGCTTTTTCCAGTCTGGAGAATGCCCGTGAAGCCTGTGAGGAAGGCTATCATATCTATGATTGTCAGGGCAATGCAGTAGAATAAGAGAGAAATACAGATAAGAGGGATTGTTGTAAAAAACAGTCCCTTCTTTTTTTGAGAAAAATTACAAATACCTATTGACCTTTCTGAAAAAGAATGATACATTATATATAGTTCAATGACTAAACTAATTAAATGTATGGGAGGAATTGAAATGGTAATCCAAAAAGTAACCGACGCATCATTTAAAAAATATGGCAAGGTGATTCAGGGACTGGCATGTGAGGATATCATTGCTGCGATGGCTTCTACACCTGTGCCGGAAGACGTTGTTTACGAGGCATCTGTGCCTGTGCTGGAGTCCTGCGGCAGTGCAAAAGAGATTGCGTACAGCCTGTACGGCGGTATGCCGATTGAGATTGGATACTGCAACGGACACAACACATATCTGAACGCTTTGGAATATCACAGAGATTCAGAGGTAAACATTGCGGTAAAAGATCTGGTTCTGCTTCTTGGCAAGGAAGAGGATGTGGAAGCTGACTGGACTTACGACACAGCAAAAGTAGAGGCGTTCCTTGTACCTGCGGGAACTGTAATCGAAGTATATGCAACCACACTTCACTATGCACCATGTCATGTGAAGGAAGATGGATTCCAGTGTGTGGTAGTTCTTCCGAAGGGAACGAATACGGACATTGAGAAGGCAGAGGAGAAGACTCCGGAAGACAAGCTGTTATTTGCAAGAAATAAATGGCTGATCGCGCATGAGGATGCGAAGATTGAGGGCGCTTTCAATGGACTGAAAGGTGAGAACTTACATATTTAATTGAATACATTTTTTGAGCTTAATAATTTTAATATATTCATGAAAACAGGAGGAAAAAAATCATGAACAACATTCCAAAAGTAAAAATTGGTATCGTAGCTGTAAGCAGAGACTGTTTCCCGGAATCTTTATCCGTAAACAGAAGAAAAGCACTGGTAGATGCTTACAAAGCAAAATATGGTGAAGAAGATATTTATGAATGTCCGATCTGTATCGTAGAGAGCGAGATTCATATGGTACAGGCTCTGGAAGATGTAAAAGCAGCTGGATGCAACGCTCTGGTTGTATACCTTGGAAACTTTGGTCCGGAAATCTCTGAGACACTTCTGGCAAAACATTTTGACGGACCTGCAATGTTCGTAGCAGCTTCTGAGGAGACAGGTGACAACCTGCACCAGGGACGCGGAGATGCTTACTGCGGTATGCTCAACGCAAGCTACAACTTGAAACTGCGAAACATCAAAGCATACATTCCGGAGTATCCGGTTGGAACAGCAGAAGAGTGTGCAGATATGATCAATGAGTTCGTTCCGATCGCACGCGCAATCGTTGGTCTCAAAGACCTCAAAATCATCAGCTTTGGTCCTCGTCCACTGAACTTCCTGGCTTGTAACGCACCGATCAAACAGCTTTACAACCTGGGCGTTGAGATTGAGGAAAACTCTGAGCTTGACCTGTTTGAAGCCTTCAACAAACATGCAGGTGACCCACGTATTCCGGATGTTGTAAAAGAGATGGAAGCAGAGCTTGGAACCGGAAACATGAAACCGGAAATCCTTCCGAAACTGGCTCAGTATGAGATCACACTGCTTGACTGGATCGATGAGCACAAAGGATACAGAAAATATGTGGCAATCGCCGGAAAATGCTGGCCTGCATTCCAGACACAGTTCGGATTTGTTCCTTGCTATGTAAACAGCCGTCTGACAGGAAGAGGAATTCCGGTATCCTGCGAGGTTGATATTTACGGAGCACTCAGCGAGTTCATCGGAACATGCGTAAGTAATGATGTTGTGACACTGCTTGACATCAACAACACCGTACCGGCTGATATGTACGAGAGCGACATCAAAGGTAAATTCGACTATACACAGAAAGATACATTTATGGGATTCCACTGTGGAAATACAGCTTCCTCCAAACTGTCCTTCTGCTCTATGAAATATCAGATGATCATGGCAAGAAGTCTGCCGGAAGAAGTAACACAGGGAACTCTGGAAGGAGATATTGTTCCTGGAGATATCACATTCTACCGTCTGCAGAGCACAGCAGACTGCAAGCTGAGAGCTTACATTGCACAGGGTGAGGTTCTTCCTGTAGCAACACGTTCCTTCGGAGGAATCGGTATTTTCGCA
Source organism: Eubacteriales bacterium (assembly GCA_030536755.1). Taxonomy (GTDB): domain Bacteria; phylum Bacillota; class Clostridia; order Lachnospirales; family Lachnospiraceae; genus JALFVM01. The sequence continues at coordinate 69,968 of JAUNPJ010000007.1, read as the reverse complement.
ATCAAAGAGATGGGAAGATTCTACCGTCACGTACTCATCGAAGGCAACTATCCGCACCACGGCGCAGTTGCATTTGGCAACCAGGGCAAAGCTCTGTATGAAGTATTCAAATACATCGGTGTTCCTGTAGAGGAGATCGGATACAACCGTCCGGCAGGAGTGCTTTACCCAACAGAAAACCCATTTGCATAATCCAAGGAGGAGCTTATGTTATATATCGGTGTTGATTTAGGTACATCCGCAGTCAAATTGCTTTTGATGGATCAGGATGGAAAAATTCAGAAAATCGTTTCCCGTGAATATCCTCTGTCCTTCCCGCATCCGGGATGGTCTGAGCAGAATCCAGAAGACTGGTGGACCCAGTCTCTGGAGGGAATCAAAGAGCTGACTGCAGAATGCGACAAGAGCCAGGTGGCTGGTATCAGCTTTGGTGGACAGATGCATGGTCTTGTGATCCTGGATAAGGACGACCAGGTGATTCGTCCGGCTATTCTGTGGAACGACGGAAGAACGGGAAAAGAGACGGACTACCTGAATAATGTGATCGGCAAGGAGAAACTGTCTCAGTACACAGCGAATATTGCGTTTGCCGGATTTACAGCTCCGAAGATTCTCTGGGTGAAGGAAAATGAGCCTGAGAATTTTGCAAAAATCGAGAAGATCATGCTTCCAAAAGATTACCTCGCATATATGCTTTCCGGCACACACTGTTCTGACTATTCCGATGCATCCGGTATGCTTCTGATGGACGTACAGAATAAGTGCTGGTCCAAAGAGATGATCGAAATCTGCGGCATCCGGGAGTCTCAGCTGCCGAAGCTGTTCGAGAGCTATGAGGTAGTGGGAACCCTGAAACCGGAAGTGGCAAAAGAACTGGGAATTCCGGAAACCTGTAAGATTGTTGCCGGCGCAGGAGACAATGCGGCAGCAGCAGTAGGAACAGGTACGGTTGGTGACGGTATGTGTAATATTTCCCTGGGAACCAGCGGAACCATTTTCATCTCCAGCAAAGAATTTGGTGTAGATAAATACAATGCGCTGCATGCATTTGCTCATGCAGATGGTCACTATCACCTGATGGGATGTATGTTAAGTGCGGCATCCTGCAACAAATGGTGGATGGATGAGATCATCGGAACGAAGGATTACCCGGCAGAGCAGGCAAAGATTGAGAAACTGGGTGAGAACAACGTATTTTTCCTTCCGTATCTGATGGGAGAGCGTTCTCCGCACAACAATCCAAATGCAAGAGGTACCTTCATCGGAATGACGATGGATACGACAAGAGCAGATATGACACAGGCTGTTCTGGAAGGTGTTGCGTTTGCAATCCGTGATTCCTTTGAAATTGCAAAATCTCTTGGCGTGCAGATTGAGCGCACCAAAATCTGCGGCGGCGGCGCAAAGAGCCCGCTGTGGAAAAAGATGATCGCCAATATTCTGAATATTAAAGTGGATGTCATCGAATCTGAGGAAGGCCCTGCGATGGGCGGAGCAATGCTGGCAGCCGTTGCGAATGGAGAATTTGCCTCTGTCGAAGATGCGGCAGCCAAGATTGTAAAAGTTATCGATACCGTAGAGCCGGATCCGGAACTGGCAGCAAAATATGAGGAAAAATATCAGAAATTTGCAAAAATCTATCCGACAGTGAAAAATCTGTTCAGTGAAATTATTTAATCGATTGTAATTTCCAATTCCTTTACAAAGGGGCAAAAAAGTGTAATGAAAGACACTTTTTCGCCCCTTTACTTGCTATTTTTTTTGCGTTATAATAAGGAAACAAACGGTTAACCAATAGTTTTTTTGATGAGATACAGGAGTGAATTTATTATGAGAAATGTAATGGATTTGCACACACATACAGTTGTAAGCGGTCATGCATATAATACACTTCGGGAAATGGTAAGGGCGGCAGCCGATAAGGGGCTGGAGGTTTTGGGAATCACAGAACATGGGCCTTCTATGCCGGGAAGCTGCCAGAATTTTTATTTTCACAATCTGAAAATCCTTCCGAGAGAAATGTATGGCGTTCGTCTTCTTCTGGGAACAGAGGCAAACATTGTCAATCATGACGGAAAGCTGGATTTGAGGCAGGGAGAGCTGGAGAATCTGGATCTTGTGATCGCAAGTATGCATCTTCCCTGTGTAAAGGCAGGAACGAAGGAAGAGAACACGAGAGCGTATCTGAAAGTGATGGAGAATCCGTATGTGGATATCATCGGACATCCGGATGACGGACGTTTCTGCACAGATTATGAACAGCTGGTGCGGGCAGCCAAAGAGCATCACAAGCTCATTGAACTGAATAACAATTCTCTGAATCCGCAGTGTTACCGCTCCAACACAGAAGAGAATGACTTGGAGATTTTAAGATACTGCAAAGAATATGAGGTGCCTATTGTGGTCAACAGCGATGCCCATTTTGATGAGCATATCGGTGTGTTCCAGTATGCGATTCCGGTGCTGGAAAAAGCAGATTTTCCGGAGGAACTCATCATCAACCGCAGTTTTGATGCTCTGCAGCCGTATTTACACAAGAAGTAAGAAGGGGATTGAATGAAGAAAATCAGATTATTTTTTACATGTCTGACCCTGTTATTTATGATGTCGATGCCTGTCATGGCAGCCTCGGATACGGCGGATGACAGGACACTCATCAATCCGATTTATGAGAATGAAGATATTTCTGTGCCGGTGCCGATGCAAGAGGCGGACAGTCAGGAAGAATGCGTAGGAGCCTCTTCTGCACCTTATTATTCTTCGGTGAAAAATGCAGGTCTTTATCTGCGCACCAAGATGCTGAATCGAACTTCCGGAGTGAATTTCCGCGTATATTCCACCAAAACAAACTGGAAAGAAGTGCTGATGGATGTGGTCAATCAGGCTTGTGCTGCAACAGATGAGACGGCCCCCAATGCGGGAGATTATCTGAGATGGCATTTTTACAGTTTTACTACCCGGATAGACACGGACAAGATTCGTACGCCGTCAGGCGGCGGCTATTATTATACCTTTAATGGTATTTTTATTTATATGAGTACAGCCAGTCAGGAGCAATGGGTGGACAATCGTGTGAAAACGTTGATGTCACAGCTTGGTATCAACCATATGACCAGCGAATATGAGATTATTCGGGCGGTGTACATATATATCACGCAGAATGTTTCGTATGACTATGCAAACCTGAATAATGAGGATTATCTCGGCAAATATTCTGCGTATAATGCCTTGCGTCACAACAGTGCAATCTGTCAGGGGTATGCGAATCTGATGTACCGTCTTCTGCGGGAGGCAGGACTTTCTGTCCGATTTATCGGAGGATACAGTCAGGGAGAAGGTCATGCCTGGAACATTGCACGGATTCGGGGGCGCTATTATAACCTGGACAGCACCTGGGATGCGGGAAGTGATCCGGAAAATTTTAAATATTTTCTGAAGGGCGGTACCTGGAGTCAGTTTAATCACGACCATATCCGGGATACGGAATACAGAACAGATGCGTTTAATGAGCGTTATCCGATGTCTTCGGTGCCGTACACAGACACGACATCGGCACCTGTCTCCTACAAAATTACATACTATCTGAACGGCGGCGTGAACAGCAGTGAAAATCCTTCCAGCTATTTTCGCAATGAGGTCAATCTGGAGGATCCGACAAGAGAGGGATATCTGTTTGCCGGATGGTATAAGGACAGCAGCTTTACGAGCCGGATTACGAAGATCAGTAAGACATCGGCACGCAATTACGCGCTGTATGCCAAATGGGAGAAGGTTGAGGTAGGTGCCAGCAGTGTGAAGTATTATAAGAGCGATGGTGTGGGACTGCGTGTGTATTTCAGTCAGGTTGAGAATGCGGACGGATATCGCATCGCCTATTCGCATTCCTCTTCTTTTGCGGCGGGAACAGTTAAGTATGTATATGTAGATTCTGACAAGGATGCGAAGCTGATTCGGGAAAAAGACTGTCAGCGCAGATATTACGTGAGGATCCAGGCATATCGCTATGACTCGACGGATAAGAAGATATTCAGCAAATATTCGAAAGCAATCAGCGGATATGTGGTGAAGTATCAGTTAAACGGCGGAAAAAATGCAGACACCAATCCATATTATTTTTATCAGCGGGGAACGGTTCTTGCCAATCCTGTCAGGGAGGGGTACAAATTCGCCGGATGGTATACCGATCAGAAATATACCAAGAAAGTGACTTCGATTCCGCGTACAGCCGGAAGAGGCGTTGTTTTGTACGCAAAATGGAAATAAGATTGTGAAATATACTTACAATTCTTGAATCTACAGCGTTAATATGTTAAAATAAAAATAACGTTGATTCCATGGAGGAAAGTATATGGGTAAGAAAATAAGAACAGAGGCAGTGGATCATTTGTTTGAAGCCATCCTGCATCTGAAAGATAAAGAAGAATGCTACGCTTTTTTTGAAGATGTCTGTACCATCAATGAGATTCTTTCATTGTCACAGCGATTCGAGGTAGCGAAGATGCTCGTGGAGAAGAAGACATATCTGGATATTTCCGATAAGACAGGAGCTTCCACAGCAACGATCAGCCGTGTGAATCGATCTCTGAATTATGGATGTGATGGCTATCGTATGGTATTTGAACGTATGGGAATCGAAATGGAAGAAAAGGAATCTTAAAATGAGCCCAGGACTGCCGCAGATGACAGGATATACGGAGTGTGCCGGATATCTCGAAGAGTTTCTGCGGCAGTCTTTTTCCTTCAAAAAATTTCTTTACATGTAGTTTTGAAAACTATATAATGAAGTGGAACAAACAGAGATGCTTAGAAAATGGGGGAGAGAAATGACCATAGATAAAAACGACTTGCTGAATAGTATTTTGTCCAGCCTTTCGAGAATCGATTATATCAAACCGGAAGAGATACCTGGAATTGATTTGTATATGGATCAGGTCACCACATTTATGGAATCCAAATTAAAATCCTGCAAACGATATCCGGAAGATAAAGTGCTGACAAAAACGATGATCAACAATTACGCCAAAAACGATTTGCTGCCGCCTCCGGTGAAGAAGAAATATTCGAAAGAGCATATATTGCTGTTAACGTTTATTTATTATTTCAAAAATATTTTATCGATTAATGATATTCAGACGCTTCTGAAGCCGATCACAGAGAAACATTTTGACGTGAGTGATGACAGTATGGAAATGACAGAGGTTTATGATGAGATTATGAAGTTGGAGATGGAGCAGATTGAGCCGATTATGAAAGACATTGCCAAGCGTTTTCATACGGCAGAGCAGTCGTTTCCGGATGCAGAGGAAGAGGAAAAGGAATTTTTGCAGAATTTCACGTTTATCTGTCTGCTGTGCTTCGACGTCTATGTGAAAAAAATGTTGGTAGAGAAGCTGATCGATCAGATGCCTCATCCCGGCAAGAAGGATAAAAAAAGCAAATAGAAGGAGACCGTATGGATATTAAGGAATTTCAGAAAAAACTGGTTCAGATAGTGGAAGCGGGAAAAGCCGGCGGCAATTGCATTGACGCTTTACAGGTGGAAGAATTGTTTCGTGACGATGCCTTGTCTGAAGAACAGCTTGGTAAGGTATATGAGTATCTGGCTGTCCAGAAGATTCAGGTGACAGGCCGTGGAGAGGAGAAGACGGATTCTGCGCAGGAAGCTTCGGACAGTGTACAGTACCAGACAGCGCCGCTGAGTGAAGAAGAAAAGTCTTATCTCAAAAAGTACCAGGAGACATTGAAGCAGCTTCCGAAAGCAGATGAGCCGATTGAGGTACTGATTGAGAAAGTACAGAAAGGGGATGCTGACGCCCTGCAGAAGGCGGTTGAGTTTTATATGCCGCTTGTGGCGGACATTGCCGTGGAGCTTCACCATGCGCAGGTTCCCTTGGCTGATACGATCGCAGAGGGAAATGTACATCTGATGATGGCGCTCAACCGCATCGAATCAACGGAGCATGTTGACTTACAGATGGAAAAGGGAATCCGTGACGGAATTCTCTATATGATTGAAGAACAGACAGAGCAGAAACGCCGGGATGATACGATGGTAGACAAGGTGACCAGGCTGGAGAAAGCCGTGAAAGATCTGACGGATGGGGATGACGATTTGGAGTTTTCTGTGGATGAGCTATCTATTTTCCTGGATATGCCAAAGGAAGAGATTGAAGATGTGCTTCGATTGGTAGGAGAAAATAATATTTAAAAAAGAAGTGCTGCAGATGAAAAAGTCTGCAGCGTTTTTATGTTTACATATAAAATGGTAAAACTTTGAAGGAAGAGCCGGGCCTCGCGACCCGGCATATGAAAAAGAAAAATTATATGAAAAAGTCCTTACGGCTTTTACAAGTATTAATATACCGTTCAATTGTGTTCAAATTGTGATTAAAAAGTTAAAGAAACGTGAATAACTATAAAAAGAATTTTATAAATAAGATTTTGTGGAAATTGGAAAAATATTGGTGGAAAAAGAGCAGGATTTGTGATAGGATAGTGGACAACTCTAACATTGTTGAAAATTTGGGAGGTCTTATGTGTAATTATAAGAGATTGACAGTGGAGGAAACACTGGAGATTTATGAAACGTATATGAGAAAGGATTTTCCGCCAATCGAATTAAAACCATTCAGTCACATTGAGCGGATGATGAATCTGGGACTGTATGATAGCTTTGCCTTTCATGAGGAAGGTCGTTTTATCGGATATGCATTGTGTTCTGAGAACAGGAACAGAGATGCTGTGCTGCTGGATTATTTTGCAGTAGCCTCTGATATGCGGGGAAAAGGTTACGGACAGAAGGCTCTGGCGATGCTGTGGCAGATCTATCAGGAGTACGAGATGGTGATTTTGGAGTCAGAAAATCCGGAGTTTTTTGAGAATGAGCAAGATCATCAGAAAAAACTGCGCCGTGTCAGATTTTATGAAGAAAAATGTGGAATGACAAAATGTGATTTTACCACGAGACTGTTTGGGGTGGAATATGTGATCATGGCGAAAGGATGTAAGGCAAAAGCCGATTCCGCTTTGGCTGCGCAGAAGTTAAAAGAGATTTATCAGGTGCTGGTAAAACCGGAGGCTTATCGGCAGCATTTTCTGATTCGCAGATAAAGGTTTTGACGGAACAGGAAAATGTGCTATAATGAAACCGCCTTGAAAAACAGGGAGGAGGAAGATTATGGAACAATATTTGAGTAAGCTGGATATATTCCGGGAACGCCTGATGTACATGGGATACTGGGATAAGATTGAGAGCAATTGGAATATGATTATGACGGCAGTGATGGCTGCGGCTGTTGTATTTGCCATTTTAAACTGCTTTTGGGGATACCAGATGATGCGTCTGTGGATGAGCATTATCGCACTGGTGATCGGCGGTATTGCCGGAGGCGCGTTTGCTTTGAAGACGTTTCGTGATAAGAATACGATTTTTATCATTGCAGTAGGATGCGGTATGGCAGTAGCCATGCTGGCGAATCTTGTCTATCGGCTGGGGCTGGTGATTCTGTGCGGCGGCGTTGTATTTCTGACGTTTGAGGTTTTGTTCCCGATGGCATCGATGGCAGTACATATGGGATTTGTTGCGCTTGGAATCGTGGCAGGAATTGCTGCGTTTACCTACGAGGATCTGCTGGTTACCTGGGTGACCGGTATCTGCGGCGGTCTGGGGGCTGCAAAAGTTGTCTGCATGCTTTTGAAGGTGGGGAATCCTTTTATTGCGGTTGTAGCCGGTGCGGTGACTGCAGCACTTGGTATCCGTTTCCAGTATGGAAATATGAAGAAAGATCCCGATGTGGAAAAAAGACAGAAAAAGTTGAAAGAAAAACGAGGCGAGTAAATACGAAAGGCTGTTGTACAACGTTTGGTACAACAGCCTTTCGGCATTTGTGTGATTAAAGATGTTCCAGTTTTTCGCGGTAAATCCTGCGAAAGAAAATGGTTGTCATGGCTACCGATACCAGTTCGGCAATCGGGAAGGACCACCATACCGCATGAAGACCAAAAATCTTGGCGAGAATATAGGCGGATGGCAGGATAGCAAAGATCTGTCTTGCCAGAGAGACGATCAGACTGTACACACCGTTTCCAAGAGCCTGGAAGACCGAACCGACGATGATACAGTAGCCGGCAAACAGGAAACTCAGGCAGATGATCCGCAGCGCCGGAACGCCGATGGCAAGCATTTCGGAAGAAGCGTGAAACAGTCCAAGAAGCTTGTCTGGAATCAGGATAAACAGTGCAAGTCCGATCAGCATCAGGCTGACTGCAGAAGCGACACTGAGTTTGACTGTCTGAATGATACGTCTTTTGTTGCGGGCTCCGTAGTTGTAAGCGACAATCGGCACCATTCCGTTATTCAGACCAAAAATCGGCATGAAAATAAAACTGTTGAGTTTGAAGTAAACACCGAATACGGCGGTAGCTGTCGGCGTGAACATAAGAAGGATTTTGTTAAAACCAAAGGTCATGACAGAGCCGATGGACTGCATGACAATACTCGGTACACCTACCTCATAGATACGTCCGATGGTCGATGCACAGGGGCGGAAGCTTCGAAAATGCAGCTGAATGTCTTTGTTTACCTTGAGGTTCATGATCAGTGCCAGGATCATGGCTACGATCTGTCCGAATACGGTGGCAATGGCAGCGCCGGCAACGCCCATTTTCGGGAAAATGCCAATACCGAAGATCAGAATCGGATCCATGATAATATTGATGATGGCTCCGGTAGCCTGTGTGACCATGGTGCAGACGGTGCGCCCGGTGGACTGCAGGAGACGCTCCAGCATGATCTGAAGGAAACATCCGAAGCTGCAGACGGTGATGATGCGCATATAGGTAGTTCCGTAAGTGACAATCTGCGGATCGTTTGTCTGAACCGAAAGGAAACAGTGTGACAGAGAACCGCCAAGAACGGCAACGGCGATATAACTGAGCAGTGACAGAAACAGTCCGTTGATGGCAGCTTTGTTGGCACCCTCAAAATCCTGCTCTCCAAGATTTCGTGACAGAAGTGCATTGACACCGACAGAAGTGCCGGCGGCAAGAGCAATCATCAGGTTTTGAACAGGAAAGATCAAAGATACAGCAGTCAGTGCATTTTCATTGATCATGGATACAAAAATACTGTCCACGATGTTATAGAGTGCCTGTACCAGCATGGAAAGCATAAGCGGCAGAGACATACTAAAAAGAAGTTTTGGGATGGGCATCGTGCCCATTTTGTTTTCGACAGCTTGAGGTTGACTCATAATTGTTCTCCTTTGTGTGATTGATAAAAATGATATATAAAAAAATTATATACGAAAAGCAGAAAACATTCTATAGCATATGCATTTTTATGTCAATATGGATATCGGACAGAAAAAGTGTAAATGTGATACGAAGTTACTGTGAACAGTAACGATACGAATTTGAAATAAGCCAGATTTGAAAGCAGAACTGTACATTTTTCATCGATAATAGTATAATTATTTTCGGGGAAACAACGATTCAGAAAGAAAGGATTTATGTGAAAATGGAAGCATATGGTGATTTTGCCAGGGTCTATGATATGTTCATGGACAACATCCCGTATGAACAGTGGTGTGAGTATCTGACAGGACTCTTAAGAGAATACGGTGTGCAGGACGGACTGGTGCTGGAACTTGGCTGCGGAACAGGAAGCATGACAGAGCTTTTGGCTGCCAGAGGATATGATATGATTGGAATTGACAATGCACCTCAGATGCTGCAAAAGGCTATGGATAAAAAACAGGAATCCGGTCATGATATTCTGTATCTGCTGCAGGATATGCGGGAATTTGAATTGTATGGAACGGTGAAAGCGGTTGTCAGCATCTGCGATTCCATAAATTATATCACAGAGGAAGAAGACCTTTTGGAGGTGTTCCGGCTGGTGAACAACTATCTGGATCCGGGCGGAATTTTTATTTTTGATCTGAATACGGTTTACAAATATGAGCATCTTCTTGGAGATAATACCATTGCGGAGAACCGGGATGAGGGAAGCTTTATCTGGGAGAATCAGTATGACGAAGAGACTGGATTGAATGTATACCAGCTTGCTCTTTTTATTCCGGTGGAGGACGATCTGTGCCGCAAATACGAAGAGATTCATTATCAGCAGGCATATACGCTGGAAGAGATTCAGACACTGCTTGAAGAGGCAGGAATGGAATATATCACTGCTTATGATGCGTTTACCCATGATGCACCGCGCAAGGACAGCGAGCGCATATATGTGGTGGCGCGGGAAAAAGGAAAAAAGAGAAAATAGAATGGAGATTAACATGGGAGATTATATTGTTCGAGCAACGGCGGCAAACAGTCAGATCCGGGCGTTTGCCATTACTTCAAGAGATACGGTGGAGGCTGCCAGAAAGGCGCATGACACAAGCCCTGTGGCAACGGCAGCATTGGGACGGCTGCTGTCTGCCGGTGCGATGATGGGCGCGATGATGAAAGGGGAGAAGGATCTTCTGACTTTGCAGATTCATGCCAGCGGTCCGTTAAACGGTCTGACCGTGACGGCAGATTCTCAGGGACATGTAAAAGGCTATGTGGGAAACCCATCCGTCATCCTGCCTCCGAATGACAAAGGAAAGCTTGACGTTGGTTCTGCCGTTGGAATCGGATTTTTGAATGTCATCAAAGACATGGGATTGAAAGAGCCTTATCTGGGTCAGACAGAATTAAAGACTGGTGAGATCGGAGATGACCTGACGTATTATTTTGCGGCAAGTGAGCAGGTGCCGTCCACGGTAGGTCTCGGTGTACTGATGAACCGGGACAATACGGTTCGCCAGGCGGGCGGATGGATCATTCAGCTGATGCCGTTTGCGGAGGAGTCTGTGATTTCTGCACTGGAAGAAAATCTCAAAGAGATTACGTCTGTGACGGCTCTTCTGGATGAGGGAATGTCACCGGAGGACCTGCTGCAGCGTCTTCTGGGCAATCTCGGCGTGGAGATGAATGATACGCTTCCAGTGGAGTTTTACTGTAACTGCGACAAGGCGAGAGTCGAAAAAGCACTCATCAGCATTGGAAAACAGGAAATCAAACAGATGATCGCAGATGGCAAGCCGGTAGAGCTCAACTGCCATTTCTGCAATACCAATTATGTATTTACCATCGAAGAATTAAAGGCAATCTTAAAACGATGCAGATAATCGTGTGAGAAACGAGCACACAGAACGGAGGAAGAGATGAAAGATGGATTTGTGAAAGTCGGTGCCGGAACACCGAAGGTAAAAGTGGCAGACTGTGAGTACAATGCCACGGAGATTATCAGCCTTGCAAAGAAAATGGCTGCAAAGGGCGCAAAGGTCATTGTGATGCCGGAGCTTTGTATCACTGCATACACCTGCGGAGATCTGTTCTGGCAGGAATTGCTTCTGGAGGAGGCAAAAGCACAGCTTCTGCGCATTGCTGATGAGACGGCGAATTTGGATGCGCTGATTTTTGTGGGACTGCCAATCGAGTATAAGGGCAAGTTATACAATGCGGCAGCGGGAATCAACCGCGGTGAGATTCTTGGACTGGTGCCGAAGATTCACCTTCCCAATTACAATGAATTTTATGAAGGACGCTATTTTACATCCGGTGCAGATGTTGACGGTATGGTGCAGCTGAAGCCAGAACCATTTGAAGAGATCTCTTTCTTCGATATGGAGAATGAGGAAGAAGATGTGGATGAAGATGAGTTCCGCAACTGTGAAGTACCGATTTGCTCCACCATGCTGTTTACCTGTTCACAGATGCCGTCTCTGAAGGTTGCTGTGGAAATCTGCGAGGACTTGTGGGCACCGAATCCGCCAAGTGTACAGCATGCGTTAAACGGTGCGACACTCATTGTCAATCTGTCTGCCAGCGATGAAGTAGTCGGTAAGGATTCCTATCGCAGAAGTCTGATCAGCAACCAGTCGGCAAGACTGCTCTGCGGCTATATCTATGCTTCTGCCGGCGAAGGAGAATCCACGCAGGATGTTGTTTATGGCGGACATAACCTGATTGCAGAAAATGGTGTGCTTCTGGCTGAGAGCAAACGTTTTACTTCCGGAGCCGTTTATGCAGATCTGGATCTGCAGCGTCTTGTTAACGAGCGGCGCAGAATGACCACGTATCTGTTTACGGGGGACAAGGATGAAAATAACATTTTTTATGATGAAGCAGAGTTCCAGATTGAGAAAGAGGAGACAAAGCTTGACAGAACCTTTGATCCAAAACCTTTCGTACCGGGCGTGAAAGAAGAGCGAGACAGAAGATGCGATGAAATCCTGAATATTCAGGCGATGGGACTGAAAACTCGTCTGGCACACATTCACGGGCAGAGTGCTGTCATTGGACTTTCCGGCGGACTTGACTCCACGCTGGCACTGCTGGTAACGGCAAGAGCATTTGATATGCTCGGAATCCCGAGGAAAAAGATTACAGCAGTCACGATGCCATGTTTCGGAACAACAGACAGAACGTATAACAATGCCTGCCTGCTGAGCGAAAAGCTTGGCGCAACGCTGCGCGAGGTCAATATCAAAGAAGCAGTCCATGTGCATTTTCGTGATATCGGACATGACCCGGAGAAACATGATGTTACTTATGAAAATTCTCAGGCAAGAGAGCGGACACAGATTCTGATGGATGTGGCAAACCAGACGGGCGGCATCGTAATCGGAACGGGAGATCTGTCTGAACTGGCACTTGGATGGGCAACCTACAATGGCGACCATATGTCCATGTATGGGGTGAACGCTTCTGTTCCGAAGACACTGGTACGTCACCTTGTAAAATATTATGCGGACACCTGTGAAGATGAGCAGCTGGAGAGTGTCCTTCTGGACATTCTGGATACACCGGTAAGTCCGGAACTTCTGCCTCCGAAGGATGGTGTGATTTCTCAGAAGACAGAAGATCTGGTGGGACCGTATGAGCTTCATGATTTCTTCTTATACTATATGCTCCGCTGGACCTTCCCGCCGAAGAAGATTTACCGGATGGCGAAGATTGCATTTGGGGGAGAGTATGACGATGAGACCATTTTGAAGTGGCTGAAAACGTTCTATCGCCGTTTCTTTATGCAGCATTTCAAACGCTCCTGTCTGCCGGATGGCCCGAAAGTGGGAAGCGTTGCGGTATCTCCGAGAGGCGATCTGCGTATGCCGAGTGATGCATGCTCCACACTCTGGATGAGAGAGATCGAAGAAATTACGCAATAAAAGCAAGCTGGATGAAAAAATCTCATGAATAGGAAAAGAGAAAGTTGTCTTACGGGCAGCTTTCTCTTTTTGCCATATAATAAGGCAGTGACATCTTTAATGGGAGCGTGTGCCCATTATTAATGCGGTCGATTAGTATTTTAGCAGTCATTTTTCCCATTTCTTCAATCGGAATATGCATCGTGGTAAGCATTGGTGAGATATACTGGGCAATCTCAATGTCATCCATGCTGATCACTGCAATGTCAGATGGAATCTGATAACCGCATTCATGGATTGCACGGATTGCACCAATCGCAGTAATATCGTTCATACAGAAAAACGCAGTTACTTCGGAAGAACGCTCCAGCACGCGCTTGGCACCTTCATATCCACCCTCGGAGCAGCCAGTCACATTTGCAATGACATTTTTGTCAAAAGGAATCCTGTGTTTTTTTAGGGTGTTGCAGTAGGCTTCATAACGAATTTCATTTTTTGTTTCACCGATATAGCCGATTTTTGAATGACCAAGCGAGATTAAGTGGTTGACAGCATCGGAAGCAACTGCATTGCCATCGCAGATGACCTGGTCATAGTCAGCATCAAGTGGATTTAATCCGGTATAAATAACTTTGCGGAAATGATTTTTCATAAACTTTAAAGTTTCCTTGTCACATCGGCCCAAAATAGCGGCGCCATCTACTTCGTTGTTCATAATCTGGTTCTGTGTGACAGGATTGTGGATATCGATTGCCGAGAAAGAATATTTTACGATATATCCTTCTTTTAGGGCTTCCTGTTCCATACTTCTTGTGAGCGTGGAAAAAAAAGCATCGTTTTGTGCATCCTGTGTGCGGGCATATACACAGGCGATAGAGTGATGGCGTGTATGTTTGGAAGTTTTTTGTTTTAATGCCTGGGCAGAGACATTTGGAACATAACCGCCGGCACGTGCGATTTTCCATATTTTATCCTGCATCTGTTTGCTTGCAGCGTTGGATGAATTTCCATTAATGACCCTGGAGACGGTGGAAATGGATACGCCGGCTTCCTTTGCGATATCTTTTAATGTCATAGCGTGGCACCTTGCCTTTCTGATTTTGTTATAGAATACCTTGTTTTTATTTGTCTATATCTTATCATAGTATACACAAAAATTGCGCAAAAAACTACGCAAACGTTTGATGAAAAATTTGTATGCAGAAAGAGGAATTATGCTATAATGTGAAAAAATAAAAGCAAGACAAAAATTATGGAGGGTTTTATGATGAAGAGGAAAATGAATTTACAAATGACAATTTTGTCAGCGATATTTTTGGCAATCGGGCTGTTGCTTCCATGTGTCACAATGAATATTCCGACAGTTGGAAAGATGCTCTGTCCAATGCATATTCCGGTTTTGTTATGTGGATTTATCTGTGGATGGCCATATGGATTGATCGTTGGATTTATTACACCGCTGCTTCGAAGTGTAACATTTGGGATGCCTGTGATGATGCCGAATGCAGTTTGCATGGCATTTGAACTGGCAGCATATGGATTTGTGGCTGGCTTTCTGTCAAAGAAAATATACAAAGATATGAAATCGTTATATATTTCTTTGATCGCAGCAATGTTGGCTGGAAGAGGTATATGGGGACTTGTTTCAGCGGCTGTGTATGGATTAATGGGAGCAGAATTTACGTGGAAGATTTTTTTCATGGCAGGATTTGTAAATGCAGTTCCTGGAATCGTGATTCAGCTTGTTCTGATTCCTGTATTAGTGAATCGTTTATATGCGGCAGGAGTGATTGAGGCAGCATATGCAGAAGGATGATCGTGATTGGAGAGAGGAAATATGGAATTAAAAAAAACGTGCAGGGAGAGATTTCAACCAGCGTTGGATGCCATAAAGCTGCTTCTGGAAAAACAAAGGAACACCGATACGCCGATACTGGTTGCCATTGACGGCAGATGCGGAAGCGGAAAAACAACGCTGGGAGAGTATCTGCATCAGGTATTTGACTGCAATCTGTTTCATATGGATGATTTTTTCTTAAGACAGGAGCAGCGAACACCGGAAAGAATGAAAGAGATTGGCGGAAATGTGGACTATGAACGCTTTTTTCAGACAGTGCTGCAGACAATTCAAAAAAAAGAAGATATTGTATATCAGCCGTTTAGCTGCAGCGAATGGAAGCTTATGGGAGCGTATCAGATTCCATATAAAAAGTTGAATGTTATAGAAGGATCATACAGCATGCATCCCTATTTTAAAAATCCATATGATCTGCGGATTTTTATGAATATTTCTAAAGAGGCTCAGATGAAAAACATTATAAAACGAAATGGCGTGGAAAAGGCAAAGGATTTTGCGGAAAAATGGATTCCAAAGGAAGAAGCTTATTTTGAGGAATTTCACATTCAGGAAGGTACACTTGAGATTAAGTGGCATCTTATGTAGATAATCTGATTCCGACAAGGGCGTCTGGTTCAAACAACCAGGCGCTTTTTGTTTTTGAAAAAGTATGAAAAAAGTTCATCCTTATCAAGAACAGAAATGTACCTTATACTTGGAGACAAGAACGAAGCAACGATGTGAAAGGAGACGGTATCATGAATAAGAAAGGAAAGTCACTTGCAGACAGAATACCAAAAAAAGTATGGCTGTTAATTTCATTTGCGGCAGCTATGGTACTTTGGTACATATTGTCGATTATTCCGGCAACAAGCCGAGCATTTCCAAATGTAGTGGTTGTGCTGAAGAGTATTCAGACAATGATTGAAAGAGGGGTTTTATGGCAGGATATTTCCTCCAGTTTAATCTCTGTAGTATTGGGATATGTATTAGGCTTTGTCATTGCACTTCCGGTTGCGATTATGATGGCCTGGTACAAACCCGTTCGTTTTATTATTGAACCATGGATTCAGTTCATTCGTAACATCCCGCCACTGGCATACGTTCCGCTGATCGTAATTGCAGCCGGTGTCGGCAGAAAACCACAGGTGATCGTTATCACAATTGCATGTTTCCTGACAATGTGTATCACAATCTACCAGGGTGTTATCAACGTAGATGAGACATTGATCAAGGCAGCAAGAGTACTTGGAGCGACTGATAAAGACATTTTTACCAGAGTCATTGCTCCGGCAACTTTACCATTTATTTTGACAGCAGTAAGACTTGGCGCTTCTGTAGCGTTAACAACACTGATTGCGGCAGAGTCAACGGGAGCGATTGCAGGTTTGGGAATGAGAATCCGTTCCTTAAACAACAGTTTTGAATCAGCACCAATGCTCTTATACATCATTATTATTGGTATTCTTGGTATTACTATTGAAAAATTGATTAAATATCTTGAAAGGAGACTGACATCATGGCAGGAGAAAAGAGAGATTTAACTAATCGTGACGACAGCAGACCGGTTCGTGTAAAGGTTGATAATGTAAAGAAAGTATACAATACAAGAAACGGGGAGATGGTAGCGTTAAACGGCGTTGACCTGGACATTCATGACAACGAATTTATCTGCGTCGTTGGACCATCCGGATGTGGAAAATCTACATTACTAAATATTATTGCGGGCTTGTTAGAGCCAACAAGCGGAGCGGTTTACTGCGATGGAAAAGAAGTAAAGGGAACCGGAACGGATCGAGGGGTTGTATTCCAGCAGTATGCATTATTTCCATGGTTAACAGTAAGAAAGAATGTTATGTTTGCTCTTGAGATGCGCGGCATCAAAGGAAAGCAGGCAGAAGAGGAAGCAATGAAATATCTGCAGATGGTTCAGTTGGAAAAATTTGCAGATCATTATCCAAAAGAGTTATCTGGTGGTATGAAACAGCGAGTTGCTATTGCCCGTGCATATGCAGCAGAACCGGAAGTTCTTTTGATGGACGAACCATTTGGTGCTTTGGATGCACAGACACGTACACAGTTACAGACAGAGCTGCTGGAGACATGGCAGAGAGAAAAGAAAACATGCTTCTTTATCACACATGATGTCGAAGAGGCAATCATTCTTGCACAGACTGTTATCATCATGAGTGCGCGTCCTGGAAGAATCAAAGATATTGTAAAAATTAATATTCCTTATCCTCGTACACAGGAGACAAAGATGACAAAAGAATTCATGGATCTTAAGAATCAGATCTGGAGTGAAGTATATCAGGAATATCTGGAAGTTAGAAAATAAGGAGGTAATTTGATATGAAAAGAAAATTTTTAAGCTTGTTAATGGTTGCAACAATGGCGGCAGGTATGCTGGTAGGATGCGGCGGATCATCCGATCAGGCAGCAGATACTGCAAAAGATACAAAAACAACAGAAGCTGCGGCAGAGGATACAGAAGCTCCTGCAGCAGATGCAGAGCCTGTCACGTTAAATGTAGCTTATATGCCGAACTATGGAAGTCTTTGGTCAATTGAGAACGCAATTGAACAGGGATATTTTGAAGAGGAAGGCATTACAGTAAATCTTACAGAGTTCCAGGATGGACCGACGATCATTGCAGCTATGGAATCCGGAAGTATTGATGCCGGATATATCGGACAGGGTGCGCACACACTTTGTATCAAAGGACAGGCGACGATTTTTGCATTATCTCATATTTCCAATGGTGATGCCCTGATCGGCGGTGAGGGAATCACAAAGGTGGAAGATTTGAAAGGTAAAAAAGTTGCTTATTCTTCCGGAACATCCAGCCAGGATATTCTTGTGAATTCTCTGGAAAGTGCCGGAATGACAATGGATGATATTGAAGCAGTTGATATGGACGCGTCTGCAATTGTTACCGCTATGCTTTCCGGTGGTGTGGATGCAGCAGCTACATGGTCACCAAACAGCTTAAAGATCTTAGAAGAAGTTCCAAACTCAACAAAATTAACAGATAACCTTACATTCTCAGATAAGACAGTTTCTCTTGCAAGCTGGATCTGCATGCCAGACTATGCAGAAGAAAACAAAGATGTATTAGTTCGTTTCACAAGAGCATTATTTAAGGCTATGGATTACGCTGCAACCGAACATCAGGAAGAGACCGCTGCTTTAGTTGCAAAACAGATTGCAAGCGATCAGGAAACCGTTTATGAACAGCATGGTGATGCGGAGTGGTTAACTGGCAAACAGGTTTCTGAAGGTGCAGCAGACGGAACCGTAGAAGGTTACTACGAATTACAGAAACAGAACTTCATTGATGCAGGATCTGTTGAAGTGGATCCTCCAGTATCTGATTATGTATTATTAGATGTCATGAAAGAAGCTGGCGAATACTAAAAAAGAGAACGCAGCAGCGTTCATTAAGTGAAAACAAAGGCTGTCACACGATGCAGGATTGTACCTGTGTCTGTGTGGCTGCCTTGTTTCACAATTGGTTACTATTACATAAAAATATGTGAAAAGAAAGATCGGAGTAGAGACAATGAAACATGATTATTATTACTACAATAAAGAAGAACTTTTAAAAAATCCGAAGATTCCTTTAATTGTTATGGAAGACAATGCGACGATATTCAAATCCATGGCAGAGGAAATGGTGGAGGAAATCAAGAGAAAGAATGCACTTGGTGAAACTACTGTTTTTATTTGTCCGGTTGGACCGGTCGGACAGTATCCATATTTTGTAGATATGGTAAATGAGCAGAATATCAGCCTGAAAAATGTATGGTTTATCAATATGGATGAGTATCTGACAGATGATCAGAAATGGATTTCCAAAGAGGAAAAATTAAGTTTCCGTGGATTTATGGACCGCGAAGTTTATACAAAAATAAAACCGGAACTTGTTATGCCAAAAGAGCAGAGAATTTTCCCGGATCCGGAGAATACAGCACATATCCAGGAAGTGATTGAAAAATTAGGCGGTGTAGACATCTGCTTTGGCGGAATCGGAATCAATGGACATGTTGCCTTCAATGAAGCTTCTGATAGCATGAGTCCGGATGAATTTTTGGCACAGCATACAAGGGTTCTTGAGATTTCAAAGGAGACAAGAGCTGTAAATTCCATCGGTGATTTAAATGGTGCATTGGATGATATGCCGCAGTATTGTATTACGATCGGCATTTATGAGATTGCCCATGCAAGAAAAATCAGACTTGGCTGTTTCCGCGACTGGCACAGAAGCGTAGTCAGACATGCTGCTTATGGCGAAAAGTCTGCACATTTTCCAGTGACTCTCCTGCAGGATCACCCGGACATTAATATTAAATTTTCAGAATTTGTAGCGAATCTTCCAGAATAAAAGGTAATGGACATTTACCTGAAAGTGCAAGGGGGCAGAACATGAGTCAGTATATTGTAGATGGCGAGGTTTATATTGAGCGTAGATTTGTAAAGAAAACAATAAAAATAGAAGATGAAAAGATTACGGTTCTTCCGCCGGATGTTGAGATGGAACAGGATGCAGAGATTTATCATGCGGCAGGAAAAAAAGTAGTTCCCGGTTTTATTGATGTACATACACATGGGGCAGTCGGTGTGGATGTCAATGCGGCAACTGCAGAGGATTACGAGAAAATCTGTCGTTTTGCGGCTGAAAAAGGAACAACATCCTGGTTATGTTCTGTTTTAACCGATACAAAGGAGCAGACGGAATGGTGTATTGATGAGTTTAAAAAGCATCAGAAAATGGAACATGGAGGAGCCAATCTTCTTGGAATCCATTTGGAGGGACCATTCCTCGCACCGGAGTACAAAGGAGCCATGCCGGAATCTCTTTTGCAGAAGGCGAACATGCCATTATTAAAAGAATACCAGGAAAGAGCGAAAGGCAATATCCGTTATATCACTGTTTCACCGGAGGTTGAGGGAATTGTGGATGATATCCCGGCAATGAAAGCACTCGGAATTACCGTTGCAATCGGGCACTCCGGCGCAGACTACGACACAAGCTGGGCTGCCATCCGCAAAGGAGCAGAGTGCTGTACCCATACATTGAATGCGATGAAGTTACTGCATCAGCATTTTCCAGCAATTATGGGAGCTGCGTTAGAATCGGATATTTACTGTGAGGCAATCTGTGATGGACGACATCTGCATCCGGGAACGGTAAGACTTTTGCTGAAAGTCAAAGGTTTGGATAAAGTCGTGGCAATCACGGACTCCATCATGGCGGCTGGACTTCCGGATGGAAAATATAAGCTGGGCGTCAATGATGTCATTGTAGAAGATGGAGATGCGAAACTTGCAGAAAATGGAGTGCGTGCAGGGAGCACACTGACACAGGATGTTGCTTTAAAGAATTTGCTTGCATTTACAGGAAAGGGACTCGAGGAGATTCTTCCACTTTTTACAGAAAATCCGGCGAAATTAATCAAAGTATTTGATAAAAAAGGCTCGATTGCAAATGGAAAAGATGCAGACCTTGTCCTGTTGGATGAAAAGAATGACATTGCAGATGTGTTTGTAGGCGGAAAGAAAATAAAGTTGAAAAGTAAATAAAACGTGATAGAATATGGATAAGTATTTTATCGGCTGAACGGCCATGATGAAAATGGAAACAGGAGAGAAAGACATGTTACTCATTTTGACATTTGGTTTAGTTATTGCGTCAATTCTTTTGATTTTTTTGCAGAAAAAGAGAGAATCGATTTTACTGCTTGGCTTGTGTGTCAGCTTGATGCTTGAGATCGGCGGTGTCATGATTTTTATCGCAAAAAAAGGCGGGCTTTCCCCGGAAGTAATACAATTTCTGTATTTTTCAAAAGGGATACAGGATCAGATCCGCTATTTTCTGATCACACTGGGCCAGCTGGGATATCTGATTGCAATTGGTCGTATCCTGTTTCCATTTTTTTTATTAGAAATGGCACTTGGGTATTCGATGATCCCGGTGGTTCGCAAGAACAGATTTTGTCACAAAATGGCAGGAATCCTTCCGTTTGCCATGTTGATTTTATACTATCCGGCCATTTATCGGAAAGTGGTATCTGGAGAGGAAGTAATCCAGAAGGGAATCGCAGATTTTAATCTGATCTGGATTACGATTTATCTGGTTTTGGCAGTGATTATTTTGCTGGTAGAGTTTTTTTCCATTACAATCAAGTTCTGTAAAAGGCAGTTTATTCAGATTATGATTTTTCTGATCTCCATTACCGGAATTTATATTTTGTATTATCAGCAGGATCCGGGACAGGTATATCGCTTTTACAGTTCTTCCAGCGCCTGGAACAAAGGAATCGGTTATTTGCAGATTCATCCGTCTGTTTTTAGTTATATGGTACTGGTGATTGTAAATATTATTGGTGCGATTCTCGGCTTTTACAGCCTGTTTCGTTTCACGCATGGCAATTATGAAGCAAATATGGAAGATGTTGTCATGGAGCGAAAGTTTGATACTGTGAGAATCGGAGTATCCATGTTTGTACATAGCATGAAAAATCAGCTATTGTCAACGAGAGTAATCTATAAAAGGATTGATCAGCTCTATGAACAGCCGGAACTTGACACGGAAAAATTAAAGCAGTACATAGATTCTCTCCATAATGTAAACGATGTTATGCTTACGAGAATTGAGGAACTGTACCGCAGCGTAAAATCCAATTCAATTACCATGGTGCCGGTGCCCATAGAGGAGATTGTGGATACTGCATTAGAGAGGTTTCACGGAAAGTATCCGGATGTGTCCGTAGAGATAAATATTGACGGAGTAACCATGGTTCTCGCGGACAAGCTGCATTTTTGTGAAGCGTTATACAATCTTTTGATCAATGCGCAGGAGGCTGTTTTGCTTGCAGAGAGAACGGAGGGAAAAATCTGTCTGAACTGTAAAAATGAACGGCTTTATACCGTGATTGAAGTAAAGGATAATGGAAAAGGCATGACAAAGAGCCAGATTAAGAAAATTTTTGATCCGTTTTACTCCAGTAAAAATTCAAATTTTAACTGGGGAATGGGTTTATATTATGTGAGAGAGACTGTAAAAAGTCATCTTGGCAGTATGCATGTAGAAAGTGAAACAGGTAAGGGAAGCAGTTTTTATATTTTACTGCCGAAGTATCAGTAGGAAGAAGGATGAACGATTATGTCGGAGAAAAAGAAAATATTGATTGCGGATGATTTTCAGCTGTTAAGAGAGGATCTGACGGATTTAATCAATAATCAGCACGATATGGAGGTTGTTGGAACTGCATCTTCCGGAAAAGAAATTGTGAATCTGGCAAAAACGATATCGTATAATCTGATTTTAATGGACATCGAGATGGAGACAATGAATGCAGGAATTGCTGCAACGGAAAAAATCAGAGATGAAAATCCGCAGGCGGAAGTGATATTTCTGACTGCTCATGAGACGAAAGAGATGATTGTTACTGCAATGGGGGCAGGTGCGCTGGACTATATCGTAAAGGGATGTGAGGATGAAGAGATGCTTTATCATATACGATGTGCATTGAGCGGAAATCCTGTTATGTCGAATAAAATCCACGAGACAGTGATGCAGGAGTATGCAAGATTACAGAAAAGTGAGAGGAGCCTTCTTTTTTTTATCAATAATATTTCAAAACTTACATCTACGGAGCGTGAGATGACAAAGCTTCTGCTGCAGGGATACAAGGTAAATGAAATTGCCGGAATCCGCTGTGTAGAGCCAAGTACAATTAAGACACAGATCAAAGGACTGCTGAGGAAATTTGGATGCAGCAGGACGAAAGAAATTGTGCAGATTATAAGAGAACTGAAAATTGAGCATTTGTTTTAAAAAGAGGAAGCGATTCCTCTTTTTTTGCAGAAATTTTATTAAAAAATCGTGATTTTATATAAATTTTAAGATGAAAATTTAGAACATATGTGGAAAAAATATTTTTGTATGGACTTTTTTTCTATTTCGTGTATATAATAAATTAACCATTAAGTTAAAACTTTTAATAAATTGCTATGAGCAACCAGACACTCCCTATTGTCGTAATTTTTTATTAAAAAGGAGAAAATAATGGAACATAAGATGTTATACAAAGATGCCAGTCAACCGGTGGAAGTGCGTGTGGAAGATTTACTTTCCAGAATGACATTGGAGGAAAAGGCAGCACAGTTATGTGGAGATTTGGCAGCATCCTTTATTGAAGACGGTAAATTAAGCCATGATGCATTAGTAGAAAAATTCAAAGATGGCCATGGAAGAATCACACAGTATTCCCTGGTCGGCCTTGTGGATCCAAAGCAGATTGCAGAGATCACCAATCAGCTTCAGGATTTCTTTGTAAACGAGACAAGACTTGGTATTCCGGTGGCATTGCAGTCAGAAAATTTATGTGGATATCCGGGAGCAGGCGGAACTTTATTTCCTTCTCAAATGAATGTAGGATCCACCTGGGAACCTGAATTGGCAGAAGAGATGAGTTCCATTATCGGACAGGAATCAAGGGCAGTCGGTATCACATCTGCCATGAGTCCGGTTATTGATGTATCCAGAGATCCGAGATGGGGACGTACATATGAGACTTATGGCGAAGATCAGTATCTGATCAGTCAGATGGGAATTCATTATGTACGCGGCATGCAAAATCAGGGTGTCAGCTGTATTGCAAAGCATTTTCTGGGTTACGCGGAGACACAGGCGGGGCTTAATACAGCTACAACAAGATTAAATGACCGTGAATTATATGAGGTATTTGCGACTCCGTTTGAAGCTGCTGACAAAGAGGCTGGGCTGGATGCAATGATGGCAAATTATGCGGAGATTGATGGTCTTCCGATTATTGACAATAAAAAAATAGCGAGAGACTTGCTGCGGGGTACAATGGGATTTGAAGGTATGCTGACATCCGATGGTGCAGCAGTGTTGAAATCTTTTAATTATTTTAAAGTTGCTGATTCTTATATGGAAGCAGGCCTTCTTGCAAAGAAAGCTGGATGTGATACAGAGATTCCCGTAGGAGAATCCTTCCGTAATCTGCCGAATTATGTGAGAAGCGGTGAATTGGATGAAGCTCTTTTGGATGAATCAGTCAGAAGAATCCTGACGATTAAATTTAAGCGTGGACTGTTTGAGAATCCTTATTGTGAAATTGAAAAATTAAATGAGGTATTGAGTAATCCAAAGAAAGAAGAAGTCAGCAAAAAGATTGCACAGGATTCGATTATTTTGCTGAAAAACGATGGGGTACTTCCTTTGAAGAAGGGATCGAAAGTGGCTGTGATCGGACCGCATGCAGACAGTCTCCGTTATCCGGTCAGTGGATATACGTATCCTGCCTATATTGAAATGATGGATGCAGCGAGAAAGAAAAATGCTGATGTAACATTTAATGGAATGATTGATGAGCAGGCTAAGGCTGAAGCAGAAAATGAAGCACCAAAAGGGCCGTTTGATACGATGTTTGAAATGTTTGATGAGCAAGATATCAGGAAATTGGATGATATGAACGGTGTTTTGAGAAAACTGCATGCGAGAAGTCTCAGGGAAGTTCTTTCAGAGCGTTTTGAGACTGTATATGCAGAGGGATGCGATATTATAGACCGTTCAGAAGAAGGATTCGCAGACGCTGTGAAAGCGGCGGAAGAAAGTGATGTTGTGGTTATGGCCTTAGGCGGAAACTGCGGATGGGTCAATGTTACTGGAGGTGAGGGAAAAGATCGTCAGTCTTTAGAACTTCCGGGAGTGCAGGAAAAGCTGCTCGAGACTGTTGCAGCAACAGGAAAGCCAGTTGTAATCGTATTATACGGACCGGGAATTTTTTCTGTAAACTGGGCAGCTGAACATGTTTCTGGTATTGTGCAGGCATGGATGCCGGGACCGGAAGCGGGTGAGGTTATTGCCAACGTATTGGATGGAACGGAAAATCCGGGTGGAAAACTTACGGTGACTGTTCCAAGAAGCGCAGGACAGATTCCGATCTTTTATAATCATAAAAATGGATCCGGATATGCATCAGGAAGTGATGTGACGAGTGCAACGATCTTTAGCGGTGGTTATACAGATGGTCCTGGTACACCGTTATATCCATTTGGTTATGGTCTGAGCTATACAGAGTTTGCTGTAGAAAATCTGAAAATCAAAGACAGAGAAATTCCGACAGATGGACAGATTGAGATTTCCTGCAGCGTAAGCAACACAGGAGACGCAGCAGGTGATGAAGTTGTTCAGCTTTATCAGGCTTTCCACGGAGCACATGTGGTAAGGCCGAATAAACAGCTTGCCGGATTTAAGAGAGTTCATTTAAATCCGGGTGAGACAAAACAGTTGATCTTTCGGTTAGATACCGCACAGCTTGGTTATTACGATGAGGACATGGAATTTGTGGTAGAGCCGGGCAAGCTGGATATTATGGTTGGAACTTCTTCTGAAGATCTTCCGTTAAGAGATACGGTTGCATTGACAGGGAAAAAAGTAAACGTGATGGGCAGAAGAGTCTACACATGTCCGGTAGAGGTAGTCAAATAATAAAAAAGAGAAAAGGACGCAAACGTTTGAGTATAGTTTGCGTCCTTTTTTGCGTAAAATATAGTATAATGAACAGAGAATATAGAAAACAGACAGGAGAATACAGGAAATGGGAAACAGTTTATATTTGGAGTGCGGATCTGGAATCAGTGGAGATATGTTTGTAGCAGCTATGCTGGATCTCGGTGCAGATGAAAAGAAATTAAAGGAAGTGCTTGAGAGTCTTCCTGTCAAAGGTTTTACAACAAAAATCAGCAGAGTCAAAAAATCCGGGCTGGATGCCTGTGACTTTGCTGTGATTCTGGATGCTGAGCATGAGAATCATGATCATGATATGGAATATCTGCATGGACAGGCACATGCGCACAGCGAAGAAAATCATCCTCATGGACATGAACACAACCAGACAAAAAAACATCTTCATGACCACGGACATACGCATCATTCTCATGAACATCGCGGGCCAAAAGACATCCTGCATATCATCGAACATTCTTGTATGAGTGAGCATGCAAAGGAAATTGCGCAAAAAATCATCCGGATTTTGTCTGAGGCGGAGGCAAAAGCGCATGGAGTATCACTGGAACAGGTACATTTTCATGAAGTGGGTGCGGTGGATTCTATTGTAGATATTGCAGCGGCAGCAGTGTGTGCAGATAATCTTAATCTTTCAAAAGTCTATGTCACACAGCTGAATGAGGGAAGAGGTATGGTACGGTGTCAGCATGGCCTGCTTCCGATCCCGGTTCCGGCAGTAGCCAATGTTGTGTCAGCACATCAGCTTCCTCTGCATATCACCCAGGTTGAAGGAGAGCTTGTGACACCAACAGGAGCAGCCATTGCGGCGGCTTTATGCACGGACAAAGAACTTCCTGAAACGTTTACGATCAAAAAAATCGGCATGGGTGCAGGAAAGCGTGAATATGCATGTGTTGGAGTTTTGCGTGCAATGCTGATCGAACAGAGCTAAAAATAGTTTGTCGAAACGCCATGAAATGTATTATAATATTTATCAGACGATTATAATTATAAAATGTTTTAAGATAATGGAGAAAATCGTATGGCGGGGAAAAAAGGCAATAGTTTATTAGAGACACGGAGAAGGAATCGTGTATTGATAAAAAATATGATTTTTCGTATGGAAAATGCTACACGAACTGCAATTGCAGAGGAACTTGGACTGACACTTCCTACAATCACAACAAGTGTAAACGAGATGCTTGGGGAGGGGATTTTAGAGGAAATCCCCATCGCCGAGGGGCAGTTGATGAACAGTATGGGACGCAGGCCGAATGCGATTGCATTTCGTGCGGATGCGGCGTATGTGATTGGCGTGGAACTTGGACCATATGCAACACGCGCAGTACTGATGGATTTAAAAGGAGAAGTCTTGGAATCTTCAGAACATGAGCGGGCTGCTGAAAACTATGAAGGGATGCTGGAAAAAGTTACGAATATCATCGAAGGTCAGATGAGAAAGGCAGAGGGAAGAACATTGCTTGGGGTTGGCGTGGGCTTGCCGGGATTTATTGATCGTGAGAATGGAATTGTTCGCAGCAATATGAGAAAAGACTGGATTGGAAAAAATCTGGCAAAGGATCTTCAGGAGAGAGTAGGGCTTCCTGTTCTGATTGATAATAACGTCCGCCTGCGTGCTGTTGGACATGAGATGAGTATGCGTGGAACAAAGCCGGATTCCTTTGCATATTTTTTTGTATCGAAAGGTGTAGCCTGCCCACTGATGCTGAAAGAGGATGTGGTTGCGGGATATACAGCAGGAGCAGGGGAAATCGGGCATACGGTCATTCGTGTGTGCACAGATGGAAAAGAAGAACAGAAATGTGTAGATGACCTGGGCAGTGAACGGGCAATTTTTGAAAAATGTCAGGAAGCAATGCTGAATGGAAGGCTGCCGGAATTGCAGGAGATGATGCGAAAGGAAGGGCATCTGACCATGCAGCAGATTTTGGCGATTCAGGAAACTGGACAGAAGGAGGTCAATCAGATTATTGACCAGGCAATCGAATATCTGGGAATCGCACTGGCAAATGTGGTCAATCTAATCAATCCCGGATATGTTGTGGTGGACA
Organism: Eubacteriales bacterium; assembly: GCA_030536755.1. Lineage (GTDB taxonomy): Bacteria > Bacillota > Clostridia > Lachnospirales > Lachnospiraceae > JALFVM01. The sequence continues at coordinate 42,326 of JAUNPJ010000007.1, read as the reverse complement.
GCTGTTTATTTTGCAATGAGAAGAATTGCCTCACATTGATTCAGTCAGCAAAAAGCTGTTTTTTTGGATTGAACGAAGAAGAGGTGCAGATTGTTTTTGAGAAATACAGCCCGCTCAGAGGTGCAAAAGGAGCAGGATACTTCGTGATTCGTGAAAAATTCTTAGATAGTTAAAAAATTTAAGTAAATAGCGACAAAAATGAATGCTCATATTTGTAATATTTGTCAATTGATAAATATGAGCATTTTCTTTATAATATAATTATTAAAAGTTTTAACAAAATAGAGGTTTTAAACACAGATTGTACTTTTGAATAGGGACGGAGGTACTTTTTTTAAAACTACATACTTAAAAGTTTTAAATAATAAGAGGAGGGCAAAGATAATGTCAACAAACAATCAGACAACGAAAAAGGCAACAGAAGCGCAGTACTGGCTTTACAGTACAGGTAACTTTGCGAACAATATCATCTTTTTGATGGTAGGAACTTATATCACTTATTTTTACACCAACATTCTTGGAATCCCGGCAGTTATGGCTGGCTTGATTTTCATGGTGGCAAGACTGGTAGATGCATTTACAGATCCTCTGATGGGTATCATCGTTGATAAGACAAATACAAAAATAGGTAAATACCGTCCATGGATTATTGCGGGTGCACCATTTCTGGGAATCATGTTTGTGCTATTGTTTACGGCACCGAATTTTTCCCTGAACGGAAAAATCGTATATGCATTCGTAACTTATATTATTTACTCTCTGGCATGGACAATTGTTCAGATTCCGCAGCTTGCACTGCCGGCAGTCTTAACAAATGACCTTGCAAAACGTACCAGAATCCAGGCAATTTTTCAGGCATTTGGATCTGTTGCATCTCTGATTATTTCAGCATGGGCACTTCCGATTCTTGACAGACTGGGCGGACAGGATGACGCAGGTGCATGGTTTAAATTCACATTGATTTTTGGTGTGATCAGTGCGGTGATTTTTATTTTATCAGCAATGTCTGTAAAGGATGTAGATGTTTACAATCCACAGCCGAAAGCTACACAGGGACAGAAAAAAGCATTCTCATTGAAAGAGACATTTTCCGTTATCACCAAAAACAAAGCACTTTTATGTGTATTGATCGCATATGGTACGGATATGTTTGCATATCAGATTTCCAATTCTTTAAGAATGTATTTCTTTAAATACAACATGGGCGGAAGAACAGATTTGATTACATATATTGGATATGCATCTACGATTATTGGTTTTGCTTTGGTTGTATTTATTCAGCCGTTTGTAAAGAAGACCGGTAAAAAAATGGGAATCATTCTCATTGAGTTACTTGCTGTCGTAGTGACACTTCCGATGCTCATTACAGGATTGAAAGGATCTTACGCAATTTCAGCTGTCATGTTTACTTACATTGCAGTTACATTTACATGGACCTTCAATAATATGTTAAGCCGTTCAGCAGTACTTGACTCTGCAAACTATGCACAAATCACATTGGGAGTAGACGGAACGGCATTGGTAAATTCAACATTCACGTTTGTGAATAAATGCTGTCAGGCGTTTTCCATGTTTTTCGGAGGAGCAATCCTTTCCGCAACAGGTTACAATGCTGAACTGACACAACAGACACCGGGATGCTTAAAAGCTATTTTACTGCTTTGTACGATAGGTCCGATCATTGGTTATATCGCATCCATCATTGCTATGTATTTCTACCCATTATCCCGCAAAGGTGAAATTGAGATGCAGGAGAAACTTGATCAGATGTCCATTCAGAATTCAGAGAGTGATCTGATCCTTTAATCATAGATATGACAAAAAGAAGGAGGGGCATAGATGGCCCCTTTTTTCTGAAAAGATAGAAAAGGAAATGAGGCAATAAGAAATGTTAAATTTAATTATTCATAACGAAAATAAAGAACAGAAAAATAAACTGGATCGCATGATTGAAAAAAATGAAAAACTGCTTGAGGAAGCAAAGGCAGGAGAAAACTGTTATGCGGACAGTCAGGGATGGCTTGATACGAAGGAGTGGGCTGATGAGCAGAAACTCTGTCGTCTGGAAACACTGGCAAATGAAATCAGAGAAAATGCAGATGCCTTTGTACTGATTGGTGTGGGCGGTTCTAACAATGCAGCTCGTTCTGTGATTGAGGCACTCAAACCCGAGGGCACGCCGGAGATTATTTATGCAGGTAATACGCTTTCTCCCGATGCAATGAAACGGATGCTGAAAAAACTTGAGGGAAAATCTGTTTATATTGACTGCATTGCTAAGAATTTTGAGACATTGGAGCCGGGATCCTCTTTTCGTGTTTTGAGAAAATATATGGAAAAAACTTATGGAGAGGAAGCTCATAAAAGAATCATTGCAACCGGAACCGTTGGAAGTTCGCTGGACCAACTTTGCACAAAGTACGGATACACATTTCTGGAATTTCCATTAAATGTCGGGGGAAGATATACAGCGATGACGAATGTTGGTCTGCTTCCAATGGCAGTTGCCGGAATTGATATTCGGGCACTGGTGGAAGGGGCAAATGATATGCAGAAGCTTGTGCATACGCAGGAAGCAAAAGAAAACATTGCGTATCAGTACGCGTGTCTGCGCAATCTTTATTATGAAGAAGGCTATCGGGTTGAGATGCTGGCAAGTTTTGAGCCTCAGTTCCGTTATTTCTACAAATGGTGGATTCAGCTTTTTGCTGAGAGTGAAGGAAAAGACAATAAGGGAATCTTTCCGGTAGCCAGTGAATTTTCAGAGGAACTGCATTCTGTAGGTCAGTTTATTCAGGATGGATCACAAATTATGTTTGAGACATTTTTGGATGTTGTACAGAAAAATGCGTCTCTTGTTGTAGAGTCGGATGCGAAAGAAGATTATTTTGATTATCTTGACGGAAAAGATTTCTGGGATATTAACAAAGCGGCATATCATGCAACGGTGGCAGCTCACAGTCAAAAAATCCCATGTCTCACCTTTGAAGTTGGGGCACTGGATGCTTATCATTTTGGACAGTTATTTTACTTCTTCCAGTTTGCATGTTATTTATCCTGCAAAATCATGGGAGTAAATGCATTCGACCAGCCGGGAGTAGAGGCATATAAAAAATGGATGTTTGATGCACTTGGAAAATAAAGAAAAAGTATAACAAACGTTTGCGTAAATATTGCGTCAATTGTTTGAGGAAAAGGGTATAATCGAATTATAGAAATGAGAAGTACAAAACAGGAGGATGCTATGGGGGAAAATATTTTAATCGTGCATGGCGGCGGACCTACAGCTGTAATCAATGCTTCTTTATATGGTGCAATTACTGAGGCAAAGAAATACAGCCAGTTAGATCATATTTATGCAGCAAAGAATGGTACTGGCGGGCTGATGAGAGAAGAACTGATCGAGATGGAGAAGGTGCCGGAAGAAAAATTAGAGTTACTGCTTCAGACACCGGGAAGTGCCATCGGGACATCCAGAGATCAGCTGGAGCAGCCGGAATATGAAAAAATGGTGGAAGTTTTGAAGAAAAAGAATATTAAGTATGTTCTTTTTAATGGTGGAAACGGAACCATGGATACCTGTGGAAAACTGTATAAGACATGTCAGGCACAGGGACTGGATATTAAAGTGATGGGAATTCCCAAAACAATGGACAATGATATTGCGATCACAGACCACAGTCCCGGATTTGGAAGTGCAGCCCGTTATCTTGCACAGAGCGTCAAAGAAGTGTGTGCAGATGTAAAAGGATTGCCCATTCATGTAGTTGTCATTGAGGCATCCGGAAGAAATGCAGGATGGATCACGGCAGCCAGTGCAATGGCCATGGATGAAGATGGCGTCGGTCCTGATTTGATTTATCTTCCTGAGAGACCTTTTGATGAAGAGCAGTATATTCAGGATATCAAGAAATTGTTAGAGAAGAAATCCGGGATTGTTGTAGTGGCAAGTGAAGGATTAAAAGATAAAGAAGGGAAACCAATTGTTGAGCCAATCTTTGAGATTGGGCGTGCTACCTACTTTGGAGATGTCAGTGCACATCTGGCAAACCTTGTCATCAAGAAACTCGGATACAAAGCCAGAAGTGAAAAACCGGGACTGCTCGGACGAGCATCCATTCCGCTTCAAAGCAAAGTGGACAGAGAGGAGGCGGAACTTGCCGGCAGGATGGCATGTGAGGCAGTCATGCGCGGTGAGAGCGGCAAGATGGTTGCTTTCCAAAGAGTATCGACAGAGCCATATGTGATGGAACCGTTTTTCGTAGATATCGATGAAGTGATGATGTATGAGAGAACGATTCCGGATGAATATATCAATGAGGAAGGCAATGGAGTGACAGAGGCATTTAAGGAGTGGTGCAGACCACTCATCGGGGAAGAGTTGCCAAAGATGATTTCATTTAACTAATCAATCATAAAGGAAAAACAGGAGGATAATTATGTTAGTACCAATGAGAGCGATTCTGGATGCAGCAGACAAAAATGATTATGCACAGGGTGCATTTAATGTAAATGCTGTATGCCAGGCAAAGGCTGTTATCAATGTTCATGAGATGTTCAGAAGTCCGGCAATCTTGCAGGGAGCGGATCTCGCAAATGGATTTATGGGCGGACGCACCGATTTTGCAAATGCTACGTTGGAAGATAAAAAAGTCGGAGCGAAAAATATCGCAGACGCTGTAAAGAAATACGGAACAGATAGTGAAATTCCAGTTGCGCTTCACTTAGATCATGGCAAAAATTTTGATTCCTGCGTTGCTGCTATTGAAGGCGGATACACAAGCGTCATGATTGACGGAAGTTCCCTTCCATTTGAGGAAAATGTAGAGCTGACACGTGAAGTTGTAAAGTATGCACATGCGCGTGGTATCACCGTAGAAGGTGAGCTTGGTGTTCTGGCAGGTGTGGAAGATCATGTATTTGCAGCAACAAGCACTTATACAAATCCATTAAATGCAATTGAGTTCTTCAAAAAGACAGGAGTAGATGCACTGGCAATCAGTTACGGCACCATGCATGGTGCCAATAAAGGAAAAAATGCAGTGATCCGCAAAGAAATTGCGATCGCGATCAAAGAGTGCATGAGACATGAGGGAATCGAAGGTTACCTTGTAAGTCATGGTTCTTCTACTGTTCCACAGTATATCGTTGAGGAAATCAATGCGCTTGGCGGAGAGATTACAAATGCATTTGGTATCAATGTAGACCAGTTAGTCGAGGTCAGCCACTGCGGAATTAATAAGATTAACGTCGATACGGACATCCGCCTTGCAGTTACAAGAAACATGAAAGAACTCTTTGCAAAAGACGCAGCGCTTAGAAACAGTGCATCGGTTGGTCAGATTTACGAGTTATTAGAGAAGAATAAATCTGCATTTGATCCTCGTGTGTTCATCACTCCAATCATGGATACTGTGATGTACGGAAATGTGCCGGATGATGATGTTGCAAGAATCTGTAAGTGCATTGAGGATGGTGTGAAAGAAGTTGTCGGTACTTTGATTGTCAGATTTGGCAGCTTTGGAAAAGCACCAAAGGTAGAACTTGTTACTTTAGATGAGATGGCAGAACGTTATAAAAAAGCAGAATAGTGAGGAATTTCTATGAAACATATTTATCTGAACTTAAAAAGATTTGATGTTCCAACAGAGTTCGGTGGTGTCAATCGCATTGCGCCGGTTGCTGAATGGGCTGAGCTCATTGTAAAGAACACACAGGAAGAACTGAAAAAATACGATTCTTCCCAGGTAGAATTCGGTATGTATTTTCCAGAGGCTCATCTGCTGAGTGCTGTGAAGGCAAAAACAGAGGAAAGTCCGATCAAAGTCGGATGCCAGAGTGTCTACAGAGCTGACACAGCAGTTGGCGGAAATTTTGGTGCATTCACAACCAACAGACCGGCTTCTGCTATGGTGTCTGCAGGCTGTGAGACAACGATCATTGGTCACTGTGAAGAGAGAAATGACAAAGCTGGGATTCTTGCTGAGGCAGGAGTCACCGATACAGACGCTGTTAATCGTCTGTTGAATCAGGAAATTAAATGCGCCATTGACAGAGGAATGACAGTTCTTTACTGTATTGGTGAGAAGAGCGAAGAGCAGGAGCAGTGGCAGGAAGTACTTGGAAAACAGTTAGAGATTGGATTAAAAGATGTCGATACTTCTAAAGTTGTGATTGCATATGAACCGATCTGGTCTATTGGACCGGGAAAAACACCGGCTGGAAAAGAGTATATTACCAAGATTGCCCGTTTTGTGAAAGAGAAGACTGGCGGTATGGATATTGTCTACGGTGGTGGATTAAAACAGGATAATGCAGCAATGCTTGCCTCTATTGATGAGATTGACGGCGGACTGATCGCGCTCACACGTTTCCAGGGTGAGATTGGATACTATCCTGAGGAGTATTTAGAGATTATTCGTCTTTATATAGAAGGTTAATAAGAAAGGGGAAAACAACTATGAAAATTGATTTCGAATATGGTCACGGAACTATGGCAGCAGAACTGCCGGATAATACAGATATTTTTATTCCTGGTGAAACAGTAAAAGATCCGGATTATATCCCGGAAGATAAACTGGAGGAAGCATACCTGGAGAGCCTGGCTCATCCGATCGGAATGCCTACTTTGACTGAACTTGCCCATAAGGGCTCTACCGTTACGATTATTGTTCCGGACAGAGTAAAGGGTGGAGAGCAGCCTACCAGTCACAGAAAATTAAGCATTAAATATATCTTAAAAGAGTTATATGCGGCAGGCGTTGAGAAGAAAGATATTCTTTTTATTATTTCCAATGGTTTGCATCCAAGAAGCAAAGAGTCTGATGCAAAGGCAATTTTTGGAGAAGAGCTGTTCAATGAATTCTGGCATACAGGTCAGATTATCAGCCATGACAGTGAAGACCAGGAGCATATGGTATACCTTGGAACGACTCACAGAGGTGACCCTGTATACATGAACAAGTATGTATTTGACTGTGATATTCCAATTCTGATCGGTCATGTACAGGGAAATCCTTATGGCGGATATTCAGGCGGATACAAACACAGTGCAACTGGCATCACCAACTGGAAATGTATTGCAAGTCATCATGTACCATCCGTTATGCACAGAGATGATTTCACACCGGTAAACGGTGCAAGTCTGATGCGCAACAAATTTGATGAGATCAGTATGCATATGGAGGAGAAGATGGGACATCCATTCTTCTGCTGTGATGCGGTGCTGGATACCAGCTCAAGACAGATCGCAATTTATTCCGGTTATGCAAAAGAGATGATGCCGATCAGCTGGAAACTTGCAGATAAGAGAACGTATGTGCACTGGGCAGAGAAAAAGTATGATGTACTGGTATTTGGTATGCCTCAGAAATTCCATTATGGTGATGGTATGGGAACAAACCCGATCATGATGATGCAGGCATTAAGTGCGCAGGTATTAAGATTCAAACGTGTCATGAGTGACAATTGTGTGATCATCTGCTCTTCTACCTGCAACGGATATTTCCATGATGAATTATGGCCATATTTAAGAGAGGCGTATACCATGTTCCAGCATGACCATATGGATACTTTGCCGGATATGAACCGTTATGGTGAGTATTTCGCGACAAATGAAGAATATATCCGCAAATATCGTTTCTGTAATGCATTCCATCCATTCCATGGATTTTCTATGATGTCCTGCGGACATATTGCTGAGATGAATACAAGTGCCATTTATATTGTAGGTGCTGAGGAACCTGGATATGCGAGAGGAATGGGCTTAAAGACAAGAGCTACATTCGAAGAAGCATTGGCAGATGCAGAGAAGAAATTTGTTGGAAAGAACCCGAATATTTTGGCTCTTCCTATGACATTTAAGAAAGCATCTGTACATCTTTGCATGAAGAATCCGGAAGATGACTGTATGGATGCATACGGACATCGTCACGGCGGATGCTGTTAATGAAAGCGCTTAAAGGAGAACGATGATTTACTTTGTATTTTTAATTGTCTGTTTTGGTGCGTCTGTTGTCGGTGCAATCTGTGGAATTGGCGGCGGAGTGATCATCAAGCCTGTACTGGATTCTTTTGGCGTGCTGGATGTGACCGTGATCAGCTTTTTATCAGGTTGTACAGTACTTTCGATGGCAACGTATTCTGTTGTAAAGAATAAAATCAGTGGGGAATCCCATGTTACAATGAAAACAGGATTTCCGCTTGCAGTCGGGGCGGCAGCAGGCGGATTGATTGGAAAGTGGTTATTTTCCTATGTAAAATCGTTAAGCAGTGATCCGAATAAAGTAGGAGCAGTACAGGCGTTATGTCTTTTGATCGTGACAATTGGAACGCTTATTTATACGATTTACAAGGAAAAGATTAAGACTTATCAGGTGGACAGTGCGATCGTTTGCATCCTGATCGGCATATTTCTTGGAGTTATGTCATCCTTTCTTGGAATCGGGGGAGGTCCGATCAATCTGGTTGTGTTATTTTTCTTCTTCTCGATGACAACAAAGATTGCAGCAGAAAATTCACTATACATTATTTTCTTTTCACAGATTGCCAGTCTGATTTCTACAATTGTGACAGGAAGTGTACCGGAATTCCAGATTGGTGTGCTGGTGCTTATGGTTGCCGGAGGAATTACCGGAGGAATCTGTGGACGTGCTATTAATAAAAAGATTGATGAAAAGACCGTTGATCAATTATTTATTGCGTTAATGGTTGTGATGATCGTGATTAACATTTATAATATTTATAAGTTTATGTAAAACAGAGGGCAGATCCATTGCGGACTGCCCTCTGTTTTTGGCGTTTTAATTTGCCTTTGCTTTGTCCAGAGCTTCGGAAATCGCATTGATCAGAAGCAGGGAGGTATATTTGTTGTCCTCGGAATACGTGATGTCATCCAGTGACTGGGTATCGCAGAGCTGCTCGGCGAGTCCATCCAGCGTTGGCTCCATCAGAGGAAACATTGCGGTGGTGCTCTCACTTAGGTTGACCAGGCGCACCTGTTTGATGCAGTCTGCGTCTACGGTGACTTCCATATTGAATGTGTTGTCATTGAGGTGAATGGAAGAGGTGTAGACCCCGGGGATGTAGAGGGAAGAAGAGGATGCTGCTGCACTCTCGTCCTTTTTCTGCCCGAACATAACATAGAGAAGCACAGCCATAATAATGGCCAGAATCAGAAAAATGATGGTGTACACCACTTCCTTCATATGTAATACAACAATTTTTGTTTTCCCGCTCATGGTCACGCCTCCTGTTTTTCTTTCTATATCATCCTATTAGTGCCAAATGGAAAATATGCCTTGCTTTCAAGAAATGTAAATCTGTGATACACTGGAGAACAGAGATACTTTTCGATACAGTTATTTTTGAAAAAAGACAGGAGGCATTTATGGCAGTACAGTTTATTCTGGGAAGCTCCGGAGCCGGAAAATCCTGGTATATTTATCATAAAGTAATAGAAGAATCCATGGCACATCCAGACCAGGAATATCTGGTGATCGTGCCGGAACAGTTTACCATGCAGACGCAGAAGGAGCTGGTGCGCATGCATCCGGGCGGCGGCATCCTCAATATTGATGTGCTGAGTTTTGACCGTCTCGCGTACCGTGTTTTTGAGGAAGTGGGCGGTGATTCCAGAAAACTTCTGGAGGAGACGGGCAAGACGCTGGTACTTCAAAAGGTGGTGCAGAGAAAACAAAGTCAGCTCGGTTATCTGGCTTCTCAGATGAAAAAGCCCGGTTATATCCAGGAGATGAAATCACTGATTTCCGAATTGATGCAGTATGATATTCAGGAAGACAAAATAGAGGAAATGCTGGCAGATGCAAAGGACAAGGCACTGCTGTTTCAGAAACTGGAGGATGTCAGGCTTCTTTATCAGGAGTTTCGTTCGTATTTGAAGGATAAATTTCTGACGGCGGAGGAAGTGCTGGATGTTTTGTGCAGCAGGCTTGGAGAGTCGGAAAAAATCAGAAATTCGACGGTTGTTTTTGATGGATTTACCGGCTTTACGCCGATTCAGTATCAGGTACTGGAAGAGATGATGGAGCTTTGTCCGCAGATTTATATTACCGTGACTTTGGGAGAGCAGGAGAAGCCATTTGGAATCTGCAAACCGTTTGAGTTGTTTGCGATGAGTAAACAGATGATACAGTCTGTTCGGGAGCTGACCGTGAAAACCAGGACGAAGCTGCAGGAACCATGTCGGATTCGGGATACAGAGCCTTCGCGATTTTCACAAAGTCCGGCTCTTCTTCATCTGGAACAGCATCTGTTTCGCTATGGAAAGCATATATACCGCAAAAAGACAGAGGAAATTCAGATGTTTTCCGCCGCCAATCCGCTTCGTGAGATGACGGAAGTGTCCAGACGGATTGCCCGCCTGATTCGGGAAGAGGGGTATCGTTATGGAGAGATTGCGGTGATTACCGGAGATCTTGAGACTTATGGAAATTATGCTGAGCAGGTGTTTGAGCATGCGCAGATTCCGTACTTTCTTGATAGAAAACATTCGGTGCTGATGAATCCCTTTGTGGAGTATATCCGTTCCGCACTGGATGTGATGATACAGAATTTTTCTTATGAGAGTGTCTTTCGCCATCTGCGATGCGGTCTGACGGATCTGAGCAGGGAGGAGATTGATCTTCTGGAGGAATATGTGGTGGCACTTGGTATTCGCGGATGGAATTGCTGGAAGGAAAAGTGGGTGCGGCTGTATCGTGGAATGGATCCCGATTCGATTCAGACAATCAATGAAATACGGGAGCGGGTGATGGAGGGGCTTTCTGTCTTTGCGGATGAATTTAAGAAACGAGGCAATCGTGTGGAGGACGATGCCAGAGCGCTTTATCATTATATTGCACACGGAAACATTCAGCAAAAGCTTCAGATGCAGGAAATGCAGTTTGGCCGTCAGGGAGATGCGGCGATGGAGAAGGAGTATGCGCAGATTTATGGAATTGTGATGGAGCTTCTGGATAAACTTGTGGAAATTCTCGGAGACGAAAAGGTGACGCAGCGTGAGTTTGTACAGCTGATGGAAGCTGGATTGTCGGAAGCTTCTGTGGGAATTATCCCGCCGAGTACAGATCAGGTCCTGGTTGGTGATATGGAGAGAACACGTCTGAAGGATATCAAAGCGTTGTTTTTTGTCGGCGTCAATGATGGAATTATTCCAAAAAACAGCGGACGGGGAGGCATTTTGTCAGAGTCTGACCGGGAATTTTTTGCCGGGCAGGGAATCAGTCTGGCGCCGACGCCGAGAGAGGCGATGTATCGGCAGCGGTTTTATCTGTATCTGAATCTGACGAAGCCATCTTTGCATCTGTATCTTTCTTATGCGCTTGCAGATGCAGCCGGAAAAGCGATGGGGCCTGCTTATCTGATTGGAACGGTCGGACAGATGTTTCCTGAGATTGATGTGGAAAATATAGAGACGGAAGTGGAAATCTGCCAGTTTGAGCGTGTCCAGGACAGCATGGATTGTCTTGTGGAGGGCATGCGTCAGCTGCCGCAAAAAGAGCCGGAAGAAACATGGAAGGAACTGTACAGCTGGTTTGTATCGCAGCCGGAGTATGAAAAACTGATGAAGCAGCTTGTAGAAGCAGCTTTTTTCCAAAAGCCAAAGGACAGGATCAGTGCCAGTGTGGCAAAAGCGCTGTATGGCGACGTCTCTGCCCACAGCGCAACGCGTCTGGAACGTTTTGCCGCCTGCGCATTCGCGCATTTTCTGCAGTATGGTCTTGCGCTTTCGTCCAGAATCGAGTATGAGTTCACACCTGTGGATATGGGAAATGTCATGCACAATGCACTGGAATCATTTTCCGGAAGGATTCGCACAGAAAAGCTGAACTGGAAGAATCTGACGAAAGAGCAGAGGGAACAGTTTGTGAAGGAAGCGCTGCGCAGTGTTACGGATGATTACGGCAACACGATCCTGCATAGTTCTGCCCGCAATGAATATATGATTCAGCGCGCAGAGAGAATTCTGAACAGGACTGTCTGGGCATTGCAGAATCAGTTGATGAATGGCGAGTTTGAGCCGGAAGGATTCGAGGTATCCATCGGAGGAGGGCGTATTGACCGTCTGGATATCTGCGAGACTGACCGGGAAGTGCTGGTAAAGGTGATTGATTACAAGACAGGCGGAACGACGTTTGATCTTCTGGCGGTCTATCATGGACTGCAGCTTCAGCTGATGGTGTATCTGGACGGGGCTCTGGCGGTTGAGAAGCGAAACCATCCGGACAAAGAGGTGGTTCCTGCCGGAGTATTTTATTATAACATTAAGGATCCGATGATTCAGAGCAAGGCAGCTGAGGATGTGGAAACGATCACTATGGAGCTTTTGAAAAAATTAAAGATGAACGGGCTGGTTTCTTCCAATGAAGCGATACTTGACAAGCTGGATCAGACACTGGAGAGTCTTCCGGTGACCCGAAACAAAAACGGAAGTCTGTCGAAGAAGTCGCAGGTTGCCGATGCAAAGCAGTTTGAAGACCTTCGCCGTTTTGTAAATCAGAAAATAAGCAACATCCGGCAGGAAATTCTGGACGGAGAAGTCCATATTCAGCCTTATGAGCTGGGCAGTCAAAATGGCTGTACGTATTGTCCGTACAGCGGTATCTGTGGTTTTGATCCGAAGATACCAGGCTATGAATTTCGTCGGTTGAAGCAGTTTTCGAACGAAGAGATCTGGAGAGAAATCGCAAGGCAGACAGGAGGAGAAGAAGGATGGAAGTAACATGGACCAAAGAACAGCAGAAAGTGATTGATCTGCGAAATAGAAATATTCTGGTCAGCGCAGCCGCCGGATCCGGAAAGACAGCAGTTCTGGTGGAGCGTATTTTGACGATGATCACAGAGGGAGACCACCCGCTGGATATTGACCAGCTTTTGATCGTTACTTTTACAAGGGCGGCAGCGGCAGAGATGAAGGAGCGAATCCGGGCGGCTGTGGAAGAACGGTTGGAGAAGGAGCCGGACAATGAGCATCTGCAAAGACAAAGCACGCTGATTCACAATGCACAGATCAACACGATTGATGGATTCTGTTCCTATATCATCCGCAATTATTTTCACATGATCGATCTGGATCCCGGTTTTCGCACGGCAGAAGATGGAGAACTCCGTCTGATGAAACAGGATGTCATGCGAAAGGTGATTGAGGAGGCTTATGAGGAGGGAACAGAGGAGTTTCACAGCTGCGTGGAATGCTATGCGTCCGGCAAAAACGATGACAATATCGGGCAGCAGATCATGAAATTGTATGAATATTCCATGAGCTACCCGTGGCCGAAGGAGTGGCTCTTGGACTGCAAAAAGTTTTATGAACTGGAATCGACAAAGGAGTTGATGGAAACACCGTGGATGCAGCTTCTGATGGAGGAGAGTAAAAAAATCCTGCGTGATGCCAGAGAGATGGCATTGGAACTTCTCGAACTCTGCCGCAGTGAGGATGGGCCTTATATGTATGCGGATGCATTGGAAAGCGATTTTGCTATGATTGAGAAGCTGCTGGGGGCAGAAGACTACAATGCACTTGTGGATGCACTTGTTTCCATAAAATATGCGCGTCTTTCTTCCAAAAAAGATGAAAATGTATCGGAACGTGCCAGAATGCAGGTGCAGGGTGGCCGTGCAGAACTGAAGAATATGCTGAATTATCTGAGGGATTCCTATTTCTATATGAGCCGGGAGGAAATTCTGGAGAGCATCCAGAACTGCAAAAAGCCGGTGTGTGCGCTGATCGATCTGACGCTGACGTTTATGGATGCATTTTCGGCGAGAAAGAGGGAGAAGAATCTGGTTGACTTTGCCGACATGGAACATTTTGCATTGGATGTTCTTGTCAGAAAGCAGGATAGAGCGCTTGTTTATACGCAGGCTGCGGAAGAATTTTCTGAGCGTTTTGCCGAGATTTTTATTGATGAATACCAGGACAGCAATCTGGTGCAGGAGACGATTTTGACCGCTGTGTCAAAAATTCCACAGGGCGGGCATAATATTTTCATGGTAGGAGATGTCAAGCAGAGTATTTACCGTTTTCGTCTGGCAAGGCCGGAGCTTTTTATGGAAAAGTTTCATTCGTATTCTACGGAGGATAGCCTTACGCAGAGAATTGATCTGCACAAGAATTTTCGAAGCCGTGAGCAGGTGCTTGGCGGTGTCAATTATATGTTCCGTCAGATTATGGGAGAAGAGCTTGGAAAAGTGGAGTATGATGATGAGGCGGCGCTTTATCCGGGGGCGCAATTCCCGGAGGAGGCACAGGAAAATTCCCATGAGACAGAGCTTCTTCTGATTGAGACAGATGGAGAGGGACTGGAAGAAGAGAGGGGCGTACAGACGGACAAAGAAGTGGAAGCGCTCGCCGTAGCGGGGCGGATTGCAGAACTGGTGGAGCAGGAGATGGTGTACGATAAAAAAGAGAAGATATATCGTAAAGCGCGTTACAGTGACATTGTGATTTTGCTGCGCACGATATCCGGATGGGCGGAGACGTTTGGGCAGGTGCTGGCCTCTCAGGGAATTCCGTCTTACAGTGCCTCCAAAACGGGGTATTTTTCAGCACTGGAGGTCGTGACGGTGCTGAATTACCTTCATATTCTGGACAATCCGAGACAGGATATTCCTCTCGGAGCGATTTTACATTCGCCAATCGGGGGGTGTTCCAGTGAAGAAATGGCCAAAATCCGTATCTGTGATAAAAGTGGAAGTCTGTATGAGAGTGTGCAGACGTATCTGCGGGAAGGACAGGATGAGGTATTGCGTGAGAAATTGCAGGATTTCTGGAATCAGTACGAAAAACTCAGAGACTGTGTGCCATACACGCCGATTCATGAATTGATCCTGCTGCTTTTGAAGGAGACAGGATATCAGCTTTTTGTGTCGGCGATGCCGGCCGGGGAGCAGCGGGAGGCAAATCTGCGGATGCTGGTGGAAAAAGCAATGGAATTTGAACAGACCAGTTATCGGGGATTGTTTAATTTTATCCGTTATATCGAGCAGCTGCAGAAATACAGTGTGGATTATGGTGAGGTCAATCTTTCGGGAAGCAATGACAATGTGGTTCAGATTATGAGTATCCACAAGAGTAAAGGTCTGGAATTTCCAATCGTCATTGTGGCTGGATTGGGAAAACGATTTAACCAGCAGGATATCAATGCCAGTCTTGTGATTCACCAGGATTTGGGAATCGGGGCAGATTGTATCGATCCGAAGCTGCGCGTCAAATTCCCGACTGTTATGAAGCAGGTGATTCGCCAGCAAAGTAAGGTGGAGAATCTTGGAGAAGAACTGCGTGTGCTTTATGTGGCAATGACGCGTGCGAAGGAAAAACTGATTTTGTCGGGATGCATTTCCAAACTGGAAATGGCAGTTTCGGACTGCCAGCGACTCAGTGCCAGAAAAAAGGTGAAATTTTCTTATGAGCTGCTGGAACGTGCCCGAAACTATCTGGACTGGATTCTTCCGGCGCTGGCCCGGCATCCGGCTTTTTGCAGTCTGTATGAGGAATATGACATGATTGGACAGGTCACAGCTCCAATCTGTGAGGAAGGACCGATTGCAATTCGCTTGATCCGGCCGCGTCAGCTTCTGGAGGCACAGGTGGAAAAGCAGGTGATGACGCAGATTGGCAAAGAAGAATTTCTTCATTGGGACAGCAGCAAAGTTTATGACGGGGAACTGCGCAAGCAGCTGCAGGAACGTTTTTCCTACCAGTATCCGTATGAGAAGCTTTCGGATATACCGGTCAAGGTTACCGTATCGGAATTGAAACACCAGGCTTCCCTGGAGACGGAGGACAGCTACCTGTTGTATGAGGATGAGGAAATTGTACCGGTCATTCCTTCATTTATGCAGGAAAAAGAAGAAAGAAGCGGCGGTCCGGTGAGGGGAACTGCCTACCACCGCATGATGGAATGTCTGGATTTCTCAAAAACAGCTTCTGCTGAAGAAATTCAGGAACAGATCAGTCAGCTTAAAGAAACAGGAAAGATAGACGAACAGACTGCACACTATATCAATCCTATGCAGATTTTCAGGATGGCACAGAGTACACTTGGAAAGCGGATGGCGGCGGCGCAAAAGGCAGGTACGATTCGAAGAGAGCAGCCTTTTGTAATCTCGCAAAAAGCGTCAGAAATCAAAAAAGAGTGGGGAGAAGAAGAATCCATTCTGGTGCAGGGAATCATTGATGCATATTTTGTGGAAAATGGGAAAATCATTCTTGTCGATTATAAGACAGACCGCGTGCGGTCGGCGAAGGAACTGGTGAATCGATATCATGTCCAGCTTGTATATTATGCGCAGGCATTGGAACGATTGACGGGAATGCCGGTGGAAGAGAAAATCATTTATTCATTTGCGCTGGGGAAAGAAATTACTGTGTCCCAAAACCATAATATTATATTGACAAATAATATTATATGATATATAGTATTAATAAAGAAATAATATTACACAAAATCTAATAAAGGAGTGGATCAATGATTTTTAATACAGGCGCAGCCCTGCTGGATGCAATCGTTCTGGCAGTTGTATCTAAGGAAAAAGAAGGAACTTATGGATACAAGATCACGCAGGATGTCAGGCAGGTGCTTCAAATATCAGAATCGACTTTGTATCCGGTACTGCGAAGGCTGCAGAAAGATGATTGCCTGGAAGTTTACGATATGGAATACGGAGGGAGAAACCGCAGATATTATAAATTGACAGACAAAGGAGCAGCACAGCTGAATTTATACAAAGTCGAATGGAAAAACTATACATCAAAGATCACAAAACTTTTTGAAGGGGGGATATAAGTATGAATCGAGCAGAGTTTATGAGGCAATTGGAGCATCTGCTGCGCGATATCTCGGAGAGTGAACGGCAGGAAGCGCTTGAGTATTATAACAGTTACTTTGATGATGCGGGTGCAGAGAATGAGTCAAAAGTGATTCAGGAACTGGGCAGTCCGGGAAAGATAGCGGCGATTATCAAGGCAGATCTGGCGGGCAGTGCAGAGGAATATGCAGAGTATACAGAGCAGGGTTATCAGGACAGTCGTCAACAGAAAACAGAGATGCCGGAAGTTTATGAATATGGCGGCGGAAGCCAGAGCCGTGCACAGAGGGGCTATCAGCCTCCTGCAAAAAGGAATAATAAGGGAAATCTGATTTTAATCCTGATTATTCTGGTGCTTTCCTGCTGGTTGTGGGGCCCGATTTTGATTGGAATTCTGGGGGCGGCACTTGGAATTATTATTGCAATCGTTGCAGTTGTATTTGCGGCAGGCATCTGCGGAGCCGCTTTTGTCATTGGAGGCATCGCGGTGGTTGTAATGGGAATGATCAAATGCTTTTCCAACCCAGGTGTAGGACTTTTGGCAGCAGCAGGAGGGTTTGTTATGGCAGCACTTGGTGTACTGCTCACTCTGTTGTTTGTGTGGATTGCTGTGAAGTTTCTGCCATGGTTTGTCAGAAAGATTGCAGAAGTATGTCAGAAGCTTTTGCATAGAACCGGAAAGAAGGAAGGAGTGTCTGTATGAAGAAATTTACAAAAATTGCGTTGATTTCTGCGTTGGTATGTCTGGTGTTTGGTCTTGGTGTGTTCATTGGCGGTCTGGCTCTGGGGGGAACCTGGCAGGGATTGAAGGAAAGTATTGACAACGGAGATTATTCGATTGGCGGTTCTGATGGAGCTTATGGAATTTATATGACGGAGAAATCGGATGATTCTTCATCATCGAACAAAGCATCTTCCACTCCGGAAGACAAGACCTCTAATGCTGCATTATATTCAAGCGTGCAGAAGATTGAGGTTGATATGCAAAGCGGCGGGCTGTATTTCGAACCGTCAACAGATGGAAAACTGAACGTGTCAGTCAATGGCAGCGACGGCAAAGAAACGACGGTAAGACAGAGAGGCGATGAACTTGAAATATATAACGATTTTCGCAATCACAAAGGAAGTGTTACGGTATATTATCCGGAAAACATGAATTTCCGGGAAATCAGTATCTCGATGGGAGGCGGCGAAACAACAGTCAAAGGAAGTATCAAAGCAGATGAATTTGACGCAGAGCTTGGCGCAGGCGCATTCCATGCAGAGGGAATTGAGGCGACAGAATCCAGTTGGGAAGTCGGTGCGGGGGAGATGGTTCTCGGACGCATTGAGAGCCGTAATTTGGATTTTGACTGTGGAACAGGAAGCATCGAGGCAAAAATTGCCGGAAATCAGCAGGACTTTAACTATGATCTGGAATGCGGCATCGGAAGTGTGAAGATTGGAAACGAAGAATACGGCGGCGTTGCATTTGATAAGACTATCAACAACGGGCAGAACCGTGAGATTGAAATTTCCTGCGGAATCGGTGAGATACAATTGAGTTTTGAACAGTAGTAAGGAGGATTTCTTATGAGCGATAAAAGATTATACAAGTCATCTGTGAATTCTATGGTTTGTGGTGTGTGCGGAGGCATTGCAGAATATTTTAATGTAGATCCGACGCTGGTGCGGTTAGTGTGGGTACTTCTCACCTGTGCCAGTCTGGGAACGGGCATCATCGCCTATATCATCGCTGCTATCATTATTCCAAGCTAAAGACGACCGGCCAGGGAGCAAAACTCTCTGGCCGGAATTGTATGTGCTGTATGTGCACCACTTTCCTGGTCAACGGAACACTTCCCAATGGCATAGTTTTCGGGTCATTTTCTTTCGGAGTTTTTCACATGACCGCCACTCGCCCGGGAGGGATATCACCGCACAGGCATGTCGATTTTCTTGCTTTTTCTGCGCCGCTTATGGATTGCTCTTGACGCAAACTCGCACACAGTGCTCAAACAGTGCGTCGCGAGCAATCGCTATGCTCGAAAAATCTGCGAAAATTTCTCCAAATGCCTGTGCGGTGGTATCCCTCCCGGACGAGCACGGTCATGCGGAAAACTCCTACTTTTTTCTATACTTTGTGATATTTTCCAGCCTTACTATAAATAACACAAAATTTTTTGGCCGCTTCGCCCACGTAGCACCTGTAAAGGCAACTGCCATTCGTGTAGAACAGCCAATTTGCACAGAACCATCACCTTCCGGAATCAAAGTGCAGGTTTGTCTGCCGGAACAAGCAGACAAACCTGCACTTGATGTGGAAAGTCTCCCCTGCGCAAATGGCTGTTCGGAAGTCCTCAAGCCAAACCTTGCCGTTTGGAAGTGTTCCGTTGACCAGGAAAATGGTGCACAGGTTAAGGATAGGTAAAGACAGGAATCCGTCCTTTTGTCAGGTCTTTTGTGTATAGATTTGAAAAAAAGGTTCATACTCTTGGTAATCATTTGATATGGAGGAGTATGATATGGGAAAAAGTAAGAAAAAAGAGCTGGAGAAGCTTAAACTTCATCAGTTGACACCGCAGGAACAACTGAAATATGAAATAGCGGAGGAACTGGGGCTGCTGGATCAGGTTTTACAGAAAGGATGGAAGAGCCTGTCCGCGAAAGAAACAGGCCGTATCGGTGGATTGATGACAAAACGAAAAAAAGAGCTCAACAAGTTGTGATTTTATTTTCACAAGATTGTGTATTGTCAATTTTTTTGAATTTCAGTATAATTGTGATAAGAAAACTGACAATAAACAGGAGTGTTGCTATGGTGGATGGGACAAAAGATTTTGTGAAGCTGGAAGGTATCACAAAGATATATGGCAAAGGGGAAGTGCAGATCAAGGCGGTGGATGGAATCGATTTTTCCATTGATAAGGGAGAATTTGTGGTGATTGTCGGTCCGAGTGGAGCCGGCAAGACAACCGTTCTTAATATTTTGGGAGGAATGGATACGGCCACCAGCGGTTCTGCATGGGTGGACGGAAAAGACATTGCACGTTTTTCGCAAAAACAGCTGACGGCATACCGAAGAGAAGACATTGGGTTTGTGTTTCAGTTTTATAATCTTGTACCAAATCTGACGGCTCTGGAAAACGTGGAATTGGCACTGCAGATCTGCAAAAATCCGCTGGATGCGGAGACGGTGATGCGTGATGTGGGATTGTCGGATCGTCTGGGAAATTTTCCGGCGCAATTGTCTGGAGGCGAGCAGCAGCGCGTGTCGATTGCCAGAGCACTGGCGAAAAATCCAAAGCTTTTGCTGTGTGATGAGCCTACCGGTGCGCTCGATTATCAGACAGGAAAGGCAATTCTGAAATTGCTTCAGGATATGTGCCGCCAAAGAGGGATGACTGTTATAGTCATCACACACAACTCGGCGTTGACACCGATGGCAGACCGGGTGATCAAGATTAAAAATGGAAAAGTATCTTCCATGCATATGAATGAGCATCCAATGCCGGTAGAACAGATAGAATGGTAGGGATGTGTATGAAAAAAGCACTCAGAAAAGATTTTCTTATGGAAATCAGAAAAAGCTTCACCCGTTTTATTTCTATCTTTTTTATTGTGGCGCTGGGGGTAGCTTTTTATTCAGGAATACAGGCATCCGCACCGGATATGCGCTATTCGGCCGATGCCTATTACGACAGATACAAACTGATGGATTTGAAAGTCATCAGTACAATGGGACTGACTGATGAGGATGTGGAGGCAATCGAAGCATTGGAAGACGTCAGTCTCGCGGAACCTGCATATTTCACAGATGTTTTATGCAGTGAGGAAGATGTGCAGACGGTTCTTCATGTGGAAAGCTTGACGGATTCACTCAATGCACTGGAAGTATCCGAGGGACGCCTTCCGAAGAAAAAGGGAGAGTGTGTCATCGATGAAGATTATATGAAAGAGCATGATCATCAGATTGGAGATACACTGGTGTGGAAGGAAGACGGAGACGGGATGCTTCGCACAAAGAAATTTGAGATTGTGGGAACGGCTTCTTCGCCTATGTACATATCGTTCGATAGAGGCAACAGCACGCTTGGTTCCGGCGAAGTCGATGCATTTGCGTATGTGACAGAGGAAAGCTTTGAGTCCGATGTCTATACCGAGATTTACATGGAGGCTGAAGGTGCAAGAGAGATGGAAAGCTATTCCGATGCGTATGACCATTTGGTTGCACAGATCGAAGAACGCCTGGAAGGCATTCAGGATGTACAGTGTCAGCTTCGCTACGATGAAGTCATGGAAGAAGCGAATGAGAAAATTGCAGATGCGGAAAAAGAACTTGCGGATGGTAAACAGGAGGCAGAAGAGGAACTTGCCGATGCCAGACAGAAGCTGGAGGATGCGGAGAAAGAACTCGAAGAGGGGCAGCAGGAATACGACGATGGCAAACAGAAGCTGGCCGATGCCAGACAGGAAGTTGCGGACGGAAAAAAACAGCTTTCCGATGGAAAGGCAGAGTACGAGGATGGACTTTCGCAGCTGAACAGCGCCAGAGATGAGCTGAATGCGCAGCAGGAGAAACTGGATGACTCTCAGCGGGAATTGAACGATGGACAGATGCAGCTCAATGAGGGGATTCTTCAGCTCAATGAGAAACAATCTGAGCTGGATGCATCTGTACAGAAGCTTGCGGATGCGCAGCAGGAACTCGACAGCGGGAGAGCACAGCTCGAAGAGAAACAGGAGGAACTAAACCAACAAAGTGCCGACCTTCAGCAGCAGATCAATGAGGCCTTAAACGGCGTGACAGATGAAAGTATGATCGCAGCCATTCAGGCACAGTTTGCGCCTTATCAGCAGCAGATTGACGCAGGGCAGGCGCAGATTGATGCAAACAGACAAAAACTGAACGACAGCCAGGAGGAAATCAACACCAATCAGGCAAAACTGGATGCAGGGCAGACAGAGCTTGCTCATGCAAGACAGGAACTGGAGAAGAAACAGCAGGAGATTAACGATGCCCAGAGCCAGATTGACAATGGACAGGCACAGATCAACCGTGGATGGAGTGAAATTCTGTCGAGTCAGATGACACTCAATGATGCCGCCAGAGAAATTGCAGAAAATGAGAAAAAGCTGGAGGATGCAGAAAAAGAGATTGAAGAAAATGAAGAAAAGCTGAAACAGGCAGCAAAAGATCTCAAAAAAGGACGCAAAGAACTAAAAGACGGCTGGAAAGAATATGAGGACGGAAAGGCCGATGCAGAGGAAGAAATCGCAGATGGAGAGCGAAAACTTGCGGATGCCAGACAGGAGCTTGAAGATCTTAAGGATCCCGAATGGATGATCTCGACAAGAGATGACTTGCCGGAGTACACGGGTTACGGCGACAATGCCCAGCGTATCCATAATATTGGAAAAGTCTTTCCAGTATTGTTTTTCTTGGTGGCTGCACTGATCAGTCTGACGACAATGACAAGAATGGTGGAGGAACAAAGAACACAGATCGGCACGATGAAGGCGCTTGGTTACAGCAAGGCGAGTATTGCCGCCAAATATATTCTGTATGCTGCATTTGCAACGATTGGAGGAAGCATTCTTGGTATTTTGGTGGGTGAGAAACTGATTCCTTATATCATTGTAATTGCGTATAAGATTTTGTATATTCATATGCCGGATGTCGTCATTCCTTATGAGACAAAGTATGCGCTTCTGGCATCGGGAGCAGCTCTTTTCTGTACGATGGCTGCAACGATTGCATCGTGTTTTAGGGAACTTCTGGATACACCGGCAGCGCTGATGCGTCCTCCTGCTCCGAAAGCAGGAAAGCGCGTACTGTTGGAGCACATTCCGTTTTTGTGGAAACCGTTAAGCTTTACCTGGAAATCGACCATTCGAAATCTGGTTCGCTACAAAAAACGTTTTCTGATGACGGTATTCGGAATCGGCGGCTGTATGGCACTTCTGATCGTGGGATTTGGAATCCGGGATTCCATCATGGATATCGGAAATCTCCAGTATGGAGATATTCAACGCTATGATGGCCTTGTACTGGCGGATGAAGATGCCAGCGGAAGTGAGAAAAAGCAGTTGAAGGAGTCGATGGAGCAGATGGAAGGGGTGCAGGCATATACGCCGGTATACTTCCACAAGATGGAAGTAAAGAACGGTGAGAAGAAACAGGATGCATACCTGTACGTGCCGGAGAATACAGAAGCTTTTCGTGATTTTGTGACGCTTCGTGACCGGATCACACAGGAAACGTTTACGATGGAAGATGGTGGTGTGATTATTACCGAGAAAATTGCCAGTTTGCTGGAGGTTCAGGCTGGTGATGAGATTGTACTCAAGGAAGGTGATAAGAAGGGCAGAACGGTGACAATCGCTGCTGTTTGTGAAAATTATATGCATCACTATATCTATATGACACCGAAATTGTATGAACAATGTTTTGGTGTACAGCCACAATATCAGGACATCCTTTTTACCATCACAGAAGAGTATAAAGAGCAGGAACAGACAGTTGGAGAGGAAATCCTCCAGAACGAAGCCGCACTCAGTATCAGCTATACCAGTGCTATCCGTGCCCAGCTCGACGATATGCTCAAAACGCTGGATATGGTCATTGTCGTGCTGATCGCTTCGGCAGGACTTCTGGCCTTTGTCGTTTTGTATAACCTGAATAACATCAGCATCACAGAGCGAAGGCGGGAGCTGGCAACACTCAAGGTTCTTGGATTTTATGACGCAGAAGTATCGGCTTATGTTTTCCGGGAAAATGTACTGCTGACAATTTTCGGTGTCATTCTCGGAATTGGACTTGGAACGGTTCTTCATCGGTTTATCATCGTGACGGTGGAGACGGACACGATTATGTTCGGACGTGTCATCACGATAGTCAGCTACTGTATCAGCGCTGTTTTTACTGCAGGTTTCTCAGCTTTCGTCAATGGGATGATGCATTTTAAACTGAAAAAAATTGACATGGTGGAGAGCTTAAAGAGCGTGGAATAAAAGGAAAATCCAGAATTTTCACCTTGACAAACGAAGAAATTCCTACTATGATAAAGTATCAGAAAAAGGTTGGGAGAAAGAGGAGTATATTCATAACCCTCACAGAGAGGAATATTCATCGGCTGTAAGATATTCCAGGCAGTGTGAATAGAAGGTAGCTTTTGAACCGGAAGGCTGAACTGCATAGTAGGCTTTCACGAATCATCCCCGTTACAGGATGCGAAAGATGTGTACAGTTTGTACATAACAAAGGTGGTACCGCGATTATACGCCCTTTGCAGCCGCATGGCTGTGAGGGCGTTTTTTACACTTTATTTTAATGAAGAAAAGGAGAAAATCATGGCAAAAGAACTTGCAAAAACCTATGATCCGAAGGACATAGAAGAAAGATTGTACCAGAAATGGATGGACAATGGCTATTTCCATGCCAAAGTAAATCCGGACAAGAAACCATTTACCATCGTTATGCCCCCGCCAAACGTAACAGGACAGCTTCACATGGGACATGCACTTGATAACACGATGCAGGATATCCTCATCCGTTTTAAGAGAATGCAGGGATATGAGGCACTGTGGCAGCCGGGAACCGACCATGCAGCGATCGCAACGGAAGTAAAGGTTATTGAAAAACTGAAAGAACAGGGCATTGACAAGGATGAGATCGGAAGAGAGGAATTCTTAAAACATGCATGGGCATGGAAAGAAGAGTACGGCAGCCGTATTATCAATCAGCTGAAAAAACTCGGTTCTTCTGCTGACTGGGAGAGAGAACGTTTTACCATGGACGAGGGATGCTCCAAGGCTGTTGAGGAAGTATTTGTAAAATTATACGAAAAAGGTTATATTTACAAAGGATCCAGAATCATCAACTGGTGTCCGGTATGTCAGACCTCCATTTCCGATGCCGAGGTAGAGCATGTGGATCAGGCTGGTCA
Source organism: Eubacteriales bacterium (assembly GCA_030536755.1). Classification (GTDB taxonomy): domain Bacteria; phylum Bacillota; class Clostridia; order Lachnospirales; family Lachnospiraceae; genus JALFVM01. The sequence goes on along the minus strand of JAUNPJ010000007.1, from coordinate 17,568 downwards.
TTTCTGGCACATCAAATATCCGATCGTGGGAAGTGAAAATGAATTTGTAGAGATTGCCACCACACGTCCGGAGACTCTGCTTGGAGATACGGCAGTAGCGGTAAATCCAGACGATGAGAGATATCAGCATCTGATTGGAAAAATGTTAAAACTGCCTCTGACAGACAGAGAAATTCCTGTGATTGCAGATCCGTATGTAGACAAAGAATTCGGAACCGGCTGTGTAAAGATCACACCGGCACATGACCCGAACGACTTTGAGGTAGGAAAACGTCACAATCTGGAAGAAATAAACATCATGAATGACGATGCCACCATCAATGAAAAAGGCGGCAAATACGCAGGTATGGATCGTTATGAGGCAAGAAAAGCCATGGTTGCCGATCTGGATGCACAGGGACTGCTGGTAAAAGTTGTCGATCATACACATGCCGTAGGAACACATGACCGCTGCAAGACAACGGTAGAGCCAATGATCAAACCGCAGTGGTTTGTAAAAATGGATGAGATGGCAAAGGCTGCGATTAAGACACTGGAGGATGGCAATCTGAAATTTGTTCCGGAGCGTTTTGACAAAACTTACCTGCACTGGCTGGAGAATATCCGTGACTGGTGTATTTCCCGTCAGCTCTGGTGGGGACACAGAATCCCTGCATACTACTGTGACGAGTGCGGTGAGACTGTTGTAGCGAAAGGAATGCCGGAGAAATGTCCGAAGTGCGGATGCACCCATCTGACACAGGATGAGGATACACTCGATACCTGGTTCTCTTCTGCACTGTGGCCGTTCTCCACGCTTGGATGGCCGGAAAAAACACCGGAGTATGAGTATTTCTACCCGACAAATGTTCTGGTAACCGGTTATGATATTATTTTCTTCTGGGTTATCCGTATGGTATTTTCCGGTCTGGAGCAGACAGGAAAGACACCGTTTGAGCATGTTCTGATTCATGGTCTTGTTCGTGATTCCCAGGGACGCAAGATGAGCAAGTCTCTCGGCAATGGTATTGATCCGCTGGAGGTCATTGACAAATACGGCGCAGATGCACTTCGTCTGACTCTGATGACCGGTAATGCACCTGGAAACGATATGCGTTTCTATTGGGAGCGTGTGGAGTCCAGTCGTAATTTCGCAAACAAAGTATGGAACGCTTCCCGATTTATCATGATGAATCTCGAAGGAAAGAGTTTTGAGACACCGGAAAGCTTCCAGCTGAAGCCGGCAGACCGCTGGATCTTGTCCAAGCTGAATACTCTGATCAAAGATGTCACCGACAACATGGAGAAGTATGAACTTGGAATTGCCGTACAGAAAATTTATGATTTCATCTGGGATGAATTCTGTGACTGGTACATTGAGATTGCCAAGATTCGTATTCGTATGGCAGAGTACGATCAGGATTCTGCTGATTATGCAATGTGGACGCTGCGTACCGTACTGACAGAGGCTTTGAAACTTCTGCATCCGTTTATGCCGTTTATCACAGAGGAGATTTATTGTACGCTTCTTCCGGAAGAGGAATCCATCATGATCGCAGACTGGCCGGTATACAAAAAAGAGTGGGAGTTCCCGATTGCCGCTGAAATGATGGAAGGAATCAAGGAAGTCGTAAGAGGTGTGCGCAACGCCCGTGCGGAAATGAATGTTCCTCAGAATAAGAAGACAAAAGTATTTATCGTAGGTGCTGATCTGAAAGCCTGCGAAATGTATGAGTATCAGAAACAGGCGTATGCTTCTCTGGTACATGCGACAAAGGTACGTGTGCAGTCTACCAAGGCGGGAATCCCGGAAGATGCGGTATCCATCGTTGTTCACAATGCAGTTGTATATCTGCCGCTGGATGAACTGGTGGATATGGAGAAGGAGAAAGAACGTCTTCTCAAAGAGCAGGAAAGACTGAAAAAGGAAATTGCCCGTGCAGAGGGAATGCTTGGCAATGAGAAATTTGTTTCCAAAGCTCCGGCAAGCAAAGTTCAGGAAGAAAAAGCAAAATTACAGAAATATAAAGATATGATGGAAAAGGTTACGGTTCAACTGGAAACTATGAAGAAATAGAACAGGAGAACATTATGGATAAGAAGATCAAATGGCTGAATCGGTTTTCATTGCCTCTTCATGCCCTTGCTTCCATTGTCGGTTACTTTGTGATTGAAGCCATATCCAGGCATTCACCAAGAGAAGCTTTTCTCTATATGACGGAAAGACCAGCCGTATTTTTCTACAATGCAGCGTTGATCTTTACGACAACGCTCATTGTATACCTGTTTCGCAGGCGCGTTTTTCTGCGTGTACTTCTGACGATATTCTGGCTGGTTCTGGGAATCATCAATGGCGTGCTGCTCTCGCAGCGTGTCACGCCTTTTACGGGACCGGATCTGCATCTGATCACAGATGCCTTTAAGATTGCCAATCGTTATCTGCCGGTCTGGGGATTTGTGTTGGTGGTGGCGGCAGCCGTTGTGGCGTTGTTTTGGCTGATCAAATTGTTTTTGAAAGCACCAAAGTACCAGGGGCCTATGAAATACAAGTATAACGTTCCTCTTATTCTGGCAGGAATTCTTGCCTTTGCAGGCGTAACAAAGCTGGCATTGGAAAAACGAGTGTTATCTCAGTATTTTGGAAATATTGCGTTTGCGTATGAGGATTACGGGTATCCCTATTGTCTTGCAACGACGATTTTTAACACGGGAATCAGCTGTCCACAGGATTATTCCCAGGCAAGCATTGATCAGATTCTCAAAGACGAGGACAAGGCAGGAGAGACAGACACCGAAAAACGTCCCAATATTATTTTTCTGCAGCTGGAATCCTTTTTTGATCCGGAACTGGTCAACTATCTGAACATTTCCGAAGATCCGATTCCGTATTTCAGGAAACTGATGAAGGAGTATTCTTCCGGTTACTATCGCGTTCCGTCAGTAGGAGCCGGAACTGCGAATACCGAGTTTGAGAGCATTACAGGAATGAGCCTTCATTATTTTGGACCGGGAGAATACCCGTACAAAAGTATTCTGCGGGAAACTACCTGTGAGAGTGCTCCTTATGTACTGAAAAAACTCGGATACAGCACACATGCGATTCATAACAATGAGGCGAACTTCTATGGAAGAAGAACGATTTTCCCGAATCTTGGATTCGACAGTTTTACATCCGAAGAGTATATGCCAAGAGAGGATGAACAGAATCCGCTTGGCTGGGTGCGGGATGAAGTTCTGACGGAAGAAATTCTCAAGGCGATGGAATCGACAGAGGAACCGGATTATATTTATACGATTTCTGTTCAGGGACATGGAGATTATCCGGAGGAACCGATTCTGGAAGATCCGAAGATTACCGTATCCGGTTCGCCTACAGAAGAACAGGATTGCAAGTGGGAATATTATGTCAATCAGATTTATGAGATGGATCAGTTTGTTCAGGAGCTGACAGAGGCATTGAGCAAGTGTGGGGAAGATGTGGTTCTCGTGATGTATGGAGATCATCTGCCGACGATGGGACTTGAGGTAGAAGACTTGAAAAATCGCTATCTTTTCCAGACAAACTATGTCATTTGGGACAATATGGGGCTGAAGAAGAAGGATGAAAATCTGTCTTCTTATCAGATTGCCGCAGAGGTCATGGATCGTCTTGGTATTCATGAGGGAACTGTTTTTAAATACCATCAGGCAAGAAAGAATACGAAGAATTATCAGGTGGATCTGGAAATGCTTCAGTATGACCTGCTTTACGGCGAGCAGTACGCTTATCAGGGGGAGAGTCCTTTTAAGCGCACAAAGATGAGAATGGGAATTTACGATGCAACGCTGGATTTGGTTACTGCGGCACCGGGACTTGAGGATAGTTATTATATCAAAGGAACAAACTTTACACCGTCCAGTCAGCTTCAGATCAACGGAGAATGGTACGATACGACGTATGTAAATCCGAATACGCTGCTGATCAGTGGCTATACCTTTGAAGAATTTGACAAGATCTGTGTGGTTCAGCGAAGCAACAGTTCCACCAGAAAGGCATTGACAAAGACATATGAACGTCTGTATTATGCCGTAAAAGAGAAAACAGAATAAAAATGGTTTGTTTTTTGACATTGTAAAAAAATGTCGGAGAAAAAATTACGATTGTGCTGGACAACTATCACCGCTGTTATTACAATAGTAGAGAAGAAGTAACTGTTCGGAAGGTAATATCCCGCGAGGGTACTGAACAGATACGAGAAGAAATCTTCAAAATACTACTAAAGGATAAAGCGGTGATAGTTTTGAATTACAAAGAAGCAGTTGATTATATAGAAGAAACCCCTAAATTTACAACGAAAAATTCTCTTGACCACACAAAGGAGTGCCTGCGCAGACTGGGCAATCCGCAGGAACGGTTCCGTGTGATCCATGTGGCGGGAACCAATGGAAAAGGAAGCGTCTGTGCATTTCTTGCATCCATGCTCAGAGAGGGCGGATATCGGTGTGGTCTGTTTACCTCTCCGCATCTGGTAAAGATCAATGAGAGATTTCAGATGGATGAGATTATGGTGGATGATGAGACGTTTCTCAATGCCTTTTTGAAGGTCAAAAAGCTGGCAGATGATCTGGTGGCGGAGGGCAGTTATCATCCCACTTATTTTGAAATGCTGTTTTTGATGGGAATGGTGATTTTTGCAGATGCCGGCATGGATTATGTCGTGCTGGAGACTGGTCTTGGCGGAAGGCTCGATGCGACGAATTCCATTGACGACCCTCTTGCCTGCGTCATTACATCCATCAGTCTGGATCATATGCAGTATCTTGGCAATACCGTGCGCGAGATCGCGGGAGAGAAAGCTGGTATTATCCAGCCGGGAATTCCGGTGGTATACGATGCCAATGATTCAGATGCAGCAGAGGTGATTGCAAAGAAGGCGAAAGAACTGGGAAGTCCTGCCTGGCCTCTGACAGAAGCTGCTCCGTCATCGGAGGCTGACCGTCAGGGAATCTCTTTTGAAATGGAACTCGGACGTTTTGGAAAACAGAAATTCCAGATTCCTTTTATCGCCAAATATCAGGTGATGAATGCAAGACTGGCACTGACCTGTATGAATGTTCTGGCAGAGCAGCTGCCGCTTTCTCTGGAGCAGATGAAGGCGGGAATCGCCAATACCAGATGGCAGGGGCGTATGGAGACAATCGCACCGGGAATTATCGTGGACGGGGCGCACAATGAAGATGGTGTCCGCCGTTTTGTGGAGACAGCGGCTCATTTTCAGAAACAGTATCCAATCACGCTGCTGTTTTCCGCAGTGTCCGACAAGGATTACCAGGATATGATCCGTGAAATGTGTGAGGCAATCACATTCCGCCATGTGGTAACGACAGAAGTAGGCGGATATCGGGAAGTTCCTGCAGAGGAACTGGCAGAAATCTTCCGTCAGAATGGATGTGAGAGCGTTTCTGCTTTTTCACAGATACCGAAAGCCTACGAAGAAGCCGTGGCGAAAAAGGGAGAGGATGGAATGCTGTTTTGCGCAGGTTCGCTGTATCTTGTGGGTGAGATCAAAACGTATTTGCAGTCACAGAAACAGTAAGAGGTGAGCGTACATGATTAATTATGAAGAAGAACTGAAGAAATTTGAACCCTGTCTGGATGTGGATGAAGCGGAAGGCGCTATTTATGACAGAGAGCTGACAGACGTGATCGATATTTTGAAACAGATGCTTCGTGATACAAACAACAGCAGCAAAAGAAAGTAGGAGAGATACATGAATTGTTTGAATTGCCAGACACCTGTCAGCCGTGGAACGGAATACTGTCCGAAATGTGGATTTCATGTGCTGTCACAGAGAAAAGCAATCTATCTGTCCAAGCTGTATTATAACCAGGGGTTGGAAAAGGCCAGCGTCAGGGATTTGTCGGGAGCAATCAGCTGTCTCAGACAGAGTCTGAAGTTCAGCAAACTGAATATACAGGCGAGAAACCTGCTTGGCCTTGTGTATTTTGAGACGGGTGAGGTGGTGGCCGCACTCTGTGAATGGGTCATCAGCAAAAATATTCAGCCGAAGGATAATCTGGCTGTTTATTATATTGATAAGCTGCAGGCTAATCCGTCCAGGCTGGAGGTGATCAACCGGACAGTCAACAAATATAATCTGGCGCTGTCTTATTGCAGACAGGGAAATGAGGACATGGCTGTCATTCAGCTGAAAAAGCTTCTTTCTCAGAATCCCAAACTGATTAAGGCCTATCATTTGCTGGCACTTGTGCAGATGAAGGATGGGGAATATACAAAAGCCAGAAGAACACTGAAAAAAGCATTAAAAATAGATAAAACAAATACGACCTCTCTGCGTTTTTTGCGAGAGGTGGATGAGCAGACTGGAACAGCGACCGATCTGAGCGGAAAGACGCGAAAGGCATCGCCGGAAATGGCGGAAAATCCTCTGAAAAAGAGAATGATGAAAGCCGGAAATGATTTTGTGATCATTCCGCCTCCTTTTCGGGAAAGTTCAACAGTGGGATTGGTGCTCAATGTGCTTGTGGGGGTGCTCATTGGTGTGGCTGCCATGTGGTATCTCGTAGTTCCAGCCAAGACACAGCAGGCATATGATGCCGTGAATCAGGAGGTTCTTGCGTCCGGCGGCGCATTGCTGACGCAGGAAGTGCAGGAAGAGCCAAATCAGGAGGAGACAGATGAGAGTCAGGATCTGCAGACGCAGCTTGCGGAGGCTTCTTCCAAAGCATCCAGTGCAGAAAATCTGATGCTGGCTTACCAGGCAATGGATGCACAGGATATGGAAAACGCCGCAGAGTATCTGAAAAATGTACAGGAGGCGGATCTGTCAGAGAAGATGAAGTCCATTTATCAGACTGTCAACAATACCGTCAATCCACCGCAGGAGCAGCAGGAAGATGCGCCGATCGACAGTGGGGAAAATGAGTACGACAGCGGTTATGACAGCGGCGAGTACGATTATTAAAAAAGAAAAAGCATACATAAGAAAAGTTTTTAAAACAAAAGAATTTTAAAGACTTTTCTTTTTTTATTTATTTTATCAAAGAGCAGATAAGGGGGAGTTGACATGGAACAGAATTATGTATTGCAGGGGGCATGTCTGTATGTGAGAATGCCCGCAGAACTGGATCATGAGATGGGGGAAGAGGTCAAACAGACGACGGACAGAATTATGTCCGAGAATCATGTGAAAAAGATTGTTTTTGATTTTAGTGACACCGTATTTATGGACAGCTCAGGAATTGGGATGATCATGAGCAGGTATCGTGCACTGGGCATGCGGAAAAACTGTGTGGAGGCCTGCAAGGCAAATGAGAGAATTCGAAAAATTTTATGTCTGTCGGGTATGCATAAAATTATTGCAATGAGTGAAACCTATTAATGGGAAAGGAGAATGGCATGGGAGCTACCAATGAAATGATGATAGAATTTGACGGCCGTCCGGGAAACGAAGGCTTTGCCAGAGTTGCAGTGGCAGCATTTTGCACACAGCTGAATCCGACATTGGAAGAGGTGGCAGACATTAAGACTGCCTTATCGGAAGCGATTACCAACGCAATCATTCATGGCTATGAGGGTGAAGTACATAAGATTCGTCTGGAATGTAAAGTGGAAAACAGAAGTATTTCAATCAAAGTGACGGACTGGGGAAAAGGAATGGAGAACATTCAAAAAGCGATGGAACCGTTGTACACCACAAAACCGGAGCTTGATCGCTCCGGTATGGGTTTTGCTTTTATGGAGGCATTTATGGATGAACTTCAGGTAGAATCAAAGCCAGGGGAAGGGACCACCGTGTTTATGAAGAAAAACATAGGGAGGTAACGATGGATTCTACTCTTGCTTTGATTCAAAAAGCACACCAGGGAGATAAAAAAGCAAGAGATACAATTTTTCAGGAAAATGTGGGACTTGTGTGGAGCATTGTGCGGCGTTTTTCTAATCGAGGGGTAGAACTTGAGGATTTGTTTCAGATTGGAAGTATTGGACTTCTCAAGGCGGTGGATCATTTTGATTTTTCTTTTGATGTGAAATTTTCAACGTATGCAGTTCCGATGATTTCCGGTGAGATCAAGCGTTTTCTGAGAGATGATGGACCGCTGAAAGTTAGCCGTTCTATGAAGGAAATTGCCTATAAGGTTTATACGGCAAGAGAAGCAATGGAAAAACAGATGGGAAGAGAGCCGACACTTCTGGAGATTTCTGAGGAAATCGGTATCTGCTATGAAGATGTCTTGCTGGCGCTGGATGCCTCGGCTGATGTAGAATCTCTGCAGAAGACGATTTATCAGGGAGATGGGAACGATATCTGTCTGGGAGATAAAATCCCCGAAGCAGAAAACAGGCAGGAGCATCTGCTGAACCGGCTGCTTTTGGAAGAAATGCTGGGTGGTCTGGAACCGGAGGAACGACGTCTGATCTATATGCGGTATTTTCAGGATATGACACAGACGGAGATTTCACAGATACTTGGAATCTCTCAGGTACAGGTTTCACGAAAGGAGAAGGCGATTCTTCGAAAAATGAAAAACAGAACACTGGGTCTGGAAAAATAAGAAAATACTCTGTATAATGGCAAAGGAGATTTTACAGAGGAGAACAATCATGGAAAATTTAATTTTTAGTCTGAATGCGACGCTGCCTATCTTTTTTACCATGATATTGGGCGGCCTTTTCAGAAAAACAGGACTGATGGATGAGTCCTTTGTCAGTAAAATGAACAGGTTTGTCTTCAAGGCGGCACTGCCGGTTCTTGTGTTTCACGATCTGGCTGCGGTGGATTTTCGGAAGGTGTGGGATACCAGATTTGTACTGTTTTGTTTCCTGGCTACACTGATCAGTATTCTGGCGGTTACTGGCGTGTCCTATCTTTTAAAAGATAAGACGATTCAGGGCGAGTTTATCCAGGCTGCATACAGAAGCAGCGCGGCAATCCTTGGAATTGCTTTTATCCAGAATATTTATGGGAATGCCGGAATGGCACCGCTTATGATTATCGGAACGGTTCCTTTATACAATGTGATGGCAGTTGTGGTACTTTCTGTGATGAAACCTGTGCGGGAACCAATCAGTCGTCAGGTGGTTGGAAAGACGCTGAAGGGAATTATCACGAATCCGATTATTTTAGGAATTCTGGCCGGAATGGCATGGTCACTGCTTGGAATTCCGATGCCGGTTATCCTGGAAAAAACAGTGAAAAATGTAGCTGTTCTTGCAACACCGCTTGGGCTGATGGCTATGGGCGCTTCTTTTGATGCGAAGCAGGCGACAGAGAAGATACGTCCGGCAGTTCTTGCCACATTGATCAAGCTGGTGGTTTTGGCGGCAGTCTTCTTGCCTGTCGCCGTACATATGGGATTTACCAGAGAAAAACTGGTAGCGATTCTTGTGATGCTTGGTTCTGCGACCACGGTGAGTTGCTATATTATGGCAAAAAATATGGGACATGAGGGAACACTGACATCCAGCACAGTTATGCTGACAACCTTTTTCAGTGCGCTTACTCTGACAGGATGGCTTTATATACTCAAAACGCTTGGACTCGTATAAAAAATGAAAGTGTGCGCATAGTTTTGAGATTTTCTGGATATAGTAAATCCTGAAGAATAATTTCGGGAGGCTTTTTATGAGCGAGACTTTGTATATTCAGACGGATAAAAATGTGGAGGTTCACAGGCCGCATGTATATCTGCAGGATGTGGCGCAGCTTGCCTGTAGTGACAGCAAGACGCTGGATCGTTTTCGGGCACTTCCTGTTTTGAATATTGATTCCAAAAAAACGGGACGATATGTGATCACGGTGACGGATATCATTGAAAAAATACAGAAAAAAGATCATACGGTGGATGTGACCCATGTGGGAGAACCAACTTTTATCATTACTTATGAGGCAGAAAAACACGAACACAAAATGTTCAGCTATCTGAAAACCGCGCTGGTCTGTCTGATCACGTTTTTTGGAACAGCTTTTTCTATTATGACGTTTAATAATGACGTGGATGTAGGAAAGCTGTTTGATCAGATTTATGTCCAGTTTATGGGGCAGCAGCCGTCAGGATTTAATATTCTTCATCTGTCGTATTCGGTGGGAATCGGTCTTGGCGTGCTGTTCTTTTTTAATCATTTTGGCAGGGTGAAAATCACACAGGATCCGACTCCGATGCAAGTGCAGATGCGTCTTTATGAGGACGATGTAGATACAACGGTGATCGAGGAAATCTGCCGTAAGGAGGAGAAGGAATGTGGCAGCAGATAGGAATGGCCGTCATTGGGTTTGGCGGCGGGATGATCGCGGCGGGCGGAATGGTGGCACTGCTGATTGGACTTGGGATTACGCCGAGATTTGCCGGAATCACGCACACGGCAGATCGGATTTTGCTGTACGAAGATTTTACGATGCTTGGCGCAGTCGCCGGTAACATTCTGCAGCTGTATGAACCTTCTCTGGCAGTTGGAAAAATCGGGCTTGCCGTGTACGGGCTTGGAGCCGGGATGTTTCTTGGAGCATGGATTCTGGCGTTGGCAGAAATGGTGGATGTATTTCCGATTGCGATACGGCGCTTGAAAATTAAAGTCGGGGTACCTTTGATTATTGTGACGGTTGCGGCTGCGAAAATATGTGGTTCTCTGCTGTATTTCTATCAGGGAATGCATCACTGATATGTATAAAAACATGTTTTTGAGAGAAAATAGTGGATGAGAGAACGAGGGAAACATGGAGGAATTATGGCACAGCAGAAAGAAGAACAGAAAAAATATGAGCAGTATGTAAAGGAAGTGACACCGGTACACAGTCTTCCCCGAAATATGGCAAAGGCCTTTTTGGTGGGAGGTATCATCTGTGTGATCGGGCAGTGGATTCTGAATATCGCGAAGGGATATGGACTGGATAAAGAGATGGCAGGAGCCTGGTGTTCGGGGATTTTGATCCTTGCCAGTGTCATTTTGACAGGGCTGAATATCTATCCGAAACTTGCAAAATTTGCAGGAGCCGGTTCTCTTGTTCCGATTACCGGATTTGCGAATTCGGTGGCGGCGTCAGCCATTGAATATCAGAAGGAAGGGCAGGTCATGGGAATCGGCTGTAAGATTTTTACGATAGCCGGACCGGTGATTTTGTACGGGATTGTGACATCCTGGGTACTGGGGTTGATTTATTGGCTGTTTCAGATGATGTGAGATAGTGCCGGGAGTGGTAGTAGGCTGCTCCCGGCATCATTTCGCATTAAATAAATTTGAAACCAATTACATAATATCCATAAGGTGCTGATTTTACTTTTTTCAATGTAAACAATGCGCGTTTCTGTCTGGTTGGCAATCCAGAAGTTGTCCAGTAACTTTTGGCAGTATATGTTATTTGAACTTGGTATGATGTGACTGATATTTTGGTGATGGAGTTGATTTTGCTCGTTACCTCATATGGAGAGGACCATTGTGGAAGGATTACTTTATTGCCTGATTTCTGAGCAAAAAGATATGACTTCTTTGAAGAACCATATTCAGGAATCCCTGTTAAAGAACTGATCTTTCCAAAAATTTTTTTACATTCCGGATCAATATACTTTTTATCAATGGCATATTCTCCATAACCATCAGAATTAATTTCCTTCCAATGTTTTTCATTTACGTGCCATGCACTGCAAACAGTCATGAATTTATTATCTACACAAGATGGTATTTCGCCGACTGACATGGCTGGATTTACGCAAAATCCGATTGGAACATCAAAATAACGAATCAGTTTATGAACTTTATTGTAATCAGAAAATTGTGTAGGAGTATATTTTACTTTTATAACAGTTACTATGCAGATTGCTTTTTTACTGCCGACTTTTGCTGTAATTTTAGCAACTCCAGTTTTTATTCCGGTAACCTTACCATTTGTTACTTTAGCAATAGTGCTGTTGCTGGTGGACCAGGATATCTTGTTAGAAGTTCCGGATACTTTTGCTTTCAGGATTATGCTGGATCCAGCTTTTACGGAAATCTTGGTTTTATTCAGGGATATTTTCACCGTATCCAAGGTATACGTAGAAATATTATTCGAAGCTGCTGTTTTTGCATACACCTGTGTGGAACAAATTAGAGTTATTGCTAAAATAAATGAAACAAAAAACAATTTCTTTTTCATATAATTCATCCTTTCGTCTTTTTGTGATTAATAGTATCTTTTCATTATTGATATTATAGTACTTTGAACTATAAGTTTGTATAATAATTTATAAAATTACGTATCTGTTCAGTACCCTCACAGATACGAGCCAAAATCCATGAAAACACCTCGCGGGATATTACCTGCTGAACAGTTACAAAATTACAATATTAAAAAACGTATATCTCATTCATAACGATTCATTGGATGAGATATACGTTTTGAGTGTTTATTTCATAATAAAGTATGGTTGCCTTTGCTTTTTTGCGGTAGTTCTTTAACTTTTCATTTTCGGTTTAAAAATAAGACTTGCCAGATAAGAAAAGATCAGCGCCGCCGAAATTCCCACGGCACTTGCCGTAAATCCGCCCATAAAAAGTCCCATAAATCCATTCTCATCCACAGCTTTTCTTACGCCTTCAAATAATACATTTCCAAATCCAAGAAGCGGAACGCTCACACCGGCTCCCGCATATTCCTGCATGGGGCGAAACCATCCAATAGAACTCAAAACCGCCCCGAGACATACAAGAAGAACCATGACACGCCCCGGCATCAGTTTTGTTCGATCCAGCAATATCTGCACCAGCGCACAAATCAATCCTCCAACCCAGAATGCATTGATGTAATCCATCTGATTATTCTCCTTTCTGTAGCGCTTCCACTACCACAGCATGTGCAATCCCTGGCACACTCTGTCCTTCGTTAAAACTCACCTTAGACAGCAGTGCACCTGTCGGAACGAAAAGAATCCGCTTCCATTTTTTCAGTGCGAGCTGTGGAAGAATATAGGAAGCAAACACGGTGGCGGCACAGCCGCAGCCGCTGCCTCCGGCATGGGTATCCTGTGTCTCGGGATCATAAATCTCCATCCCGCAGTCCATATGTTGTACGGAAATATCAAATCCCTTCTCTGCCAGCAGGTCAAATAAAATTCTCTGTCCTACACTTCCGAGATCTCCTGTAATAATTTTATCGTAATCTTTTGGAAGCCGGTCAAAATCCATGAGATTCTGGTAAATTGTGTCACAGGCGGCAGGCGCCATACAGGCTCCCATATTCTGCGAATCCTTAAATCCATAGTCCACGATTTTCCCGGTTGTCACGCCGGTAATCTTGGCCTTTCCTCCTGAGGTTCCAAGTACACAGGCACCACTTCCCGTGACCGTCCAGGAAGCCGATAAGGGCCTTTGATTCCCATATTCCAAGGGAAATCGAAATTCCTTCTCGGCACTTCCGAAATGGCTGGAGGTCAGTGCCAGCACATATTCCCCGTACCCCGCCGAAACTGCCATTGATCCCAGCGCCAATGCCTCTCCCATCGTCGAGCAGGCTCCATACAATCCATAAAGGGGAATATTCAGATCTACCACACCAAAAGAAGAGGCGATAGACTGTGCCAGCAGATCTCCCGCAAACATCATACGGATATCGGAGGGCAAAAGCCCAGCCTTTCCAACAGCCATAGTGGCCGCCTCTTTCTGAAGGATACTCTCCGCCTCTTCCCAGCTTTCACACCCAAACATAGGATCTTCTCCAACTGCATCAAAAAACTTTCCCAGAGGGCCCTCTCCCTCCTTCGAGCCGACCACACTGGCACCACTTAAAATCCGAACAGATCCGGACAATTCAATGCTCTGTTTTCCTCTCAACTGTCCGCTCATTTTCTGCACCTCCGTAAGATATTTGCCATTAACATACACACTACACGGCATCTATTCTTACTATGTGCGTTTTTGAAAAAAATATACCTATGTTTTATCCAAGTGCCACATCCAGAATCATCATAATGGTAAATCCTGCCGCAAACAGAATTGTTCCAACATCGGAATGTTCTCCCTCTGCCATCTCCGGAACCAGTTCTTCCACCACGACATACAGCATGGCACCGGCTGCAAAGCTCAGCAGATAAGGAAGCAGCGGAATGACAAACGAAGAAGCCAGAATCGTCAGCAGCGCACTGATCGGTTCCACAATCCCCGAAAGAGCACCATATGTGAAGGCTCTCGTTTTGCTTACCCCTTCAGACCGCAAAGGCAGAGAGATGATCGCTCCCTCCGGAAAGTTCTGAATCGCAATTCCTATAGCAAGCGCCATCGCTCCCATCAGCGTGATACCAGAATCTCCTGCCATACATCCTGCATAGACAACACCAACTGCCATTCCCTCAGGAATGTTGTGAAGCGTAACCGCAAGTACCAACATGGTCGTTTTCTGTAAATGGATTCTCGGCCCTTCCGCCTCCTCACTGTTTCTGTGCAGATGTGGGATTACATGATCCAGCAGAAGCAAGAACAGGACACCAAACCAGAAACCGACTGCCGCAGGTATGAAAGACCATTTTCCCATCGCTTCCGACTGTTCCAGGGCAGGAATCAGCAAACTCCACACAGACGCTGCCACCATAACACCTGCCGCAAAACCGTTCAGTGCTTTCTCGATGCCGGGCTTCATCTTCCCACGCATAAAAAATACACAGCCTGCCCCGAACATCGTTCCCACAAAGGGAATCCATACTCCAGAAAAAATCTTCATTGACATATTTTCTTTATCCTTTCTGTATTCATTCATAAACTCTGTATTTATTATATTACAAAACAGAACAAAGGGTTTAAAAAAATGATAAATAATAGTAGAAAAGTCCAGCAAATGCCGGACTTTATCTATCATTTATGATATCGTAATTTATTAATGGCAAGAGTGGCTGCCGCATCCGTGGTCGCCGCACACATGACCTTCTGCATGGCTGTGATGACTGCACATGGTATCCGGATCATAGGAAAGTGTGCCTTTCAGGAAGGATTCTACCTGAGCGTCTGCGTTTCCCATAGCTCCCGGATAAAGCTGGATGCCGGCCTCGGCAAGTGCATTTCTTGCGCCGCCGCCGATACCGCCGCAGATCAGTACATCAATACCGCTGCTGAACAGGAAGCCTGCCAGTGCACCATGTCCCTGTCCGTTTGTGTCTACGACTTCAGAGAAAACAATTTTTCCGTCTTCGACTTCATATACTTTAAACTGTTCTGTGTGTCCAAAATGCTGAAATACTTCTCCGTTTTCATAAGTGACTGCAATTTTCATCGTTTTATCTCCTTTGTTTATTTTTTTGTTTTGGGTCTGTTTCTGAAAGCAGAATGTTCCAAGACATGGGCGGCTGCATAATTGAAAGTCGCCCCCGCCGATTTCCATATAGGTGCCCTCTACAACAAAACGAGCCATCTTTTTGCGTGCTTCGCTATAAAGCGCCTGTACCGTGGCACGGCTGACGCCCATCTGTTTGGCACATTCTGCCTGTGTCATACCAAGATAATCCATGAGGCGGATCGTTTCATATTCATCTACCGTAAGATTGATGCCGTTTTTGGGATTGCCCTCGGTAGTAAAACGACAGTGCGTTGGCATTTTGCATATTAATCGTGTTTTAGATGGTCGTGCCATGGGAGTCCTCCTTCTTTATAAAAACATTATATCATTTTATTGTCATATGTCAATAATAAAAACAAAAGACAACGATGTAAAAAAGACCAGTGTATGGTAAAATAAAGGTATCATAAAAAACAGAATTTCGGAAGGGTGCATATGGAATATTTTACGATTTATTTAGTAGTCATGAATCTCATTACCTTAACCTTATATGGCATGGACAAACGAAGAGCACAGAAGAGACAATGGCGTATCAGCGAAAATGTGCTGATTGGGTGTGCTTTGATTGGTGGAAGTCTGGGAGCTCTGCTTGGAGTAAGAGTATTCCATCATAAAACAAAACATAAAAAATTTACGATGGGAATTCCGTTGATTCTTGTGCTGCAGATCGGGGTGTGGTACTATGTGCCTCGGTTAATGGGAATTCTCAGTTTTGGATTCTGATGGGACAAGGGGACGGTTCTGTGTCCGGGTATTCCCGGACACAGAACCGTCCCCTTGTCCCATGCATATAATACCATTAGAATTTTTTAGGGAGGATTCTATGAAAAAGAAAATTGTTGGTATATCCCTGCTTGTGGCGTTGGTGAGTGCATCTTCTGTAGGTTGCGGGGAAGAAGTCTGTGAAGAGAAAACAACGGCGTCAAAGTCGATTCAGAAGGAAGTACAGGAGACTGCAGAGCCGGAATTGCTGAAAGTGACATTGAACGAGGTTGCACATTCCATTTTTTATGCGCCGCAGTATGTCGCAATTGAAAATGGATACTTTGAAGAAGAAGGAATTGAACTGAATCTTGTAACTGGATTCGGGGCAGATAAAGTGATGACGGCTGTGCTGTCCGGCGAGGCAGACATCGGCTTTATGGGGGCAGAATCATCGATTTATGCCTATCAGGAAGGGGCAAATGATCCCGTAGTAAACTTTGCCCAGCTGACACAGCGAGCCGGCAATTTCCTGGTAGCGAGAGAGGAGATGCCGAACTTTACCTGGCAGGATCTGAAAGGTGCAAATATTCTTGGTGGTCGAAAAGGTGGCGTACATATATCAATGTAAATTTTGAGACAATTTTGATTTTGTGTAATTGGGTGGATGGGATGAATAATGCGAGAAAGATTTAGGAATGCTAGCCGGGGCAATATATGCCCCGGTGAACTATTCTATATATCTATATTTTGGCGGAATCCAATAGTTAAAAGTATATAGCTAACGTATAAAGGACTACTTTTGGGAATGAATATCACAAGCAATAACAGTTTTTACAAATCTTCGAGATTTGATTCTTGTTGCAATCATACATATTATATATACCATCAGTAAATATGCAATGGCCTTTTTGTCAAATTCAATCAGTTTCAGCACTAAGGAAAGAAGTATGTATACGACAAGCATTATAATTGTTGATGTTGCCATATCACGACACATTAAATAATCTCTATGTGCTACTTGTACTTTTGGCTCTGATTCATGCTGACGTAGTAAGCCATACCATTTACTATTTTCATATCCATAACGAGCCTTTTTATCTTTTGGCATATTCTTATATATTTCATCGTATGTCATAGTAGCTTCTAATGCTGTAAAACGTCCATCTTTAGCATTGATTTTGATATCAGAAAAAATCGTTTCTCCCGGCATAGGTTTCCACCAAAATATGATGATTTTTTTTAGATAGCTTGAAATCATGCAATCACAAACCATAACCATCGCATAAATAATACTTGAAAACAGACCAGAATTGATAATTGTGATAAGTAGTTGCATATAACTATCTTCTTCAATTATTCCATCAAAAGTAATCATCCCAATCAGGCATAAGATTACCAATATGTTTGCAATAACAAAAGTTTTTAGTTCATTTTCTCTATAATCTTTTATATTATTCATTGCTTTTCCCTTTAATAATGTAATTACGAGTGTTAGATGGTGAAATAATCGTCATTAAAAACACTGGCATATTCGTTTTCGTCTCTTCAAATGTTAAGATGAATTCTATTCTCTCTTTATCTTGTAAT
>JAUNPJ010000077.1:17177-17546 GCA_030536755.1 Eubacteriales bacterium | reverse complement strand
TTACTTCGGATGATAAAATTACGGATAGAAAAGTAAAGTCATTAAAAGATACTCAACTTAGCTTCTTTGAATAAATTACATTTGGAAGAGAGGTAAGGAATGTTTTCGTGGGGCTAAATCTCTTACCCCACTTTTAATAGGCTGGATATCCTTTCGCTATGTAGTATAAAATAAAACTCTAAGGGAATGTGGAAACCGTGTGCTTGTTTTCAAAGAAACCTTGATTTCTTGCGGTTTTTGGGATAATAAAGAAAGATAATGGACGTGTGTTTTCCGGTCTTTTGAATGAAACATTTGAATATTGAAACAGTGGGGTGGTTTGAACCTTGCTGAATAACAGACTTTTGCTAAAAGGTATCACTTTTGCTA
>JAUNPJ010000077.1:0-17167 GCA_030536755.1 Eubacteriales bacterium | reverse complement strand
AAATGTATGATACTTCTCAGCAGAAGCCTTTTTATATAAAGATAACTTGACTTCCAAATCTTACTGATGTAATATTTGCACAAGCGCAGCAGGATTGCGGGCGAAATTTTTTTGCCACGAAATCTTACGCATGTAATAAATAGGAAGGAGGAATGCATAGTACGGTATACCAAGCAAAGTGAAATCTTTTTGCTTCAAAACCTTGCAAAGGTAATATTTTGAAGATGTAGTGTACATTGAAAATAGAATATGACCATATCGGCAAAGCAAAATGAATGGAGGTCAATATGAAGAAAGGAAAAAGCAGAAATAAGCGAAAGAAAACAAGAAGCAGGCTCCTATGGATTGTGATTGCTGTTATAGGAATAGCTGCGGTAATTTCTGCAGTATGTGCGGCAGGAATGTTAGTAACAAAGGGAAATGCCTGGAGGACACCGGAAGAACTTCTGGTGGAGTACATGAATCATATTCCAAAACAGGAGTATGAAGAAATGTATGCGATGCTATATATTGAGGCATCGGGAAATGTCAGTCAGGAGGATTTTGTAACTCGAAATTCAGCTATTTATGAAGGTATAGAAGTCCAGAATATGGCTGTCCAGATAATTGCATATGACGAGGAGCAAATGACGGTGACTTACCAGACCTCTTTCGATACAGTTGCAGGAACTATCAGCTTTGAGAATGAAGCAATTTTCCTAAAGGACGAAGATGGATATAAGTTGGTTTGGGATGATTCCATGATTTTTCCGAATCTGACTTCTGCAGATAAAGTAAGAGTTTCCACTACACAGGCAGGACGAGGAGAAATTTTGGATAGGAACGGACGTGTCCTTGCAGGAAAAGGTACAGCATCTTCAGTTGGAATCATTCCGGGTAAATTGGAAAACAGAGAGGAAGCAATCGCACAGATTGCAGAACTGTTAGAAAGCATACCAGAAGCGATAGAAAAGAAACTGTCTGCAAAGTGGGTAAAGGAAGATTCTTTTGTTCCTATTAAAACGATTCCAAGAGTGGAAGAAATTGAGTTAATGTCTATCAGTCCTGATGAAGAAGTCCTAAAGGAGAAAGAAAGACATGACAAGTTGCTGGAGATTCCCGGAGTGATGATATCTGATGTTGAAGTGCGTGAATACCCATTAGGAGAAGCAGCGGCACATTTGGTTGGATATGTTCAAAGCGTTACTGCGGAAGATTTAGAGGAACATGCAGGAGAAGGGTATACAGCCAATAGCATAATTGGCAGAAGCGGAATGGAGGGCTTGTTCGAAAGTGAACTCAAAGGCCAGAATGGTTGCAGGATTTATATTGTAAACTCGGAAGGCAAAGAGAAGGAGGAACTTGCTTGTATCTTGGTACAGCATGGACAGGACATCCAGCTTACGATAGATACTGATTTACAGGTTTCCTTGTATGAGCAGTTTAAGGAAGATAAAAGCTGCTCTGTAGCCATGAATCCTTATACCGGAGAGGTATTGGCTTTAGTCAGCACACCGACCTATGACAATAACGATTTTATTATGGGATTATCAAGTGAGCAGTGGACTGCACTTAACGAGGATGAGAATAAGCCAATGTATAATCGCTTCCGGCAAGTGTGGTGTCCGGGATCTACATTCAAGCCAATTACCGCTGCGGTCGGCTTGGAATCAGGAGCAATCGATCCAATGGAAGATTACGGGAACGTAGGCTTAAGCTGGCAAAAGGATGCATCGTGGGGGTCCTATTATGTAACAACACTCCATGCATATGAACCAGTCATTTTAGAGAATGCTCTGATATATTCCGACAATATTTATTTCGCAAAGGCAGCATTAAAGATTGGATCAGAAGAGATGGAGAGTTCTTTGACTGGACTTGGTTTTAATGAGGAATTGCCATTTGAGATTAAGATGGCAGAGTCGCTGTATTCTAATTCAGAGGGAATAGAAACAGAAATACAGTTAGCTGATAGCGGTTACGGTCAAGGGCAGGTTTTAGTGAATCCATTACATATGGCATGTATCTATTCTGCTTTCTGTAATGAGGGAAATGTCATAAAGCCTTATTTGGTATATCAGAATGAAGCGGAAACTGAGTATTGGATTTCGGGAGCCTTTTCTAATAAGACAGCCAGCCGAGTATTGGAAGGAACAAAGAAGGTTGTGAATGACTCTAATGGAACCGGATATGCAGCTCATCGAGATGACATTGTATTGGCAGGAAAGACAGGAACAGCAGAAATCAAGGCATCAAAAGAGGATACATCCGGCACGGAATTAGGATGGTTTGCAATTTTCACAGCGGAAAAAGATGCAGAACGTCCTATATTGATTATTAGTATGGTAGAAGATGTAAAAGGAAGAGGAGGAAGCGGATATGTTGTTAAGAAAGATAGCGTGGTTCTGGAAGAATGGTTTAGCAGCAATTAGTTTTGTATTGATGCTTAGTCTTTCAGGGTGTAGCGATACATCCCTAGAAGATACAGTTTCGGAAACAGTAATTGATGTTCAGGACGTTTCAGAAGAAGAACAGGAGAATGAGGAAGAAATTATAAACAGTTGTATAGAACTTTATGAAAAGGCAGCAGAGGAAAATAAGTTGGCTGATTTGGAAACGATTTGCAGTATTGTAAATTGCTTTGGAGAAAACGGGTATCCTGCTGTTGACAGCAGAAATCAAGTTAACATGACTGAGGCAGAGCAGGTACTGGAATTTTGTGAAAAGGTGGATGCACAGGAAGAAGCAGAAATAACGATTCTTGAAGTCGGCTATTTGGGGGGATTTGTAAAATACGATTTGCATACAAAAGACGGAAATGTAGATGTGGTCAGAAGCTATTATGGATACGAAAGTGGAGAAATACAGAAAGAAGTTACTGGGAGGTATCAAGCAGAGTATTGGAATTATACAGAAGAAGGTTATCTGATGTTTTCCGGTGTCTGGTTTTCAGAAGAATTATACGTTCTTACATTGAGTGGAACAGAGGAGCATACCGCATTACGAGTACAGCCATTGGATGAAACTTATAGGGAACTGAGTCGGAAATATCTTCTTCCAATCAGCTTTGAACGGAATAATATGTTCATTGTGGATTGGAGTGAAGAAGATTTTGGAGATTTGAATTTCTATGATATGTATGACATTCTTTATCCAAAAGTGAATGGTCAGTATGTTCCTTATGTTGCAGATGACAACTTATCAGTCAGTGCAGTTTATCGGATTCCAAAAGAGGAATTTGAAAGCGTTATTCTGAAATATTTCAAAATTGATAGTGAAACGCTACAATCCAAAACCATCTACTATTCGGAGAATTCGACTTATGAATATAAGCCAAGAGGTTTTGAAGAAGTGGAGTACCCGGAATATCCATATTCAGAAGTAATCGGGTTCACGGAGAATAGTGATGGAACAATTACACTGATAGCCAATGTGGTATTTCCGCATTCGGGGAATTCAAAAGTATATGCCCATGAGATTGTAGTTCGTCCTTTGGAGGATGGTGGGGTACAATATGTATCCAACCGAATCATACCTTCCGAGGATAATGGTGAGGAAACATGGCACACGCCTCGTCTGACAGCGGCGGAATGGGAAGAACTGTATGGAGGCGAATAATGGAAGATGTGAAATGGCTGCTTAAAAAATGTGGACTATCGATTTCGCTGTTGTTGGTTTTTGTGATAGCTGGAGTGTTCTGTTGGGGAAAACTACATACAGAAAAGAAAAAGGTGGCAGAAGAAGTATGGGAGCCACTTGTAGAAATCGAAAATAGCGAAGCAGGAACAGAAGAAGCCGAAAATACGGAAACATCTACAGAGTCAGCCTATTGGTTCATTCCGCAAGTCAGTGATGATCTCCTCTCAGAAGAGGAGAAGGAGCATTTGCAGAGTATAGTTTTGTCAGCAGCAGAATCGGTCAGAGAAATCTATAAGGATATTGTAATTGCAGATGCACCAAGTTACTCTTCCGGCATTAGCGAATTTACCAACGAGCAGAGGAAAGCTGTGGTGGAGCAATTGGGCAGAAGTGGTCTGGTAAGTGTTGAAGAAGATACTGCCATGCAAAACCATGAAGAAATCGAAGCATTCTATGCAGATTACTTGGAAGGACAAGACTCGATGGTTACGGTATTCGAAGTACATAGAGATGGACTGATTGGAGCAGTAACCTTTATTTATCGGAAAGAACAGTTGCAGACTTATTACATAGGAATTCGGTGGAGAGAAGGCGGTATGCCAGAAATACAGGGATCTTCGGTAAGTAATGTGGCTGAGATTAAATTGACGGAAAAAGGATGTTTTATCTACGCATATGAATATGCGATTGCACATGCAGGTTTGAGACAGTATTGGAGAATAGAACCGCTTCCAGAAGACTGCCGGGAATTGACGGAGAAATATATATCAGGACTAAGTTATGTGAATTACAATCTGCTTGTTACAGATTGGGACAGCAGCAATGTGGAGGACATTCTAATGCCTTGTATGTATGAAGATATTTATCGGATTTTTACGGGGGAAAATCTGAAAACTGAGGGGTGGAAGATTCCGGCAGAGGAATATGAAAGGATAATGACTACTTATTTTCCGGTATCAGTAGAACAGTTGAGAGAGCATTGCGGGTATGATGAGGGCAGCAACAGCTATGAATATGAGATGATCTATGCAAGCCCATATCCACCTTTCGGAGAAGTAGTCGACTATACAAAAAATGCGGATGGAACGATTACACTTATTGTGGATGGAGTATGGCCGGATTATAATTCTGATTTCGCTTTTCGGAATACGGTTGTGGTCAAGCCATTTGAAGATGGAACTTTCAGGTACCTTTCTAATTCTATAGAGAAAATGGAATTAGAACTGCCGTCAATAGCAAGAGCACATTAAATGTGCTTTTGAACGAAAGGATGATTTTATGGTATTAAAGAAACAGAGCATTCTACTGTTTATGGTATTTCTGATTGGGTGCTTCTTGTGCGCCTGTGGAAATGAAGATAGTGACGCGAGTGAATCTCTTGTGGAAGATACGGAAGAAGTATCTTCCACGGAGAAAACAAAAAGTGCCGAGGAAGAGGCAGCAGAACAATGGGAAAAGGGCTATGACCTTCCGGTAGATGAACAGGAAAAGGAAGAAGCTGAGACGGACTGTAAAAAGCAGATGGAACTTTATTTTGACATTTATGAAACTGCGGATAATGGGACATCATCCAATGTTGTTTTGGATGATGAAACGGTTCTGGAGATTCAGAGGGAGTTAAAGAATACAGGATGCCCGGTTACAACGATGGTAACCTATTCTAACATGGAAAATCATGAAAGTGTGGACATTTTTCTCAAAGAATGTAAGGAAGGGAAAGAAGGTTCTGCAGTAATTTATGAAGTCCATAATGATGGTGGGCTTGGCAGAATGAAATTCATTTTTGATGGAACGGATATGTATGTTGTAAGTACAAGAGGAATCTGGAATGCTGATAACAAGCCGGGGATTTCATGCATTTCTTATACCAGACTCAAAGAATGGGAATACACGGAAAAAGGGTGGTTCTGCTATGAGTTGTGTGTACCAGAGCCACCAGAGGTTAGTGAGATTATGGATGGAAGCTGCCTAATAAGGGTAAAGCCGAGGACAGAAGAACAACGAGAAATGTCGGAGCGCTGTGTCCGAGGTCTTGGATATCAGGGACAGAATCTTTTGTGTTCCAACTGGAATACAGGCAATATGAGCGAATTGGATTATAACGGAATGTTTGAATATCTATATGGAATGAAATATGGAGAAAAGTTTAATTCCGAAGATTATCCAAATGGCATCCCCAAAGAAGAATTTGAAAGTCTGATTATGGAATATCTCCCAGTAACAGCAGAGCAGATACAGGATTATGCAGCCTTTGATGAAGAAAATCAGACCTATTATTGGGTGCGACTTGGATGCTTTAATTATGCGCCTACTTTTTTTGGAACGTCTCTGCCAGAGGTTGTGGATATCAAAGAAAATGAAGATGGTACGGTTACGTTAACGGTGGAGGCGGTTTGCGACATGGTCATTTGCGACGATGCAGTCATAACCCATGAACTTACGGTAAGGTTTGCAGAGAATGGCAGTTTTCAGTATTTAGGGAATGAAATCCTAAATGACGGAATTATGCATATACCCGATTATCAGTACCGAATTCAAGAATGATTTGATAATAGTGGTGTTCTATGGTAATCTTACAGGCGTAAGAAAAGGAAGGAGGACACATGAAGAAATTTTTGAAAATCCTGCTATGTGTTGTGGGTTCGCTTATTGCACTGATTGTAGTATTTGGGTTATGCTTTTCATATATAGTAAATTATAAGAAGGCAACTGTTGATATATCAAATTCACCAGATGGAAAATATGAAGTGACACTTCAAGCAGTCGGAGAACCGGATTGGCCTTTTGGTTCAGCAAGTGGGCGGTTGGTTCTAAAAAAAGGAAAAGATAAAATATCTCAAACGGATTTTGAATTACATAACGATGGCGGTAGTATTAGTAGTGGTTGTTGGGAGGTTACATGGTATGAGGATTATGTAGAAATAATTTTGTCGGGCGAGGAACAATCGGATGAACAAGTCATTTTATACTTTGATGGTACGAAAGACAGTCGGCAATTGACGGATACGGAAGAGGATTCTATATCAGGGGACGAATTGGATGAAAGCCGGGTGATAACGGAGCAGTCTTTTGATGTGAATTTGAATGATTGGGGCGAGGTGCGTTTTGTATCCTATCTGCCGACTTATGATACACTTTGGGAAGATGTTTCATTTGTGTTAGTAAAGGACAATCAAATTATATATCATTTTCCGGTGGGGTTTGAAAATAATAGCACGGAGAATGAGGATATAGGAATGTTTGACAGCGTTGAAGAGGTTGGATTTCAAGATGTAGATGGTGATGGTGTAAAGGATGTGATTGTCATTATAAACTATGTTACAGGAGCAGAATCACAGGGAATGCTGCCACGTAAAACAGTTAGAATCTTTAGGGCATATGATAGTGGTTTTATTATTCTTGAAGATTTAAAGAATGATATAGTGAAAAATATTGAAGAATCAGAACTGTCTATTTCTGCAATATGTGATTATGTGACACTAGTGGAAACGGATGAAATATACGATGGGTATTGTACGATATACCAGAAATATTTCGTAGATGAAGGATATGATTTTAAAATATCATACAGTGCGAATGGAAATTCCAGAGTTATCTTAAATGAGAATGAGGAAATCATAGAATTTCTTGTATATGACAGGTTTTCAGAAAATGAAAAATGCGAATTATATGTTTTATACAGAAGTAAGAAAAACGCAGATGGTTCATGGTATATCTCAGCGGCAGAGATTCTTGATATATTCGCTTATAAAATGTCAACAAAAGATGTGGTTAGTAGTGGTAAAACATCATGGTCAGCGACTGGAAGTGAAAAGTATTACGAAGTAACAGGCGAAAAATGAACAAAATCGGGTAAAGGTCAAATCCTTTACCCGATTTTGTTATTTCCAGATGTTCATGTCAGATAAGATAGACAGGGTTATTTCAGTTGCATTGCCTCCGGTAGCATCGCTATCTGCACCGATGTTGGTAGCAAAAAAGTATGTATTATCGGTAGTTTCTACAAAGCCTACGAACCATCCGTTCACATCCTGCCCATCCACACGGCCGGTTCCGGTCTTCCCGTAGAAAGTCCCGGCATCGGAAGAAGAAAGGCAGATGGCATCTTTTACTGCATTGATGTTTTCAGGGGCGAAGTCGAAGCTATTATTCTGCAGCTTAGTTAAAAGTTTGACTTGCTCTATTGGAGAAATCTCCAAGGAGGATTCCATCCAATAAGTGGAGAAATCACCACTTATGTTTTCGTTACCATATCTGATTTCTTGAATATAGCTGTAAACGTCAGAGGCTCCAAGCTGTTCATCCACTGTTTGAAAATACCAGTTAACAGAGGAATTCATTGCAGACTGTAAGGTTTGATCTGCATTCCATGCTTCAAATGGATAGGTTTCTCCATTCCATGCAATAAAAGAGTTTTCCGGTGTAATGATGCCTTCTTCCAATCCGAACAGGGCATCGTATATCTTGTAGGTGGAGTTTGGCGCAACTCGTAAGGTGGCATGCTCCATGTCATGAATACTCCAAGCATCATTGTCTAAATCGTATAAAACAAAGCTGCCTTCGTATTCTCCAAAGTATGCAGAAAGGTCTACATAGGATATATTCTCTGATGAGGAATCCCAATGGTAGTGATTTCCATCTGCTGCATAAGTAGAAATAAAAGGTGCAAATCCCATGAGAAGAACAGCAGTCAGTAGGAATGCAGTCATGCCTTTTAGTCTTTTCATAAATGTTGGCTTTTCGTAAGAGGCAATATTGATAATTCTTCGCTTCATCTGCTTCATGTTTCCACCAAGGCCGGCGGCAAATGGAAAAGGAGTGAGCGAAACCTTCTCAGCAAAGTTAATCAGTGTATTTCCATAATCCTCGTAATCATCCTCTTCAAGCATCATTAAAACGGAGGTATCACAGGCAACTTCTCTGTCATTACGCATCTCCTTCAGTGCGTACCAGACAAGAGGATTGAACCAATATATTACTCCGGCAAGGTTCATCAGGAAACTTCCAACAGCATCTTTGTGCTTATAGTGCTGCAGTTCGTGCAACAGCATATACCGCATATCGGATTCTTTATAATCAGAGATCAGATGAATCGGCAGATAAATACACGGTTTCAAAAGTCCTACAATAATCGGAGATTTCAAAAATGCGGTACTGTAAACAGGGATATTTCTGTGAATTCCCATTTCCCTCAAACATCGATGATATAGTCTGCGTACTTCCGGGCTCTGAAGGGGAAGTGCAGATTTCTCCAAAGTGCGTAGGCGGAGCAAGGATTTGATTACTAATATAATCATTGCGAAAATACCTACAATCCATATCCCTAATAATATGTGTCCGGCAATGGATGGTGTCTCGCTATTTACAGAAAGTGTGAAATCATTCATCCAGTCTGTATTTCCGGTCGGATTGATTCCCATAGCTTCTCCCATAGTGGCTGTAGTGCCAGAAGCAGGAGAACTGCCTAAGCTACCAAGCCACGAGAAGATTTGCGGGAAGCCGATGAGACGGAACGGTATAAAGGGAACTGCCAGCAACCCAAGAAGCAGGAAACACAGATTATACTGCATCCGGCTGGACAGGTTGTTTTTGAATATCCGTTTGGCTATCAAAAGAATTCCGGTGATACCGCTGATAAATACATTGCATATTAAAAAGCGTATCATAAAATTAGCCACGTTAGTTTCCTCCTTTTTTTGACCTCTTGGAAAGAAGGGAGCGTAAGTGTTCTATTTCTGTTTCAGACAGTCTGTCATTTTCAATATATGCAGACAGCATGGCAGTGATATCTCCGTCATAGTATCGTTCTAGAAAAGAGTTGCTTTCCTGGCCGATGTACTCGCTTTCCTTCACGACTGGAGTATAAACAAACACTCGGCTCTGTTTTTCATAAGTTAGTGCGCCTTTGGTCACAAGGCGTTTGATTAAAGTCTGTATCGTCTTAGGACTCCAGCTTGTGGTCTGTAATAATTTATCTGTTATTTCATTGGTGCTGATCGGTGCATGTTTCCATACGATTTTCATAACTTCAAATTCAGCTTCAGAAATCTGTGGCAAATCGCTCATCTCAAATCCCTCCTTAAATCTTACGGATGTAATAAATATATTATAGACGTTATTTGTGTGGTTGTCAATTTCAGAAAAAACATATTGACTTGAAATCTTACTTGTGTAATAATTGAAATATTACAAGAGTAAGATTAAAAAAAGGAAACAAAAAGAAAAGAACCAGAATCACAACGGATTAGCTGGTTCCTTTACTCGTTTGAATGACCTCTTTTATGTATGAGTGTTAAGAGGTATTCAATTGCTGGAAGAATCTCGGCTGCCTCTTGCTCATCACATTCCTGTAGCATCAATAACAGTTTTTGCTTTTTCAACCCGTCTGTGGCAGTGGCAGGGTGGAAAATCTGGTCTGCAGGAATGTGTAAATAAGCGATGATCTGGCACAATACTTCGAACTTGGGATTTCCACGGTCGTTTTTAATATTCAGTATTGTACGTTCATCACAACCTATTTGTTCAGCTAATGCTGCTTGAGATAGATGGGCTTCTTCTCTGGCAGTCCGAACTACCTTCGCAAGATTTTTTACATAGTCATGCATTACAATTCACCTCAGTGCTAGTTTACACTACAGGTTAAATATTATGAATTACAATAGAGTACAGGTACAAGATAAAACAAATTACACCATAGAAGAAGAAATTACATGGAAGCAGAGAAACAGCACAGAATACGATGTTTGTTGAAGTTACTGAAATTTGCACATGGATAAAAACGCATTGATAGGTGTATCGCAATTCACAGAACGATAGAATTACGATACACCTATTTTATATTTCAAGAAGAAAGCAAAGGAGGTTCATGATGAAAGAGATGGAATCAAAGACAAAAAGCAGATATGAGTACAGAAAATTACAGGAAAAGAGGAAACAGATGATAGCACCGGATTTATTTGAATTTGCATATGTGCCGGATTGGTACGGACATTTAGCGGAATTAGAGAGAGTGGCTCTGCCGGAATCTTGGAAGTTCCGAAAGCCGAGCCGGGAAACAAAAAATACAGACACTCCCATTTTAGAACGTTACATACATACAATTTTTCGCAAGCAGGTTATTGACTTTAATTCAGAAAGTGATCCAAGAAAGGCAGACAGTATATTTCATTTAGAAAACGAATGTGTCTGCTTTCATACCGGATTATACACACCTCAGTACAAGGGGATTTATGGTTATTTTGAAAGAAATAATTTTTCGGATTCTTTAAGAGATTGGTATTTTAGAGGTTTTTGTGATGAACTGTCTCCGAAGTTCCCTTGGAGAAACCATAGACATTGAAAAGGTTCGCAATGTCTACATTAGTGCAAGGGAAAATGCTGCAGAAGAAAATATCTTCCGGCAGCTTCGATTAAACCAATGGGTAAAACAGTCCACCCGTTGGATGCAGATGGATAAATGGGATGCGTGTGCATTTCCCGTAAATGAGGAGGAACTTATCGGAAGAACCTGCTATGGCGGTTTAGACTTTTCGAGTACATCGGATATCACAGCATTTGTACTTGTATTTCCACCGAGAAATGATGAAGAGAAATACATCATTCTACCATACTGCTGGATACCAGAAGATAATATGAGACTCCGTGTCAGAAGGGACCATGTTCCTTACGATGTGTGGGCAGCAGAAGGCTGTCTGGAAACTACGGAAGGAAATGTCATTCATTATGGTTTTATAGAGAAATTTATAGAGGAACTTGGAACAAAATACCATATAAAAGAAATTGTTTTTGACCGTTGGGGTGCAACACAGATGGTACAGGATTTGGAAGGTATGGGATTTACCGTTGTTCCTTTCGGACAGGGATATAAGGATATGAGTCCGCCAACAAAGGAACTTATGAAACTTACTCTTGAGGAGAGAATTACCCACGGTGGGCATAAGGTTCTCCGTTGGATGATGGACAACGTGTATGTCAGACAAGACCCTGCCGGAAATATCAAAATGGATAAAGAAAAATCTACAGAGAAAATTGATGCTGCAGTAGCAACCGTCATGGTACTTGACCGTACAATCCGTAATCAGGGAAGTGAAGGAAGGGTATATGATGGCAGGGGAATTCTTGTTTTTTAAGAAAGAAAACCCCTCCAGAAGATGGAGAGGTTTGAATGAGTATGGTTGTGTTTATGTATCAGAATAAGAACTGCATTTTTCTTCCAGCATTTTGAAATTACAGCATCTTGCAGCAAGGGAAGAATCCGGCTTGGCAATGCACTTCTGATATAATTTCAGGGCTTTGTTCTGCAAAGTGTCCTGAACACTGTCAATCAGTGCTTTTTCTTTCTGAAGAAGGTAAACGTAGTCAGTTTTTTCCTTTTCATTGCTGAAAGAACGGAAACTTTCTACCTGATTATATTTTAACTGCGTAAGGCAGTTATCAGGAACCGGAATCATGTTGTTGATATTCAATACAGCATAAAGATATCCGGTGGATTCATCCTGAAGTTTGTGGAAATCCAGACTGTTGGACATCTTCTGATGTTTTGGTTTTGCAGAGGAAATAGGGACATAGTAGTGGAAATCTCCGATAGTAAGAAGAATTCCCACATGGAGTTTCAAACGTTCCCCATATTCCACATATCCGACACGGGAATCAACCTGTGTCAGGTAATTTATGTATTTTTTATCGACAACGTACCAATCCATAGAGCCTCCTAAAAAGTAAAAAAGCGGGTGGATTACTCCACCCACTGCTGTTAACCGATTGTTTTAATTGGACAATCTAACCGCTTTTAAACGAGCATTTTAACTGGACGCTCTAACCGCTGCACAGATATTTCTATCTGTGTCTTTATTATATGCAATTTACAACAAAAAATCAATGCCTTTAATTGCTAAATTTTTATGAACTTTTTTCGAGTTTACAGAATTGATTTTATCACAGACAGGCACAAAAGGAAAGAGAGGGATAGCAGATGGGAATAAAAAGTATGTTTAGTTTCGGTCAGGCGAGGGATAAATCTGTACGAAATTACAGCAATGGTGAGTATACATTCAATTTCGGACGAAGCACCAGCGGCAAGAGTGTCAATGAAATGACTGCTATGCAGACTACGGCAGTTTACGCATGTGTGAGGATTTTGTCAGAGGCGGTTGCATCGCTTCCAATTCATGTATACAGATACAAAGACGGTGGTAAGGAAATGGTTTGTGACCATCCACTTTATACGTTGCTCCATGATGAGCCAAACCCAGAGATGACTTCAGTTGTGTTCAGAGAAACACTGATGAGTCATCTTTTAATTTGGGGAAATGCATATGCACAGATCATACGAAACGGGAAAGGCGAGGTGCTTTCTCTGTATCCGCTTCTTCCAAACAAGATGAGTGTGGAGAGGGACAGCAATGGTGTGCTGTATTATGTGTATTCCCGTTATACAGATGAGATCCCAACATGAAAAAGATGGGAGATATCACCTTAAGGCAGGAGGATGTGCTTCATATTCCCGGACTTGGATTTGATGGTCTTATCGGTTACTCGCCTATTGCAATGGCAAGGAATGCTGTCGGTATGACAATGGCCTGTGAGGAATACGGTGCCAGTTTTTTTGCCAATGGTGCAAATCCCGGTGGTGTGTTGGAGCATCCGGGTGTGTTGAAAGACCCGGCAAAGGTAAGGGATTCTTGGAATGCAGTGTATCGTGGAACGACCAATGCCCACAAGAGTGCCGTACTTGAGGAAGGGATGAAATATCAGCAGATAGGTATCCCACCGGAGGAGGCGCAGTTCCTGAAAACAAGAAAGTTTCAGATTAACGAAATCGCAAGGATGTTTCGGATACCGCCACATATGGTCGGTGATTTGGAAAAGAGCAGTTTTTCTAATATTGAGCAGCAGTCCTTGGAGTTTGTGAAATACACACTTGACCCGTGGGTAATCCGATGGGAACAGGCACTTAAAAAATCCCTTTTTCTGCCGGAAGAGAAAAAAGAGTTTTTTATAAAGTTGAAGGACGGTCTGCTCCGTGGAGATTATCAGAGTCGAATGAATGGTTACGCCATCGGCAGACTGAATGGTTGGCTGTCAACCAACGATATCCGTGAAATGGAAGATATGAATCCATTACCGGAAGAGGAAGGTGGCAATCTGTATCTTGTGAATGGTGCGATGACGAAGCTGAAGGATGCAGGAGCATTTGCCAAAGAGGAAATGAAAAGCATGTCAGCGGAAACCGAACCGCAGCAACCACCAGACAATAGAAACAGAGGAGGTCTACGATGAAACGAAAGTTTTGGAACTGGGTCAGAAATGAGGGGGAAAGAACCCTTTTTTTAAATGGAGAAATCTCAGATGAAACATGGTATGGGGATGAGGTTACCCCTAAGTTATTTAAAGACGAACTGCTATCCGGCGAAGGGACATTATCGTATGGATAAACAGTCCGGGCGGAGATGTGTTTGCAGCTGCCCAAATCTATAACATGCTAATGGACTATAAAGGCAACGTGACTGTGAAGATTGACGGTCTTGCTGCTTCGGCAGCCTCCGTGATTGCAATGACAGGAACAAAGGTGCGGATGAGTCCGGTGGCAATGATGATGATCCACAACCCGGCTACGATAGCCATTGGAGATACAGCAGAGATGAAAAAGGCAATTGAGATGCTTGACGAAGTCAAAGAATCCATTATGAATGCTTATGAAATCAAAACCGGATTGAACTGCACGAAAATCTCACATCTGATGGATGCAGAGTCCTGGTTCAATGCAAAGAAAGCTGTGGAACTTGGGTTTGCGGATGAAATCCTCTTTGATAAGGAAAAAGAGGAAAATCCGGAAGAAAAGGAAGAAGAGAAGGAAGAGGAATTGGAAGCCATCCTGTTTTCAAGGTCGGCTGTTACCAATTCCTTTTGTAATAAGCTGATTTCTGGAAAGCCGGAGAAAAAGGTAAACATTAGCGAGCTTGAAAAGAGGCTCAGTTTGTTAAAGCCATAAGGAGGGCAATGAATATGAGTACGGTATTGGAATTAATGGAAAAGAGAAAGAAAGCATGGGAAACTGCCAAGGCATTTTTGGATTCCAGAAGGGGCAGTGATGGTCTGATTTCTTGATTTCTGCAGAGGACAATGCGACTTACGAAAGAATGGAAGCGGATGTGGTGGCACTCGGTAAGGAAATCGAGAGATTGCAGAGACAGGCTGCCATTGATGCGGAACTGGCAAAGGCTACTTCCGAACCAATCAAGGATAAGCCGGGGGATAAAGGGAGTGGACGTGCATCTGCAGAATACCAGACCGCATTCTGGAATGCGATGCGTAAGAAGAATTATTACGATGTCAACAACGCTCTTTCCATCGGGGAAGATGCCGAGGGCGGTTATCTGGCGCCGGATGAATTTGAAAGAAAATTAGTGGAAGGATTGGAAGAGGAGAGTTTCTTCAGAACCCTTGCTACTGTGATTAGGACGTCTAGTGGTGACCGTAAGATTCCGATTGTCACAGGCAAAGGCGAGGCGGCATGGATTGACGAGAACGGACAGTTTCCTGAATCGGATGACAGCTTCGGTCAGACATCCATTGGTGCATATAAACTTGCTACCATGATTAAAGTGTCTGATGAACTTTTAAATGACAGTGTATTTGACGTTCAGGCATATATCGTGAAAGAGTTTGCAAGACGTATCTCCACAAAGGAAGAGGAAGCATTCTTTGTCGGTGACGGTGCCGGAAAACCTGTCGGTATTTTCAATGCTACCGGAGGTGGAGAAGTTGGTGTTACAACTACGACAGCCAACATCACATTTGATGATGTCATGGATTTGTTCTATTCCTTAAAGGCTCCTTACCGTAAAAATGCGAAATGGATTTTGAACGATTCTACAGTGAAGGCGCTCCGCAAGTTAAAGGATTCTAACGGAAATTATATCTGGCAGGCTTCCGTATCTGTAGATGTATCGGATATGATTTTGAACCGTCCTTATTATACATCCACATTTGCACCGGAAGTGGCAGCAGGAGCCACACCTCTTGCATTTGGTGATTTCTCATATTACTGGATTGCAGACCGTGAGGGCAGAAGTTTCAAGCGTCTGAATGAACTTTATGCAACCACAGGACAGGTCGGTTTCCTTGCAAGCCAGAGAGTGGATGGAAAGCTGATTCTTCCTGAATCTGTAAAACTGCTTAGTATGAAGTCTGCGTAAGATAGGGGGAAGAGGGTATGCTTGTGACCGTGGATGAAGCAAAATTATATCTGCGCTTGGATGGCACGGAAGAGGATGCCCTCATCCAGACGCTTTTGGAGACAGCAGAAAGTCTGTGCCAGGACATTGTAAGAACAGATTTTGATGAAATGGAAGATGTGCCGGAGATTGTAAAGGTCGGAATCTGCTATGGTGTAACTTATCTATATGAAAACAGGGAAGAGGCAGACTTTAATGAGCTGACAAAGATGCTGAAATTCCTACTGTACAGTGTGCGGAAGGAGGAATTCTGATGCAGGTCGGAAGGATGAGATACCGTATAGAGATACAGGATTATAAAAGTACACAGGATGCAGACGGGTTTGAAACAAGGGAGTGGATGACGGTCCATACGGTATGGGCAGACATCGCTTCTGTTTCCGGTAAAGAGTATATGGCTTCCAACAGAGAGACCGCAGAAATCACAAATAAAATATACATCCGATATTGTTCAGGTATTAAATCTACCATGAGAATAAAACATGGGGACAGGATTTTTGAAATTGAGTCCGTGCTTGGAGATAAACGAAGCGGAATGCTCACCATTATGGCGAGGGAGGTGGAGTGATGGCAAAGATGACATTCAAGCTGCCGGAGGAAACCATACGAAAGATGGAAGCACTGGGCAGTCATTATGATGTAGTTACAAGAGCAGTATTGGAAGAGGGAGTACTTTAGTGAAAATATGTACAGCACTGCAGTGTACATTTGATGACATCATGGAAGTTGTTCCGGATGAGCAAAAATAAGAAAAGCAGAAGCTCATACAATCAAGTATTCCAAGGAGTTTTTCGCAGATAGAGCTTCCCTGCTGACTCTCGACTTAGGCATTGATGAACGCGCTTCAAGCCGGTGATTCAGCACTATATCAAGTCCTTTTTGGAAAAAAAGCGTACTCAGGCTTTCTATGACCTTGAACTTGAAACTTTTAATCGAAATACGATTGAGGTTGCTCTGATGAGCGTAATATGTAAATGCAAGACTCCTTCTTATGAAGAAGTTCTTCGCATTGTTCTGACAGATACGGGCTTTGAGGAAAACCCATATCTGGATGAATTCAAGAAATATGACCTTTTAGATGCCTTCTGGCAGCAGGGAGCTGACATCTTTGGCTATGCAGATGAAAAGCCTACCCTTGAAAAGTTTGTGATGACAATGTTTGTGACCTATGCAGCCAAGGTGCTTACCGTAGATATACCGGCTGCATGGAAGCCTTTTGTCAGCTTCAAGTCCGGCAATGTAATTGCATTCATTGATAATTTGATGAACAGCTACATCTATGGAGAACGTTTTGACGAGATTTCCAAGCTGAT
>JAUNPJ010000076.1 GCA_030536755.1 Eubacteriales bacterium | reverse complement strand
CAAGAAGTCTCAGGATAAAACAATCTGATGGAAAATACATCAGATTCGGTTATGCTGGGACTTCTTTTATTGTGCTTGAAAAATGTAGAATGAGTTTGTTATAGAATGCTTGATAATACATAACTATTAAAGGAGAGCCGTTATGAAAATGCAACATCTACTTATAGAGGCATATTGTGATGGAAAATTAGGAGAAGGGGATTACCCTTGTAGAGACACATTAAAGCTAGGAATATATTGCCTAAGATGCCCACAATTTAGTTATTCTGAATGTCCGAATGAAATTGCAATATCGGATAATGGCGGTTTGGTTGAATGCCAGAAGGACTATATTGGGTTTGGAGGTGATATGGAACCAGAAGACTTAGAGAAAAGGGATGATTATATCGCTATTTGGAAAAACATTTGCAGAGAAAAAATTGGCGAAGCATATGAAGAGTATATAAGCCAGATTGCTTTAAAAAGGGGTTAGGGTTTATTTCGCCCGGCTTTGCCGGGCGATGTCTTCTGGTTGGGTGACTTTAAGCCACCCAGCCTTTAACCAGCACACTTTTCGACCCTGTGATTTGTTATGATTCTCGTAAAAGCAAGGTTGTTTTACATTGGGCCAACGAGCCATATACTTAGTTCATGGTATATCTTTCTCCGTCAGGCCACCCAGCAGATTATTTTTAGACCTTTGAATTGCGTGTTGCCAGTAAGGAACCAGTAAGAAAAACGCAAGGATATAGTGTCAAATATGTAACTCCAGATGGAATGACATTTTCGGCAGGGGAGCTTACGTTTGAAGGAGCTTATGTTGCGAATGGGGAAACTGTAATTGTTGGAGTACTGAATGCTAATGGAAATTTAGATGGTTTTATTAATGTAAGGCAGGTACAGTGATGAAAATAGACGATGGTTCAATTGTTCCTGGTGTTGGGATTGGCAACATAAAATTAGATATCACTAGAGAGCAGCTATTGAACATTATTGGCTCTGATTTTAAGGAACGATTTAGAGAAAATGATTCAGTGATAGAAGTAGAAAATGCAAGATTTTGGATTGCTGAAGACAATTGTTTAGATCAAATTGGAGTCCAAAAAGATTTTACAGGAAAATTTAGAAAATATATTGGTATAGGGTCTACATTACAAGATATCAAGAACTACATTGGAGAATATATTCAGGTTTATGACACATATGAATTAGAACAAGAAAAGGGAATATGTTTTGAACTAGAAGATGTTGATGATTGGAATGAGTTGACAGCACCAATTGAATTTATCTATGTTTTTCGTATAGCTAAACATTGATTTTTAACCTGCCCACTTTTCGATCCAGCGCTTTTTCATAATTCTCGTAAAAGCGAGGTTGTTTCACATTGGGCCAACGAGCTGATATACTTAATTCATAGTATATCTTTCTGAGCTCAGTGGAAAAATGGCAGCAAACCTCGGTCGGCTGGTGGTACGAGCAGGATGATGGTACATACCCGTGTTCGGACTGGAATCTGCCGTTAGGAAAATGCTGGTAAGTGGCCGGAGCAAGTAACCGACACGGAAGCGGGCATGTATTTCTGTGATTTCACGGAAGCGCATGCCTGCTTTTTTCGCCATTTTCGAAAAAAATTCACAAACAGGCGTAAACGCAAGAAGAATAAGCGTATTCGCCGTTCACATAAAGTAAAATCATTGCTAAACTTACATTATCTGATAGAGATGAGGTGAGGCAATGGACGAAATGCTTCTGGAGAATGGAAATCATACCGGATTAGATGTTCTGGATGAGGAAATCTGCCGTTATATTGGGGCACGGATAAAAGCCAGACGAGAGGCGTGCGGTCTGACACAGGAAAAGCTGGAAGCGCTTTCGAGATGTTCATCAACTACGATTAGCAGGGCGGAGCGTGGAATACAGATTTTGAATGCAGCGAATCTTGTACGGATTGCCCGCGCGCTTAAGGTTTCGGTGAGGGAACTGATTGGTATTTATGAGTATGCGGATGCGGTATCGGAAGATACTGCTGCGGAGCATGCCCTGGTGAGGGATGCTTGTCGAGAGGCCGTCCATCGGCACAGCAGCGAGTGAATGAATGGCGAAGGACTCATCCAGAAGGAAAGTCAAAAGAATGGCATGGCTGAGACAGCAAAAGTCAGACAGGTCATTTAGGTTGTTCCCTTTTTGGGGGAGAGACGATTATACGGTATAATTCTGCTGCCGGTACTGCGAGAAATTTTTTCTTTAAATAGCAGAGTAAACTGGGACTGCCCGATGGTATAGTCCTTTTTCTCTTTTGGAAAAAAGAAACGGCAAAAATACAGACCAGAGGGGTGTCTTTTTCTTCTATGTAAATATAGATGTCATTGTTATCAAAGAGTTTTTTGAGATGTGAAAGAGGAGTAAACCTGTTTTCAATCTGTTCTATGTAGCGGCTGGCAGATATCGTGTGATAGGAAATTGTTCTGATGAAAGTCGATCGGATTAAATTCAATTGTGAGTTCAACCGATTTTCCCTTGCGCCCTAAAACAATTATTAAGATACTTCAAAAATCGGTAAGAAATCCACAAACGAAAGATTTCTTACCGATTTTTTTACATAGAATGAGGAGGTCGATCTACCATCTAAAACGATGATTTTACTACACTCCCCGCTCTGAGTGTTCAAAAATGAAGCGCCAAACATACGAAGAATGTCAATGGCGCACAGCCAACCAGTTTTCTGTGTGTTTCTGGTCATGCTTACATGGCCGAAGGGGGCTTCACCGACCAGCCGCAGCGAGGTCCGTGGGGTCTCTTTACCCTGCTTGCCCAGAACGTTCTCTTAAAAAGATGCGAAAAAATATCGAAAATGTCGAATCTTTCGCAAAGTTTCTTACTTTACGAACATCGAACACCATATACACGTCGTTAACTATAGCATATAAAATGTCGGATTTCAATGGATTCCCCGAAATTTCACGGATAATATACGTTTTATCTTTCGTTATTATGTAGACATAAGCAAATAAAACGCGTATTTGATTGTTTATAGCCGTCTGTTCAGCCGTCAAAAATACGTACTTACAATTTGAATTTCAGAACTTTATAGGGAGGAATGACTTATGTCCAAAAAAGGTGAAAATATTTATAAGCGACGGGATGGTCGCTGGGAAGCTCGGTACATTAAAGAATATGACATATCAGGAAAAATCAAATATGGGTTCTGTTACGGCAAAACCTATAAGGAAGCAAAGGAAAAATCGGAAAGGATGAAAGCCTGTGTGCAGGGATTGATGCCACAGCCGCAGGAAACTGGATGTCATCGGCTGTCCTATTACTGCGATGAATGGCTGAAATCAGAACGTATCAAAGTCAAAGAATCAACCTTTGTGCGGTATGAAACCATTGTTGAACGACACATCAAACCAAGACTTGGCGGTCAGTATCCTCTCTCCATTAGAGAGAACCTTGTAGATAGCTTCACACAAAAGCTTTTGTGCGAAGATGAACTCTCAGCAAAAACAGTTAAAGATATTTTGGTAGCTCTTCGTTCTATTCTGAAATATACGGCAAGGCAATTTCCTGGTATATTTCCAGAAATACAATTTTCCTATCCTAAAGAATCGAAACAGTTCATTCGTGTACTTTCTATTGAAGAACAGGTGAATTTGTGTTCGTATCTTCTCTGCAATATGGATTTGTGTAAGTTTGGAGTTATGCTTGCTCTGTATACCGGGTTACGTATCGGAGAACTATGCGCTCTGCAATGGAAAGATATTTCGGGTAAGGATTGTCTGATTTCGGTTAATGCAACTGTCCAGCGGATTAAAGATATTGATGCAGGAAGCCATTCACAAACAAAAATCACGATTGGAGAACCAAAGAGTGACTGCTCAACTCGCCAGATTCCTATGACGGATTTTATCGCTGAACTTTGTGAACGTATGCGTCCTGAAAATTCCGCAGCGTTTATTCTGACTGGTACAGAAAAATGCATGGAGCCTCGCACCCTGCAATACCGCCTTGCCAAATACACAAAGGAGTGCGGTCTTGATGGGGTGCATTTTCATACCCTGCGTCACACATTTGCGACAAGATGTATCGAAGTCGGATTTGAAATTAAATCGCTTTCTGAAATTCTAGGACACGCAAGCACAACGATAACCTTGAATCGTTACGTCCATTCTTCTATGGAATTAAAACGAGACAATATGAAAAAACTTGCCGCAGCCAGCATTTTAAAATAAGCCGTCAAAAGCAGCCGTCAAATAACGCTTGATTCTCCAAAGTCCCTGATCTACAAGGTTTTTCATCGGATAAATCGTAAAGTAAGAAACTTTGCGAAAAGAACCCTTGCGATTCATAATTCAAATGCCATAAAAAAGGCCCCCGGCTTTGCCGGTGGTACGAGCAAAGTATTTAGGATGTATGAAAAATAAATCACTTTTTGTGGGCATTTGGATATCGGCTGATATAAGCCTGCTGCTCCTGGTCGTTTTGCAGTCTGTTCCTTTTTGCGGAAAGTCGGACGCAGCAATAGACAACAGCTCCAAAACCAACAAGGACTGCTGCAACTGAGACTAAAAATATTAGTACCAATAGTTCACCCCCATCCGAAAAAGCTCATTGCTAGTATTATACAGCAACGGCGGGAAAATTATGCCGAAGGATGTGGCCATTCTATTAAATTTTGGAAAGGCGGGAATTTTATGTATAAGCGTTTTGAGGCTGACTGGCTGAAACATCTTGATTTCCTTTTACTGGATATGTTGGCGCTGCAGCTTGCATTTGTTTTTTCCTATTGCTTACGATTTGGGGTGGCGTCACCATATGTGTCTAACTTCTATCAGAAAATTTCTGCCTTGTTGATGATTATACATTGTTGTGTGGCATTTTTTGATGAGAGTTATCACGGAATTTTAAAACGTGGATGTTTAAAAGAAGCGAAAGCCTGCATCAAACACGTTTCTCTTATTTTTGGCTTAATGTTGCTGTATCTCAATATGACGAGGCAGAGTTTAACATTGTCCAGAGGCTTCTTCCTTTACCTGGTTATTTTTTCATTGATTTTTCTTTGGTCGATTCGATGCGGTCAGAAAAATCTGATTCGTAATCGTCAGAAAAGTCAGCCAGACAAACAACACAAGCTCTTGGTATTGGCAAGCAGCGAGAATGTTGTTGATGTACTGGAGAACTTAAAGAACAGTAATTGTCTGGTTGCTGGTATTTGCCTTGTGGATCAACAGCAGGCGGGAAATATAATCGAAGGTGTTCCTGTTGTGGCAGATATAGACACGATATTAGACTATGTAAGAAAAAATGTTGTAGATGGACTTTTTGTAGAGTTGCCAAGGAAATTTCCGTTACCCGATAAAATCATGGACACCTGTATCAGTATGGGCGTTTCTGTACATATCGGCTTGCTCCGTCCTGATTACAACACCAATGAACAACTTATAGAGAAGATCGGCGGCTACACGGTATTGACTCGCAGTGTGCGAATTGCTACTGTGAGACAACTGTTTTTAAAACGCCTGATTGATATTTGTGCAGGGTTGGCAGGGATTGTTGTTATCGGTATCTGCTTCCTGTTTGTTGCACCGGCAATTTACATGGCAAGTCCAGGTCCTATCTTCTTTACACAGACGAGAGTCGGTAAGAACGGACGTAAGTTCAAGATTTATAAGTTCCGTTCCATGTATATGGGTGCAGAGGAATGCAAGAAAAAACTGATGGCACAGAATAAAATTGCCGATGGCATGATGTTCAAGATGGATGATGATCCGCGCATCATCAAGGGTATCGGACACTTTATCCGCAATTACAGTATTGACGAGCTGCCGCAGCTCTGGAATGTGCTGAAAGGCGAAATGAGTTTGATCGGCACTCGTCCACCTACGGTTGAGGAATATGAAAAGTACGACTACCATCATAAAATTCGTCTTTCCATTAAACCGGGTATCACTGGTATGTGGCAGGTCAGCGGCCGAAGCAGTATCACAGACTTTGAACAGGTTGTTGCGCTGGATACCAGCTATATCACCAACTGGACGCTGGGACTGGATTTCAAAATCCTGCTGAAAACCGTAAAGGTAGTCCTGGGTAAAGAAGGTGCGGTATGATGCTCCATTCGATTCATTATGTTGCGGTTATCGTGTCAGATTGTGTCCGTATACTTATCACCAGAAGGCATAAAATTTAATCTGAAGAAGGGAGCCGCAGATTATGGCAGAATCAATTTATCCGAAATTATTTACTCTGATGCATTCAGCTTTGTTTGGTGTTCCCTTTTCCGAATCAATGACAGAGAATGAATGGCAAATAATGTATGAAGAATTATCCGCACAGGCTGTGTTGAGTTTACCCTATGATATTGCTGTTCAAAATCCGACAATACCAAGCTGGTTAAAATCACAATGGACACGTCATACAATGTCCTCTGTGACTGCTTATTACAGAGTTTTACACGAGCAGAATGAGCTGCTGAATCTTTTAGAAGAACATCAGATTCCTACGGCTGTTTTAAAGGGGTCAACGGTTGCAGCTTATTATCCTGCCCCCTCCTATCGAGCGGTCGGTGATATAGATTTTCTTGTTCCCGCCTCACTGTATGCTCAGGCAATATCTGTTCTGAAGGAAAATGGATATTCGATTATAAAAGAAGAGGATTTGGAAATTGAATACGCCAAGCACACTGCCTTTATCAAAGATCAAATTACCATTGAACTGCACGGCAGACCGTTTCGTGTAGAAAGTCGTGCGGGAAAAACGATTGAGCAGTACTTGTTTTCTGTGATGGATGAAGGTCTACAAAACAAAAAATATGTTTTAGTGGATGAAAGTAAAATTCCAAGGCTACCAACAGTGCAAACGTGTTTGGAATTATTACTCCACATGGAATCGCATCTGAAAGACGGTATCGGATTAAAACACATCATTGACTGGATGATGTTTGTACATCACGAATTACCGGACCAAGTATTTGAAGAAGTACGACCTGTCCTGGAACGAGCAGGTTTAACGGTATTTGCAAAAATTGTAACAAAAATCTCTCGGATTTATTTGGGGCTGCCAGATACATCACCGAATGGAAAACGCATATCCTGGTACAATGATGTCAATCAAGGAACGTGCGAAGCCTTTATGACCTATGTACTGGAGCAGGGCAATTTTGGAAGGAAGATAGCCAAGTATTCCGAAGAAGAAAGAAAATCAAAAGGTGCTAAGGTAATAGCTCAAATGCATAATCCTATTTCTTTCTACAGGTTCTTACAGGAATATGGACTGCGTAATTGGGAACTTGCACGAAGAAATAGATTTGTACGTCCGTTTGCCTGGATGTATCAAGTGGTCAAGTATTTCCGGATTCTCATCAACGGGGGATATAAGAATATTATGCGTCAGACCATACAAAAAGGAAAAAAAAGGATGAAAATGTTCGATGGTTTAGAATTATTCAAGTAAATAAGCAGGAGTGAATGAGATGGAAAGACAAAAAGACGAGATAGAGATAGATCTTCTAAAATTGATTAAGGCTTTATGGCACCGTGCATGGGCAATTGCATTGGCAGCAATTATCTGTGCAGGTATGGCATTTTCTTACGCTGCGTTCCGAATTATACCGATGTATCAGGCCAGTGCACTGATGTACGTCAATAATAGTACCGTTTCACTGAGCAGCGGTTTTGCAATCAGTCCCGGTGAACTTGCTGCGGCACAAAGCCTTGTAGATTCCTATGTTGTAATTTTGAAATCCAGAAACACTTTAAACGAGGTAATTGAACGGGCAGATTTGAGTTATACATACGAGCAGATGTGCTCTATGGTATCCGCATCGGCGGTTAACGAAACAGAAATTTTCAGTGTTTCAGTTTTGAATCCAGATCCTCAGGAAGCAGAACTGATTGCCAATACGATTGCAGAAGTTTTACCGGAAAAAATTGCCGATATTGTAGACGGAAGTTCTGTGCGTGTTGTTGACTATGCAGTAGTTCCTTCTCGGAGAATTTCTCCGAATGTAACCAAATATACAGAGATGGGTATGCTTCTCGGTATATTTGTAAGCTGTGCCATCATTGTCATTTGTTCGCTTTTGGATACGACGATTACAAGTGAAGAATATCTGACTCAGAACTATGAGATTCCGGTGCTGGCAGTCATTCCAGATCTGTCATCGCACAAAGGCAGAAAATACGGATATTATAAAAGCCAGCCTTATCAAAAACCGAAGGAGGGGAAGTAATGAGTACAAAGAAGAAAAATCATGTTCCGATGGATTTAGATGAAAACTCTCATATGGGGGCGGAACTTAGTTTTGCAGCTTCGGAAGCGTACAAGCTCCTCCGTACTAATCTTATTTTCAGCTTTCCCAAAGAGGACGAGTGCCGTGTAATAGGCATTACAAGCTCTATCCGCGGTGAGGGCAAAAGTACGACTGCCTTAAATCTTGCTTATGCACTTGCAGAAGCAGACAAAAAGGTTTTGCTGATGGAATTGGATATGCGTTTGCCTACCGTAGCGAGATGCTTATCTCTTGCACAAAGACCGGGATTGTCCAACTTTCTTGTTGGCCTAAATAAAGTCGCAGAAGTACTTCAAAAATCCGGAATTCATGAAAATCTCTCTGTCATCACTGCCGGAGATATTCCTCCCAACCCATCGGAACTTCTTGAATCTAAGGAGATGGACATGATGATTGACATTCTGAAAAAGAGTTTTGATTTTATTCTGCTTGATTTACCTCCCGTCAATGCAGTTTCGGATGCTTTGATTGTGTCCAAACTGACAAACGGCATGGTTATGGTTGTACGGCAGAACTATAGCAATTCTCGTGAATTGAACGAAGCTATGCGACAGATGAAAATTGTAGACGCAAAGATTTTGGGGTTTGTCATGAATGCAGGAGAAACACACAAAGATAAGTACGGTAAGAAGAAATACAAAAAATATGGTTATGAGTACGGCTATGAATATAGTTGTGAATCCGGGAAAAATGATTGATTTTCATTCTCACATTTTGCCGGGAATCGATGACGGCAGCAAAAATATAGAAGAAAGTCTTGCGATGTTGGAAATGTCCGCGAATCAGGGGATCACAGGAATTGCGTTGACACCGCATTTCTATGCAGACAAAGATACACCGGAACAATTTCTGAAACGCCGTAATGCGGCTATGGAGCAGCTGCTCGCAGTCAGACAGCCGCACTATCCAAAGATGTTTGCAGGTGCGGAAGTCCGGTATTTTCCGGGAATGCAGCGAACAGAAGAAATTTTACAGCTCCGTTTGGAAGAAACACCGTATCTCCTTGTGGAAATGCCGTTCACTTTATGGACGAGCCGTATGGCAGACGAGATATTGGAATT
The DNA here is from genome assembly GCA_030536755.1 of Eubacteriales bacterium. GTDB lineage: Bacteria > Bacillota > Clostridia > Lachnospirales > Lachnospiraceae > JALFVM01. Next base: position 8,299 of record JAUNPJ010000076.1, on the reverse strand, counting down.
GAATCAGAAGAAGGATATACAGGTTGTCCTGGCACATATCGACCGTTACCTCTCTATGCAGAAGCCGAAAACAATCGAAATGATATGGAAATGTGGTGTATTGCTGCAAGCTAACGCCGACAGCTTTTTAACCTGGAGGGAGTGTTGGCGGATGCTCCGGCTGATGAAGCAGGGACGTATTTCTTTCCTCGGTTCTGATTGTCATAACTTAACCACTCGCCCTCCCTGCCTGGCTCAGGCACTGGAGGTCATAGTCAAAAGACTCGGTCCGCAGGTCATTGAAACAATGAAAACGGAAAATGAACAGGTGCTATGGGGAGGTGAATTAATTCGATGAAAAAAAAGACCTGCGTAATGATAGGCGTGATATGTTCTGTCCTTTGTATCGTGTGTCTTGCAGCGGCATTCTGGCCGCAGGATGATACGGATCCCATCCAAATGATGGTGGAACTTCCAAAATCACAGCCTTTTCCGGAAATGGATGCACAGAAGCCTCTCCCGGAGGAAATGACAGCAGATATCGAAACACAACAGGAAACAGAAAAGAAACCTGAGCCGTACATCAGTCCCATTGATTTCGAGAAAATTCAAAATGAGAATCCTGATATATACGCCTGGCTGGATGTCCCGGATACGGAAATCAGCTATCCTTTACTTCAAAAAGAAGGGGATGATACCTATTATCTGAAGCATGACAGCAGCGGCGCCTGGGCGGAAGCCGGGGCGATTTTCACTCAAAGCAGCTATAACGGCAAGGATTTTACGGATCCTGTAACGGTAGTTTATGGTCATCGCATGAGGTCAGGCGCAAAATTCGGACGTCTGCAGGAAACTTTCGAAGATGTGGAGAGTTTCCAGAATCATAAAGAAATCGTTGTATATCTACCGGATCGGGAACTTCATTTCCAGGTTTTCGCGGCGGTTCCCTACAGCAGTAAGCACATTATGAGTATTTATGACTTTGATAAGCGCGAAGATTACGAAAAATTTCTCAAAGTAATTTTCGACACACCGGGGAATTTCCGCAAGAATATTTCAATTACCCCTGATAATCAGCTGATGGTTCTCAGTACCTGCCTGAAATGGGATTCCTCCAGACGGTACCTCGTCCTTGGAAAGCTCTGTGAATCTGATGACCTCCCCGTTAAAGCGGGTAGTCATATAGTCGAACAATGAAAGGAGGCGAGACAATTATGAAAAAGTTCCTTGCAATACTGCTCTCATGTATGCTGATGACGATGGTTGCTGCCCCTGTTGCAGCTTTTGCCGCAGGCGGTGATACATTCGTTGGAAGCGTTGAGCAGGAAACTCCTGTCGATCAGGTCCCTGATCCGGGAGAAAAGGCCCCTCAGACCGGCGAAGCATTTCCCGTTGTTCCTGTCGCCGGTGCAGTTTTCTTTGCTGCTGCCGCTGTCGGTTTGTTTGCCGTAGCAGGCCAAAAGCAGAAAAGTTGATTGCAGAACGTGATGTATGCGGAACAGACGGCGGGACCTGTTTCTCGCCGCCTGCTTTGCAAAAGGAGTAAGTATGAAACTTAGGGTCAATCGCAATTTCCTGAAAGTCATGGCTGGTATAGCAGGCGTTATCTGTCTGCTGATTTCCTTTTTTCTCCTGCTCCATGCCTGGGAAGTGAAAGAATCTCAAGTAAATCTGCCGGAAACAGATCGGGACAGTATCACCTGGAACGGAGTGAAATATCTCCAGCGAAAGGATTTAGATACCATTTTAATTATGGGCCTCGATAAATTCGAGGATACCGAGGAATCTGGAAAATATCTGAATCATCAACAGGCGGATTTTATGGTGCTTCTGGCGGTGGACCGGAAAACGAAAACCTATTCCGTGCTACACCTGAATCGTGACACCATGACAGATATTTCGGTGCTTGGCGAAAGAGGAGAACGAGTCGGTACGGTGAATGAGCAGCTGGCTCTGTCGCATACTTATGGAACTGGAGGAAAGGACAGCTGCCGGAACTCAGTGGAGGCTGTGTCTAATCTCCTGCACGGAGTGAAAATCGACCATTTTCTTTCTATGACAATGGACGCCGTTGCAATTCTCAATGATTATGCCGGCGGCGTGACCGTGGAGGTCTTGGACGATTTTTCCGAAATTGATCCCAGTTTGGTGCAGGGCGAAATAATCACACTAAAAGGACCGCAGGCTCTCACCTATGTCCGCACCAGAAAGAATCTGGAGGACAGCTCCAACCTTCACCGTATGGAACGGCAGCGGCAGTACCTGACAGCACTCAGAGAACAGGTAGAAAGCAAGCGCCAGAAAGATCCGGAGTTTCTGGCCAAGGCACTGGCAAAGGCTGCCGATTATCTGGTATCTGATGTAACGGTCAATCAGATGTCCGCAATAAGCGAGAAAATAGACGGATATACCTTTAACGGATTCAGGACGCTCGACGGTGAAGCTGTCAAAGGCGACAAGTATATGGAATACTATGTAGACAAGGACGCTCTTATGGAAACCGTTCTTGAATTGTACTTCAAGCCGAAAGAATATTTCTGAGAAAGTTGAGGTCCGGATATGTTCAAAATCAAAATGGCGGGATTGACCATTCAAATCAACAATCGTTACCCATTCATCCGCCAACTGTGCGAAGATTATATCACCGATGAGGAAGCTTTTGATATTACGGCTTCCGCGTCAGACGAAGAAATTCTGGCACAGATAGCGGCAGACAATGATCCCACAACTCCAGACTATTGTGAATCTCTCTGCATTTACCGGAATATCTGTTTACAGCTTCCGGTTCACGACGCATTTCTGATTCACAGTGCAGGGATTGCGGTAGACAACGAAGCCTATCTGTTTTTAGCAAAAAGCGGAGTGGGAAAAAGTACACATGTGAGGCTGTGGGCAGAAGCATTTTATGACCGTTCTCACATCATCAACGGCGACAAGCCGATTCTCCGTAAAATAGGGAAGCGGTGGTTTGTCTGCGGAACACCCTGGCAAGGAAAGGAAAACTGGGGCAGCAATACCAGAGTTCCACTTAAAGCGATTTGTTTTTTGGAGCGCAGCGAAAAAAATCATATCCGCTCCATTGAAGCAGACCAGGTAGCAGAGAGAATCTTTCATCAGCTGCTGATGCCAAAAGAGGAAGCGCAGATATCAGCATTCTTTCTCTTGTTGGAAGATTTGTTGAAGAAAATTCCGGCATACCTGATGCAGTGCAATCAGGAAAAAGAAGCTGCTTTGGTTGCCTACGAAGGAATGCGGCAGAGTCCGCAGTAATATCAGAAAGAAAGGAGGAAGCGCTTATGAAGTATGAGAAAGCAATGGCAGAAGTTATCGCTTTTGACAACAGCGATGTCATCACAGGCAGTGGCAGCTGCGGTCATAAAACTTCCGGTAATTCCTGTAAAAATGGTGGTCAGAATTTTGACCAGTGTTACTCTCTGAACCATAAGGATAAACCGAAGGTTGAAGCTGAATATTTTAATGAAATGAATAAGGCAAGCTGGCTGGATTAACAACCATTATCAAGACCGGTTAGAATGAGCGAAGATGCTCCGGCGGAAGCATATCCTATCCTCCGGAGCATTTTTGCAATTATGCTTTTAGCAGGATGCAATCTATTTTAGAAAGCGAGAAAGCTATGTATTATCGACTGAAAAACGGCTTTGTCCTTCGGGGCTGGGCAAAGCTGAATGCCATTTTGATAAAACGCCCCGAAAATGATTATCGAATATTAAAATCTCACGAGTTTAACCTTCTGTTGCTCTGTGATGGGGAAACAGATTTCGACAATTTTGAGTTGTCGCAGCAGGAAGAAATGGCAAGAGAAGATTTTTTACATAAAGAGATTATTGAGGCGGCTTCAGTTTCTTCGCCTCTTGATGAAGATCAACTCTATAAAAGCTATCCGAATCGATTTGTTGATTCTTGCTTTTGGTCGATTACCGGACGATGCAATTTCCGCTGCCGACATTGCTACATGGATGCGCCGGAAGGTACGCTGGGTGAACTTTCCCATGAAGATGCTGTCGAACTGATTGATCAGATGGCAGATTGTGGTGTGTTAAAAGTGGATATTACCGGTGGCGAACCTTTTGTCCGCAAAGATTTCTGGCAGCTGATCGACTATTTGCAGAGCAAAAATATTACGGTAGGAATGATATACACCAACGGATGGATGCTCACCGATGAAGTTTTAGATGAATTTGAAAAACGTAAGCTACATCCATCGTTCAGTATCAGTTTTGACGGTATTGGCTGGCATGACTGGATGAGAGGTGTCAAAGGTGCGGAACAGGCTGCGTTAAATGCACTTTCCCTGTGTAAACGCAGAGGCTTCCCGATGAATGTAGAGATGTGTCTGCATAAAGGGAATAGCGGCAGTCTGCGAGAAACACTGACTCAACTGGCGAAAATTGGCGTAATGGATGTGAAATGTTCAAGGGTTTCGGATACACCTCTTTGGAATCAGAACAGCGAAGGCAGCGGTATGACCTTGCAGGAATACGTGGATGCAATGGTGGATTATATACCAAAGTATTATGAGGACGGATGTCCGGTCAACCTGATTCTCTGCGACGTCGCTGTTTTGAATAAAGGCAAAACGGAATATGAGATCGTTGCAGAGAAGCGTGACGGTACGGAGGATTGTCTTAATTGCCATCTCTGCGGTTCAGCCCGTTTTTCTTGTTATATATCGCCGGAGGGACGTCTGCTGCCCTGTATGCCGGTTACTGCCTGCAAGGAACAGGAAGATTTCGCACGTTTTCAGGATATTGGTCTGCGGGCCTGTCTTTCTGACAGTCTGTATATGCAGTTTGTTGATAAGCGCGTAAAGGATTTATTTGCCGTCAACGGAAAATGTCGTGCTTGTCCATATCGTCTGAAATGTGCAGGGGGCTGCCGGGCGGCAGCTTTGGAGCAATGCGGCGATTTGATGGGACCGGATTTGCACCAGTGTTTTCTGTGGGAGAATGGTTATGTGGAGAAGCTCCATCAGATAATAGATGAAGCAATTGTTAAATATTGCAAAAAGGAAGATAAAGAAGATGAAAACTAAAAATGGATTTATTTTAAGAAAACTCGGCAAGGAGTATATGGTTGTTGCCATTGGTGAAGCGGGCAAAAGCTTTAATGGCATGATTCGTATGAACGAAGCCGGTGAATGGCTCTGGAATCAGATGAAAGAAGATATTTCCAAAGACGAACTGGTTAATCGGATGTGCAGCTATTATGACAAGCTGAGCCAGGAAACAGCAGAGGCTGACCTTGTTGAGTTTCTGGAAACTGTCAAAGCGGCGATTGAGGAATGAAACGGACTACCATTGAGCAGGAATTAAAGGATACCGGACGCTGTCTGATTCAGACAGTGGGCGTCAGCATGGAACCACTGCTTCATAACCGCTATTCCAGCGTGGTACTGGAAGAAATCAAACAGCCTCTGAAGCTTTACGATGTAGTCCTGTTTCAAAGACCGTCCGATGGCGACTACGTCCTGCACCGGATTGTTAAAATAAGAGAGCATGATTACCTGATCTGCGGCGACAACTGCATCCAAAAGGAACCTGTACTGCCGGAGCAGATAATCGGCATCATGACAGGATACTTCAATGGCGATGATTTTGCAGACTGTGCAGCTGACGTCAAATATAAGCGGTATGTGCGGTCATTGCCCTGCCGTTATCTGTATCGTTGGTGCAGAGCCTTTCCTGGCAGAGTCGTTCGCAGGCTGAAACGAGGTTTTTCATGGAAAGAATAAAAGAAAAACAGAAAAAAGATTTTCAGACTGTCCGTTGGATTTACGGCAAAACAAAAGGTCAGCGTTTTTGCTTACTGACGCTGATTGTTTCAAATATACTTGGCGCACTGCTGTCGGTATGGTTCGCACTGGTCTGCAGGAATCTTGTGGACGGTGCTGTTACGGCGGACAAACACAGATTGATTCTGTATGCTGTGCTGCTGTTTGCAATTATCCTCACACAAATTCTTATGGGCCTGATTACCAGCACCATGACAGAATGTGTGCTGGCGAATCTCTCTATCTCTTTTCAGGATGGAATGCTTGAGGCACTGCTGAAAAATGACTATTCAAAAATCGTTTCCTATCACAGCGGTGAACTGCTCAATCGGATGTTTTCCGATGTTGGCATTGTGGTAAACGGTGCAATCAATCTGCTGCCGTCTGCGGCATATCTGGTGTTCCGGCTGATCGGTGCGGCGGTTGTGCTGATTGTATTGTCCCCCATGTTTACGATTCTGTTTTTGCTGGTCGGTGTATTGATCTGCGTGGTAATGACACTGATGCGAAACAGGATCAAGCATCTTCACAAAGATGTACAGGAAGCAGGCGGTAAAGTGCGTTCCTACTTGCAGGAGGCACTCTCCAGCCTGCTTGTTGTGCGTGTGTTCGGGGCAGAACAACGTGTACGGGAAAAGGCAATGGACGATCAGAATGAGTACCGTCAGATAAGGCGCAAGCGCTGGAAAATCGGACTTTTGGGAAATGTCGGGTTTGACCTGATTTTTCAAATGGGGTATTTTCTTGCGATGGTGTGGGGATGCTTCGGGATATTCTACGGTACATTGACCTATGGTACCCTGACAGCAATGCTTCAGCTTGTGAATCAGATTCAGTCACCGTTTGCCGGATTTTCCGGTCTGATTTCACAGTATTACACCGTCCTAGCCAGTGCGGAGCGCATAATGGAGATTGAAGAACTGCCAAAAGCGCCTGCAGAAACAATCAATCGGGATGCGTTCTATGAGAATCTGTCTGCCATTACGTTCAATCATGTGGATTTTACATACGGAAGAACGCCTGTGCTGGAGGATGTATGCGCTGTCATTCAAAAGGGAGATATTGTTTCTATTACCGGCATTTCCGGTGGAGGTAAAAGTACGCTGTTTTTGCTTCTGATGGGGGCTTATCTCCCGACCGCCGGAGAAGTATCCTTTCAGACGATGAACGGCGTACTGACAGCAGGCTGCAATGTCCGGGGATTGTTTGCTTATGTGCCGCAGGGCAATTATCTGTTTTCCGGAACATTGCGGGAAAATGTTACGTTTCTGCGAAAAGACATTCCGGAAGAAAAAATATGGGAAGCGTTGTGTTTTGCTTGTGCCGATGAATTTGTCCGTGAGCTGCCGCAGAAATTAGAAACTCCTTTGGGTGAAAAAGGTCATGGCTTATCCGAAGGACAGATGCAGCGCATTGCCATTGCCAGAGCTATTTTGAGCGGCGCGCCGATCCTGTTGCTGGATGAAGCGACTTCTGCTCTGGATGAAGCGACCGAGGCAGAATTATTACAGAATATCCGTCTGCTGCAAAATAAGACCTGTCTTGTCGTTACCCATCGGAAGGCGGCTCTTGGAATATGTACGAAACAGCTGGTATTGGAAGATAGAAAGATAATCGAAAAAATGATTGATAAAGAGATGTGCGATGTATAATGCTTTTCGGTTTTTCTTTGGGGAAACGGAAGGGATGTTAAATAAATAAATTCAAACAAATGTAAACCCCATGTAAAGCTCCGCAACAAATTTGTAAAGATTGTAGAGCTTCTGCAAGGTCTATTGAATCCGCCGGATAAGGAGCTTATACTGACAAACGTAAACCAAACAGCCGGACAGGCTGTGAAAAATTTGGAGGTATAAGGATGATTACCAGAAAGAGAGTGCTGGCGGCAGCTCTTACCGTAGCGATGAGCATGGGAGCAGTAGGCGGAGCCGTGTATGCGGCAACGGAGCATTATCAGGATTCTACCGTTCGCGCAGGATGGAACCAGTGGGCAGAGCATTGGGCGAACAGTGTAAGTAAGGATTATGAGAAGGTGGCGCTGACTCCGGGCGCGGATGAGACAAAGATGAACTTTGCCTGGTATTCAAAGAACGATGGAAACGCGACTCCTCAGGTAGCGGTTGCGGACAATCCTCAGATGACCAATGCAAAGATGTTTACCGGAAATTCGGTTCCGGCGGTAGAAGGCTACAACACCAACTATGTGACGGTGGACGGCCTGAAGCCGAATACCAATTACTATTACGTTTATTACAAGAATGGTCAGCCGGCCGAGACGGCGAACTTCCTGACCAAGAGCTTTGACCATTACAAGCTGCTGTTTGTAGGCGACCCGCAGATTGGCGCTTCCAAGGGGCAGGCCACTTCCCTGGGCGATACCCTGGAGAACAAATCGGAGCTGAATACGGCGGCAAGAAATGACGCCTACAGCTGGGAGAACACCCTGAATGTGGCGATGGCGAACAATCCGGATGTCAGCTTCATCCTTTCCGCAGGCGACCAGATCAATAAGAATGTGAATGGCCGTGA
>JAUNPJ010000133.1 GCA_030536755.1 Eubacteriales bacterium | reverse complement strand
AAACTTTTCTTCCGCCTGCAGTGCTCATTCTTGCTCTAAATCCGTGAACTTTCGCTCTGGATCTTTTCTTGGGCTGAAATGTCATTTTCATAACCTGGCACCTCCTTTTCCTGACCAAACATCTATCATAATTGGCAATTTTTTCGTTTTGTTTTTTGAAATAGCCTCGAAAACATCATTTCAATTATATTCATAAACACCCGCCCAGTCAAGTAAATCCTTGATTTTTCTTGTATTTTTTAACCTTTTTTTCATATTACACACCCTTCCACAGATTTTCACCCACTTATCCACATTTTGTGGATAGTTTGTGGATAAGATATTGAAACTGTGTGAATGATTCCACAGCCGAATCCGATTCATCCGCTGTTTATAAGTATTTGCGGAATGTGCAAAATGTGTAAATCGGAATCGAATTATACACATTCCTGCGACCGAATCCCACCGTTTTTCCCATTTTCCGACCTTTATGTGGATATCTCCCCAAAGATAATGTGGATAAATCTAAAATTCCCATTGCTTATTTGCATTATTTAGTTTAATATGGTTGTAGGTAAAAATGGGCTAAGGAGTGGAAGTAATATCATGGATGCAATCAGAGAAAAGTGGGAAGAAATACTCTACACCGTAAAAGTAGAACACGAACTTTCTGACATCTCTTTTAAAACCTGGTTAAAGCCTCTGCAAATTCACAGTGTCAGTGATCACGTAGTTACGATTCTTGTGCCGTCGGAACAGATGGGTGTGGACTATATCAATAAGAAATACATGTTTCCTATTAAAGTAGCGATTGCAGAAATCACCGGAACGGAATACGATATTGAGTTTATTCTTCCGGAGCAGGCCAAAAAAAGAGAACTGAAAACAACAGTTTCTTCTAATATAAAGAACACACAGTTTAACACTGCAATCGAAAGAGCGAATCTGAACCCGAAATACACTTTCGATACTTTTGTGGTAGGCAATAATAATAAATTCGCTCATGCTGCGGCTCTGGCGGTGGCGGAATCACCGGGAAAAATGTATAACCCTCTGTTTATTTACGGAGGAGCCGGACTGGGGAAAACCCATCTGATGCATTCCATTGCACATTTTATCCTCGCTCAGGATGCAGATAAAAAAGTAATCTATGTAACCAGTGAATTTTTTACGAATGAACTAATTAACGCCATCCGAAACGGCAATAATACAGCTATTACTTCATTCCGGGAAAAATACAGAAGCGTGGACGTGCTTCTCATCGACGATATCCAGTTTATTATAGGTAAGGAAGCAACCCAGGAAGAATTTTTCCATACCTTCAACGAGCTTCACGGAAATAAAAAGCAGATCATTATTTCCAGTGATAAGCCGCCAAAGGAGATCGAGACACTGGAGGCCAGACTCCGTTCCAGATTCGAATGGGGTATTCTGGCAGATATTTCCTCCCCGGACTATGAAACCCGAATGGCGATTCTTCATAAGAAGGAAGAGATGGACGGATATAACATCGACAATGAGGTAATCCAGTACATCGCCACCCATATTAAGTCCAACATCCGGGAGCTGGAGGGCGCCCTGAATAAGCTGGTGGCACTGAGCAACCTGGAAAACCGGGCCATCACCGTGGAACTGGCGGAGGAAGCGCTGAAGGATATTATCTCACCGGACCAGAAACGGGACGTAACCCCCCAGTTGATCATCGACACGGTGGCGGAGCACTTTAATATTTCCCCGGCGGACATTACCAGCAACAAAAGAAACAACGAAATCGTGGTTCCCCGGCAGATCGTCATGTATCTGTGCCGCCATATGATCGATATTCCGCTGAAATCCATCGGCACTTACATCGGAAAAAGAGATCACTCCACCGTAATCCACGGCATCAACAAGATCGACGCGGAGCTTCAAAACTCAGACACCATGCGCAACACCGTGGAAATTATAAAGAAAAAATTGAATCCGAGTTAAAGTTATCAACATCTTTATCCACTTATCCACATGAAAAAGAGTCTCAACCTGTGGATGAATGTGGATAATATGGCTGGGAATCCTGTAATTTTTGGGATTCATCCCCCGGCAGTTCCATGGGAATGTGTATAACCAGGGACTTATCCCGGGGCAAAAGCGGGGTTTCAACAGAGGCTTGATTCCGGGATTCTGCCGTAACTGCGGGGATTCCGGGACTTTTGCACATATGCACACCCCCTACGGCTACGACTACGGGTTTTTAATATTATTTGATATACGCCCCAGGCACATGCGAAAGGAATCTTCAAACATGAAAATCATTTGTTCAAAAGCTGATTTATTAAAAAGTGTTAATATTGTAATGAAAGCAGTTCCATCCAAGACAACCATGGCGATTCTGGAATGTATCTTAATCGATGCATCCGCCAGTCAGATCAAATTCACAGCCAATGACATGGAACTGGGAATCGAAACCATCGTAGAAGGACGAATCGAGACAAGAGGAATCGCTGCACTGGATGCAAAGCTTTTCTCCGAGATCATCCGAAAGCTGCCGGACAGTATGGTTGTCATTGAATCTGATGAAAAGATGAATACCACCATCACCTGTGAAAAAGCAAAGTTCAATATTATGGGAAAAGAAGGAGATGACTTCTCCAATCTTCCCCTGATTGAGCGAAATGATCCGGTTTGTATTTCGCAATTTACCTTAAAAGAAGTGATTCGTCAGACTATTTTCTCCATAGCAGCCAATGATACAAACAAAATGATGACAGGAGAACTATTTGAGATCAATGAGAATGAGCTGAAAGTGGTTTCCCT
>JAUNPJ010000132.1 GCA_030536755.1 Eubacteriales bacterium | reverse complement strand
AAACGGATACTCAAAGCTATAAGTTTGGCACGACAGATTTGAACTTTACTTTATGAACTAATTAATGAGCTAAGACATGCCTTAGATTAATTCCGTTAGTTCACAAAATACCTGTTGATAATCCGAAAAAATCGAGCTATACTTAAATTGAAAAAATATACTCAAGGAGGGAATGCTCTATGAGTGAACATGATATTGATATTGCTGATATGCAGTGCTGGGTTTTTCGTATGGCTCAATCAAAATGGAAGAAATCCCCCGAAGCCTGCTCGAAAATATTTCAGGATAACGATGTTTTTGGTTTTATCGCTAGCTGCTATGACATCCTCCACTTAAGCAGCTATGAATGCGTGTTGGATGATGTCGAAGAAATGCTGAAGAATCGAGGTGTTTCCGTATGCTGACTTTAACTGATGGAATGCTTCTTTATCACGGCAGCTTCACACAGGTATCTCAGATCGATCTTGGTAAATGCAAAGCGGGCAAAGATTTCGGGCGTGGTTTCTACGTTACAAGTTCCTATAAGCAAGCACAGAACTTTGTTCCGCTGTCTGTCAACAAGCAGGTCAAAGAAGGAAAACTGCCCGCCGATACTACTTCAGGATACATCTCTGTATTCAAACTTCATCTGATGCCGGAAACATCTGTCCACCTGTTTCAATCGGCTGACCGAGACTGGCTTCATTTTGTCGCTTCAAGCCGAAGAGGTACGCTTTTTCCCGACCTTCGAAAACAATACGCCGCATTCGACATTATCGGCGGGAAAATAGCCAATGACCAAACTGCCCGCACTCTTCAGCTTTATACTACCGGTGCTTATGGTGAACCCGGTTCTGAACAGGCAGACAGCATCGCCATCACACTGCTGCTACCAAATCGTCTGGAAGACCAATTCTGCTTTTGCAACGGAAAAGTCATCCAGTCTCTCGAATTCATAAGGAGTGATTGCTATGATTTCAACCGCATTTGAAATAACTGATCAGCAGCGAGAAGCGTGCGCGGTCAGCGTTATGCGCGCCATGCTTGAAGATTACAGTAAGGAAACCGGAGCTCCTTTCTCCAACCTGTTTTTCCAGTTTGCGTCATCTCCGGCATACAAAATGCTGTTTGATTATTCCACCGGGCTTTGGATGGAAGGGCCGGATTATCTCCGGGATACCTTTGAAGATACCCTAAATCCCACTGATCCCGTTTCCGCATAACATCTTTCCCCATTAGCTTATTCCTGCTGATGGGGGATTTTTATTATCCTGTTATCTCACACTGCTGCAATTCCAGCACATTGACTATGGTTAAAAGACATCGAAATCTTTCTGCGTAGCCAGCTCATGATAACCTTTGTATTCATCATTCCTGCTTTCCGCGAACATATCGTTTACCATCCCGATGGTCAGTAAATCCAGTTCGCTGATGGAAAGACCCAACTGTACACACCTGAGCAGGAACAAGGGCGTTGTCATTTCTCTGTCAGTTGGGCGAATGCTTTGTTTCTCGACATCTTTCAGCTCAGCCTGGGTGGTCTTGATACTGGAATTGACACCTTTTAAGGCATTCTGGAGCTTGGTGGTATCTCCACCAATTTCTACTGTGATACCTTTGATTCGATTTGCCACTTGCCTCACCTCCTCTGTGGCATAAAGAAATCCCATCCGCTTAAAGCAGACAGGCCTTAGATTAATTCCGTTAATTCACAAAATATCTGTTGATAATCCGGAAAAATCGAGCTATACTTAAATTGAAAAAATATACTCAAGGAGGGAATGCTCTATGAGTGAACATGATATTGATATTGCTGATATGCAGTGCTGGGTTTTTCGTATGGCTCAATCAAAATGGAACATGTCCGCAGCCGATTGCTCCGCACTCTTCAAAAAATACGATATTCTCGGTTTTATTTCGGAGTGCTACGATATTCTCCATATCAATGGTTATGCCTGTGTCCTTCACGACGTTGAAACTCTCTTAAGGAACCGAGGTGTTGCCGTATGATAGAACTGCACGATGAAATGCTGCTGTACCACGGAAGCTACATTGGTATTCCAGAAATCGATCTTGACCGTTGCTTTAGTGGTCTCGACTTTGGACGTGGCTTTTACCTTACATCCTCTTATGAGCAGGCATACCATTATGTCCAACTTTCAGTCAGGAAGGCTATCCGCATCGGAACCGTCTCTGAGGACTTTAACCCTAATGATGGGCAAATTTCTGTATACAAATTCCACTATGACCCCAACATTCTCGCTTACTGCTTTCAGGGAGCAAGCGTTGAATGGCTGCATTTCGTAGCTGCAAACCGAAAAAAGGATTTGTTCCCACAGCTCATAAAGAAATACAGCACCATCGATATTATCGGCGGTAAGATTGCTGATGACCAAACAGCTCGAACCCTTCAACGTTATATAAGCGGCGCAGATTTTGGAGTTCCTGGAACTCCAGAGGCAGATAGAGAGGCAATCAAAAAGCTATTGCCAAATCGTCTGCAGGATCAGTTCTGTTTCCGCACCCAAGATGCCATAGACCATCTGGAATTCATAAGGAGTGATCGCTATGGAGACATCAAGCTATAATTTCACTGATTCCCAAAAAGAGAGTTGCGCGGTTACTGCCATGCGTGATGCAGTTATCTCTCTTTCTGCTCGTGAAGACATCCCCTACGAAGAAGCATTGCTTCGTTTTACAAGCTCCCGCGTTTATAATGCACTTTTCGATTACAGTACAGAAATTTGGAAAGAGAGTTCAGACTACCTTCTTAGCCTTTATGATTTCTGCAACTCAAAAAAATCAGCTTGATATTCTTCCCCGCCCAGTCACACGCGGCTGAGTGGGGATTTTTCACGCTCAGAATCTGTCCATATCAGCTTGTCATGGAAAAATCTTT
>JAUNPJ010000131.1 GCA_030536755.1 Eubacteriales bacterium | reverse complement strand
TGTTGATTACGATTCCGGACGAGGCGATTGGTATCGTCATTGAGATGAAGTATGCTGACGATGGAAATCTGGATGCTGCCTGCAGAAAGGCACTGGAGCAGATCGAAGGGAATCATTACGAAGAGGAACTTTATGACGAAGGTATGGATGATATTTTGAAATATGGTATTGCCTGCTACAAAAAACGCTGTCGGGTGATGATGGACGAAAAATTTCCAGTATCGTGAATTATGCACAAGAATTTGCATTTTCTTGTGATAAAATCTTAACAAAATCTCATTGATTTTTCAGAATCAGGTGCTATAATGAGGAATGTATTTTTTTAGGTACAATAGTGAAACAATCATGTGCTTTATGAGGAGGGAAAAACATGAGAAAATGTGCTGCATTCTTTGTATCACTGGGAACGATGCTGTTGTCGAATGTGGTGCCTGTTCTGGCGGCAGGGACTTCGGAGCATGCTGCAGTAGCAGTTCCAATCTGGATGTGCGTTCCTTTTGCGGGCTTACTGCTCTGTATTGCAGTGCTTCCGCTTGTGGCAGGTGAGTGGTGGGAGAAACATCAGCCATTGGCAGTAGCAGGATGGGCAATTTTGTTTATTGTTCCATTTGCGGTAGTTTTTGGAGCAGGCATGGCGACAGAGACCGTATTGGAATGTCTGATCAACGATTATCTGACTTTTATTGTATTGTTGTTTGGTCTGTTTTGTGTATCGGGTAATATTACCATGGAGGGCGATTTTGCCGGTTCACCGGGAGTCAATACAGGTCTTCTTTTGCTGGGAACGATGCTGGCAAGCTGCATCGGAACGACCGGTGCCAGCATGCTGATGATTCGTCCGGTTATCAAGATGAATTCCTGGAGGCGACATAAGAGACATCTTATTGTATTCTTTATCTTTCTGGTGTCGAACATGGGTGGATGCCTGACTCCGATCGGAGATCCGCCGCTTCTGATGGGATTTATGCGAGGCGTTCCATTTTTCTGGAGCCTGCATTTGCTGCCGATTCTGATTTTTAACACGGCAATCCTGCTGTTTGTCTTTTATCATCTGGATAAAAAGAGATATCGAAGAGATCTTGCCAGGGGACGCAAACCGGATATCAGTAAACCGGGTACGGAATTTCGCATTGAAGGACTGCATAACCTGATTTTTCTGGTGATGATCGTAGGTGCAGTCATCCTGAGCGGAACACTGCCAAAGCTTTCGATGTTTCAGGATGCAGCTGGAAATGTACTGGGAATTCGTATTTTCGGTGAAGTGACCTTGGGCTTCCCTTCTATTATAGAGATTGTCATCATTCTTCTGGCAGCGTTTCTGTCATTTAAAACGACAGACGTCAGCATTCGAAGAAGAAACCATTTTACCTGGGGAGCAATCAAAGAAGTAGCAGTGCTGTTTATCGGAATTTTTATCACGATGCAGCCGGCTCTCATGATTTTGAAGGCGAACGGTGCCAAGCTCGGTATCACAGAGCCGTTCCAGATGTTCTGGGTGACTGGTGCACTGTCAAGCTTTTTGGATAATACACCGACGTATCTGGTATTTCTGACAACGGCGGGAACGCTTGGCTTCCAAAACGGCATTGCGACAGCACTTGGAACCATATCGGTACCGGCGCTGACCGCGATTTCCTGTGGTGCCGTATTTATGGGCGCGAACACCTATATCGGAAATGCGCCAAACTTTATGGTAAAGGCCATTGCGGACGAAAACGGTATTCGCATGCCGTCCTTCTTTGGCTATCTTTTATGGTCACTCGCAGTTCTGGTACCGGTATTCATACTGGATACACTGGTTTTCTTTTTGTAAGGAGGGTGGAAAATTATGCAGGACAACCGTGAAAAATGCAGAGAACTTGCAACTCGTATTTATGAGCTGGACGGAGAGGTTTATCGCTGTGTAGGTTCTTCCCTGGGGCGTACCTTTACCGGAAACAAAGAGACAACGATCAAATCTCTGGCAGCTATGATGTATACACGCCCGCAGGGTCATCTTCTGCGAAGCGAGCTGGCACTGATTAACAATATGGCGCGTACGATTCCGGATGTGAAAGACAGACATCGTCTTCTGGATGAGTACACACAGATTTTGAAGGAGATTTCCGAACTTCCGGACAGCTTTGGAAGCGTAGATATCATTGATGAGGAGAGGGCGAAACTGAATATCGCCAATCTGCATCAGAAGTTTTCCAAAGATGACCGCCTGATCGTCTGTATCGGACGAAGCCAGGGAAGTGCCGGAAATGACATTGGATTTGAACTTGCAAAAGCTTTGAAAATCAATTATTATGACGCCGAAATCTTTACGCAGGTACTGGAGCGCCTCGAGGCAGAAAAGGATTCTGTCAATGATGCAATGCAGCATATTGACAAGTACAGCAGCAAACGCAGCTGGAATTTGAAGAAAATGTTTCAGGAGTTTAACCGTTATCACGGACTTCCAAAACAGGATGCGATTTTCTTTAATCAGAGCGATCTGATCTGTTCAATGGCGAAGAAAGAAGACTTTGTCATTATGGGACGCTGTGCAGATGTAATTTTGAAAAACAATCACATTCCGCACATCAGCATTTTTATTGATGCGCCGTTTGAACTGCGTGTGCAGCGTATCATGGCGGTCAATAACATGAAATTTAAAGAGGCAGTGCATTTCCTCAAGAAGATGGATAAGCGTCATGCCCGTTACTATAATTTCTATACGAGCGAGCAGTGGGGAAAGGCGGTCAATTATGATCTGTGCATCAACAGTGCAAGCTATGGTCTGGAAGAGACGGTAGAATTGATTGAGCGAATGATTGCGCAGAAACCGAAACATAAACATTAGGTTTGGGACAAGGGGACAGGTTTGTGTCCGGAATTACGGAAGTAATTCCGGACACAAACCTGTCC
>JAUNPJ010000130.1 GCA_030536755.1 Eubacteriales bacterium | reverse complement strand
CCATCGCAAAGACAGAAGGACGGCTTTGTGGATGGCGCAGGCCGAAAAACTGTAACGTAAGCACGGCCACCCGTAAGGAAAAGAGGTGAAATTCTTGCACAAATATTTAAGAGCAGTGGGCTTTAGCCAATATACAGAGAGAAAACAGATCCAGCAGCTGATCAAAGAAGTGATGCTTCATGCGGATGAGAGAAACTATACTTCAATGGGGCAAAAGAGCCTTTTTGCGGAATTTGACAGGAATTTTGCCGAGGATATCGGAGTGGCAGTCTGCGGGGAATTTGATGATGCAGATACTTATTCCTACCAGTATTATTATCCGTATCTGCGTTCCCATACGGTGAGTACAGCAGAAGATGTTTCCATAGAGCGCCATGCAGCGAAAGAATCCTATGCCGGGATCTGCGAAGATCCCAAAGTTGGCGTATCTTTGATTTTTTACCTGCAGAATATGATTACTTACCTGAAATATCAGAATGCCGGAAAGCTTCCGATCCGTGGAACCTCCCTGACCCTGTCCGCCCTGTCCTGCCAGGGAACGATCATGCTGCCGATTCAGAAAACGGAATGGCAGAAGAAAAAAATCAAAAAGGATATGGTAAATCGCAGCCGCCTGATTCAGGCGGCGCGGGGCGGAGATGAAGATGCAATCGAAAGCCTGACGCTGGATGATATGGATACTTACACAGCAATCTCCAAAAAGATTCAGAAAAGGGAAGATGTTTTTTCTCTGGTGGATACTTACTTTATGCCCTATGGCGTGGAATGTGATCAATACTCTGTGCTCGGTGAGATTCAGGAGAGCAAAAAGGTAACAAACAGCCTGACCGGCGAAGAAGTATACATTATGGAATTGCTGTGCAACGATCTGATCTTCCGGGTCTGCATCAACAGTGCAGATCTGACCGGGGAGCCGAAAACAGGCAGGCGGTTCCGTGGCTCTGTTTGGCTGCAGGGTTATGTAAACTATCCGGAGGCGTGACACAAAGGAGCGGGAACAAAATAAGATTTAAGGATAAGATTTGGGGCAGGAATATATAAATAGAATGCGAACATATGTTTGCGGGTATGTTTGCGGACGAAAAGCGTTTGACAGATGCGGAAGAAAACGCTATAATAGATATGTTCCGTTTCCTTAGTTAAATGGATATAACAGACCCCTCCTAAGGGTCAGTTGAGGGTTCGATTCCCCCAGGGAACATGCGTTCTGCAGCAATGATTTTACAAAGTCATTGCTGCAGTTTTTTTTGTTTCAGCATGATTTTGGGTGGAAAATAGGCACTGAAGGATGCTTGAATTCATCAAAACTGCCACCGAAAGTGAGGAGTTGACACCCGTCATCATATTTTGAATTGACACCGGGAAGGAGCAGCTGCGATGCAGCAATCGGATGTGGATGAGAGAATCATTGAAATCGAGATGGAACGTCTCAGATCATTCAAAAATCATCCATTCAAGGTGCAGGCGGACAGTCAGATGATTGAACTTCAGTTTTGGAACTCGCCAATGCACTGAACTGTACCGGATCATATCTGCTGGAAGGAAAGCAGGAGATGGAAGCAGACGATAAAATCAAGGTATTGTTATCGAGGCTTAAAGATGAACGTGTAAAGGAAATTGCGTTGAAGCAGTTGGAAGCGCTGACGTTGCTGGGATAGTTTGCTGTTATGAAACGATACAATAAGTGATGAGAAATTGTGCATTTTAGTAAAGTTAAAGAATCTGCGTTTGCATCCATTGGCAAAAAAAGAAAAAATTGCCAATGGATGTAAGCGTTGATATTGTTAATAAATTGTGCTATTATATATCCATCGGCAAAACGAAAAAAAATTGCCGATGGATATGAGGTGATGTAATGTGGTATGAGGAAAAATTATTAGCACAGCCGGACGATACAATATACACCAGAAAGGAATTGTTTTTAATATTACAGGAGATTAATCCTGAATTAAGTTATAATTCATTTAAATGGCTATTGTCGGAGTTATTGTCTAAGAAACTGATATATCGGAGAGGTTATGACACTTATAGTCGGAGTAAAATGAAAGCAACTCAATTGTATACACCATTATATAGTCAGGAAACGCAGAAACTAAAAGCATTCCTTGAGGAGGAATATCCATTAGCTGAATTTTGTATTTTTGAATCATTTTTATTGAATGAATTTTTAAACCATCAGATAGCTCAGAATACCGTTATTATTCAGGTTGAGAAGGACCTTGGTGCGTTTGTGTTTGATTTTTTGGAAGAGAATAGTGATAAAAGGGTACTGTATAAGCCAAAGCAGGAAGAGTATATGCGATATTGGACTGCGGGATGCATCATAATTGTGGACAAAATAAGTGAAGCACCTAATAATAAGCAGAATCCACATGATATGGTTTTAGAGAAGCTGCTGGTTGATGTATTTGCAGAGCCTATGATACGTTGCCTGTTTAGTGCAAGCGAATATCCGCTGATTATGGAAACAGCGATGGAAAGATATTCTTTAGATGAGAAAAAGATGATGCGTTATGCAAGAAGAAGAAACGCTGCGGATAAATTAAAAAAATATATGGAACAATAGGAGAGATAGAAAATGCTTACAAGAGAGAATTATAGTAGTGAACATATATTGGCATTACAGGAGGACAGTGGAAATGATCCGGCATTATTAGAGAGAGTTTTGTATGCTTTTGGACTGCTGGAAGCCATTACTAAAGTGAAGCTTCCTTTTGTTTTTAAAGGTGGAACTTGTCTTATGCTTCTTTTGAAAAGGCCAATGAGACTGTCAACGGATATAGATATTGTAGTGGAGCCGGGGACGGATATTGATGCGTATATCGAGGAAGCTGGGAAACTGTTTCCATTCATCCGAGTTGAAGAACAGAAGCGAATTGGCAGAAACAATATAG
>JAUNPJ010000075.1 GCA_030536755.1 Eubacteriales bacterium | reverse complement strand
CTGCCGCAGCTGCATCTTCTGCTGCCTGCTGAGTCTCAGATTTTTTTTCTCCGCCGCAGCCTGTCAGTGCAGCTGCTGCCATGACGGATACAAGTAATAAACTTAACACTTTCTTCTTCATACAACAATCCTCATTTCCTTATTTTAGTACTTCATCACAAGCTTTCTCTGCTTTGATAAAGTACAAAATCATAGTAACATAGGAAACAAAAGGTGTCAAGGAGAAGTATCGAAGTACGGGCTCAGGAGCCGGTACTTCGATGATATTCTTTCACCATACGGGCAATCATTCCGTCAATCTCACTGTCCGGAATGGAGGGCTGTTCTTCTTTTAAGACAGCATCGATCTTTTTTTGCAGCTCCTGTTTTGTCTGCTCTTCCACACCAAGCTCCTCTAGCTTGCGCTGATACTGCTGTGATGTTTTTCCATTATAGAACGAAAGCAGATAGCTGTGCAGTGCTTCCTCCGTATGAAGAAGATGATATGATTTTTCAAAACACTCCAGTGCTTCCTCTTTCTGGAAAAGATAACTGTAAGCACATCCGGCATTGTGGTAAATATTCCCGATGAAAGAAGCCGGAATTCTGTCTGCATCTTCGTATTCCTGCAAAAGCTCCTGATAGACTTTCAATGCATTGACATACATTCCATTTTCGACCAGACAGTCTCCTTTCATTTTCAGACGCACATACGGAAGCTCTTTTTCCAGTTTTGCCACCTGATTTTCATATTCTTTCATATCTTCGTAAGAAAGATAATTAATCTCCTTAAATACCGGATAGACAAAATCCCGAATGCCCGCCGTACTTTTTTCCTCAGCACTTTGCAGCTTCTGGCACAGTTTTTTCAAGCCAAGCTGCTCTTTGATCCACAGATACAGCGTCTGGTTCAAAATAGTCTTATCAATCAAATACAGATTATGATGGAAAAAATAACACAGTTCCTCGATCGAATAAATATTTGTACTGATGCTTTCTATATAATAAGGTACACTGGTTCGTGGTATCTGACATAAAATATATCCGCTCATGCTATTCCTCCCATTTTATGATTTCCGTCCAGACCTTTTTCTCAGCAGGGAACATATCACCAAAGCCAAGATCACGAACGGTTATCCGGCATTCTTTGGGTGACTGATAGCGCAGTTCAAGAAGAAGCCTTGTCGTTCTGTTCGGTCTTTGCATCAGTCCTGGCAAAGGCATGCACACTTTTTTCTTTTCACCGGTTTCCATACTGCTGAGCGAAAGGATCAAATCCTTTCTGTTATCCAGAATCAGCTCACAGGAGGCACTGGATTCATACCAGTTGCTTCCTGCCGGAATCAGGGAATGGTAAGCCGGAGATCCCATCACCATCATTTCCATTCCGATATTCATTTTTACAAGTGCATCTCCTGCATACAGATAACCTTTCAGCTTGCGGTCTTCCAGTTTTTCTTTGGCGGTATAGCAGGCGCCCTTGGCAAAAAGATTGGTTCCAAAAAATACCTTTCTTTTCTGTTTACACAACATCGGTACGGATTTTACCGCCCATTCCTGACTGAAGCCCTGTCCTGTAATAAAGATACTCGAATAAATATCACTGCCCATAGTGCTGGTAATAAACTGATAAAATTCCATATCTCTCAGATCCGGATCAAGCGACAGCTTCGTCTCACTCGGTTTGCTCAATGTGACCAGAACCGGCTTTGCACCCATTCCAACGGAAAGTCTTCGGAACTGTACATTCTTTGGCGTAAAGGCAAACCATGCCACATTCCGGCTCCAATAATCTGGTCTCTGATTTAATGTATAGTAGAAAAAGCTCTCTGAATAATCCTGAAGCAGATAATGTCCCTCCTGAAAGCCAAGATATTCACAGGCTTTCTGAAGGTTCCTTACCATATTCTGGGTCAGATGTTCTACCGTGATCACCAGGCATTTGGTATGCCGGATCGGATCGATCGTTCCCAGAGTTTTCAGAACCTGCTCGATAAAAACTGCCATCAATTCATACGGCAGCTTCTCTTCATCGCCCACCTGAACGGCCTCTTTTGTCTCGCAGATCTCATAAAGCCGATCCACCAGAATCGCCCCATGTTCTCTGGCAAAATACTCTGCTTCCCGTCCAAAACACCAGTCTTCACGGTCAATCCTTTTGCAGATGCAGGTAGGAAATTCATACTGACTTGTTCCCACCTTCATGGACACCGACAAAGGCTCTCCCGCTTTTCTGTCATAATAACTTATCTGTGATTCTTTTCTGCCAAAATCAATTCCAATAAGAATGTCTCTGATCTCATTCATACTTTTGTCCCTTTTCTATGGAAAACAAACGTTCCACATATTTTTCCTGAAGCTGATATTCCTGTATTTTCTTTCTTGCGACTTCATTTTTTCCCAGTAACCGGGCAGAGATAATCTGATTGATCATCTGATATCGTGTCTCGTTCTGTCCTTCTGAAGCTATCGCTGACATTGATTTTTCTTCTGTCATCATGCACGCTCCGTTTTCTTCCACTGAGAAGTAATAATGCAGCGTCTCTCCATAAAAGAGAGTAAACGTTTTGTTAAAATATCCCTGATAGAGATTGCGAAGCGGTTCACTTTGATATTCCAGTTCTGTTCCAAGTCCTGTGTCCAGTGCATAATTCAAAATCACCCTGGCATCCGGATCACCATGGTACTCCACGATCACCTTATCATCCAGCTGGTATACCGTAAGCATGTCTGCTGGAAGCTGTTTAAAAAACGCAAAACGAAGATGACGTTTTGCACACTCTTCCAAAAGTCGTTTTACCTGATTTTCCTGCGAAGAGCTCCATTCTTTTCTTCCTGCATAAAGCTTCAAAAGCGCCACTTTGCAGATCACACTCATCCGCCATTCTCTGTCATAAGCAGCTTCCAGACAGCGCTGTGCATAGTCTGTCATCTGTTTTCCATGCACAAAATACTGATACGAAAGGAAAGTAAGATACGAAAGAATGACATTCTCCTGTCCTCTCTGTTTTACATAGCTTTCCAGGACCTCACTGCCCTCATCCGTAGAATTCTCCACAAATATCAGCTGTACCAGAATCTTTTCTTCGAGACGGTACGTATCCATCTGGAAGCCTCTTGCACTCTCCCACAGCTTCATCATAACCTTCACAGGGCCTACATAATAGAGCATCAGATAATGAAGGATCATTTCATCATAAAGACCATTCGCAAACACCTCCGCTGCCAGCGATAAGAGTTCGTCATCTTCCTCAAACTCTTCTTTTAAAATCATTCGGCTGCACAGTTTCACCAGCGCCTGCACTTCCACGCCTTCACTTCCGAACTCACACAGAACATCGTATGCCTCCTGCAGCATTCCACGCTCAATCAGAAGCTCCATCAGCTGTTTTTTGTCCACACTTGCAAACTCCGCGTAATTCAGACTTCTCAGATACTCATCAATCTCTTCTCCGCGCGCATTGTCCACATAATATACAAGAAGTCTCCTGCGGATTTCCCTTCGGAATTTCTGCGTAAAAGCATCACAGTCAATCAATCTCTGATGTGCATCCAGATTACGCAGCGATACTTTCTTTCGACTGTTTCTGTCACTGCACTGATACAGGATGAATCCGGCATTCTGTGCTCCTGCCTTCTGGCATCGTTCAATCACTTCTTCATCAAACAGTCTTCTGAGATTGTAATCGACCGTTGCCGCATATCTTCTCTGCTGCGTGTCCTGAAACAGAATCACCGCATCGTCCGTATAAATTCTCGGATATGCCACTCCTTTGACACAGGGATAGATTTCTTCCTCTGTCATCTGTGCCTGGCAGACGATCACATTGCGGATCTTAGGATCATCGCAGTAAAGACGATTGGTAAATACAACCTCGCTCAACGCCTCAAAAACTTTCCTGTCATTCGCAGACTCAGAAAGCTCCTGATACAATACTGCATAATCCTCACTCATGGCGCCGTCTTTTAATTTGCGGACAGCAAAATCGTAAATAGTCTGTTTGTAATGTTCATAAATTTCCACATCCTCCTCTTTGTGGCGAACAACGTTTGCGTAGACAAATGCTTTCTTGCTGTCACTCAGAGAATTGTTGTATACAAAATATCGACGGACTGTTTTCGGAAGAATCTTCTGATAACGCTCATCAATCGCTTCCACATAACATTCATACAGTCTGGTCAGATGGAGATTCTGCTCGACTGCCCTCTCAAACCATGGAAAGTACTTTTTCTTGCCCGGATTGTCTTTCATGATCGTTTTGCAGATAGCCTCCAGTGTATCATTGGAGGGATACTGCATGTAGGCCATCGTCAGCGTCTGATACAGACTCCGCGAGAATTTTTTTTCATAACCGGAAAGATACGCAATCCTCATACATACTTCCTCTGTCAGAAGCTGCTGCCTGCCTGCAAACAGCATGACCTGCGTCCAGAAAGGATTCATACGATCCATCAGATTGATATCTTTCTCAATGATCAGATGATACGCCTCCAGATACAGCAGAGGGCTTCTGCAGCCAATCTCATACTGATGCTGGAGTGCTGCCGCGCATCGAATCGGGGAGCCCTTATACTCCTCATCGAGTTTCATCAGCAGATACAAAAGCAGATAGCTTTCTTCCTTCTGATGATAAATCTGCGTCAGTTGATCGACCAGTTTCCAGCGGTCTGGCAAAAGTTCTGTCACATAGCATGCATACAGATACGCTCCCGCCAGCTCCAGTTCTTTCCTGCTGAACGTTTTATCCTGATACCTTAGCAGAATTTCTGAAGCTTTTTCCTTCTTATCATCCATGTAATATACATAGGCCTGATAAATCTGATAGATCGGATAATCACACCCGGCCTCTGCCATCTCCTGCAGTGTCCGTTCTGTCTGCTCCACCCAGGTCTTAAAATCCATCTGATGAAGCTGAAGCTTCATATAATCACGAAACAGATCTGCGCGTTTTCTCTTCTCAACGGCACTCATCTGCACTGCCAGCGGACTGTTTTTAGAAGCAGTAATCTGATACTCCAGAGTCTCATATGGACTTTTGAGCAAAATACTTCCAAACTTCCGACCTTTGCCAAGCTTCTCTCCCAAAATCAGAAACTCCAGCTGGTACATACTTCCAATAAAGTCGTTTTCCAGGATTGTCTTCTTCTGAACCTCGATAAATTCTCCCTTTGTTTCCACCTCAATCTGGAAATGTCCCCATCCATCGCGCAAAAGGATCAGCGATTCCTGTATCGACTCTGTCACTCCGTAAAATTCCTGTGTTTCCTCTTTCAAGGAGAGTTTTACAGGCTTCTTCTGTCCGGAGGCAATCAGAAATTCTTCCAGATGCTGATAGGTCACCGGATTCTGGCTCATTCCCTGATACAGAGCACGAACTTTCTCATCTTCTTTTTTTAACAAAAAAGGAAAGCCAGGATTTGTAAACAGACGGAAGGCTTCCCGATAATTATGTCTGGCGAGATTTACAAAAGAATTCAGATCCGTAATTTCTCCCGAAGATGTATGCATCTGTTCTTTTTCTGCCTCTATGATAAAAGGTACTTCATACTCACCGATATTCGTGATCAGACTCAACGTACCCTGACAGGATTCTCCCGGCTTCATCCCTGCCGCATCGATTCCATAAGGAAGCTGGATTGCCGTACCAGAAAACTTCTCCATCGCAGGCACAAATCTTCTGCTGGAAGTACTTACGTATCCTTTGATCTTTGTTTCGTCTTCTGCCCCAAAGTATAATTCACTCTGGACTTTCTCTCCCGGCTTTAACCGGACATGGATTTTATCCTGAGAAAGAATCAGTCCCGGCAGTTTATATTTCAATTTTCCATTTCTCAGCTGTTCCATTTTTCTCTTCACTGTGTCACCTATATCCTTGACTAATTTGTATAATTTTAATTATAATGAATTATACACTACAAACAAATTTAACGCAAGTTTTCACTTAAGGGAGGTTTTATAGATGCTCACTCACAAAGATCATTTTCATGGAAGTGATTTGGAAAAAATAGAAAAAGTATTTGGGATCAAAAAAGAAAATATCGTCAGCTACAGCGCAAACGTCAATCCACTTGGCATTTCTCACAAGCTCCGCGAGGTGCTTTCCCAGCACCTGGATGCCATCACCCGCTATCCGGACAGAGAATACACAAAACTTCGCCAGTGCATCGCCGACTATACCGGTGCGCAGATGGAAAATATTATCATGGGCAACGGCTCTACGGAACTGATTTCCCTGTTCATTCAGACCAATCATCCCAAAAAGGCGATGATCCTTGGTCCTACCTACTCTGAGTACGAGCGTGATATCAATCTGGGCGGCGGCACCTGTATTTATTTTCCTCTGAAGGAAGAAAATAATTTCCAGCTGGACGTCAGCGCCCTCTGCCATCAGCTCGATGACAACCTGGATCTTCTCGTTTTGTGCAACCCAAACAACCCGACTTCCTCTGCGATCACCCGCAGAGAAATGCGCCGCATTCTGGATTCCTGCATGCAGCACGGCATCTTTGTTATGGTTGACGAGACATACGTGGAATTTGCACCGGATGAGAAAAATGTGACAAGCGTCAGTCTGACCAATTATTATTCGAACCTGATCATTCTGCGTGGAACGTCCAAGTTCTTCGCCTCTCCGGGACTTCGTCTTGGCTATGCCATCACCGGCAACCGCGATGTCGCCAAGGAGATCAATACACGCAAAGACCCGTGGACCATCAACTCTCTTGCCGAAATTGCCGGACAGATCATGTTCCAGGACGAAGACTATATCCGCGAAACAAAAGAACTGATCACCAGCGAGCGCGCCAGAATGTATCAGGAACTTTCTTCCTGGGATACCGTCCGGGTCTACGAACCGCAGGCGAACTTTATCCTGATGAAGATACTCAAAGAAGGCGTGGACGCAGAAATGCTGTTCGAGCACTGCATCCGCAAGGGAATGATGATCCGCAACTGCTCCACCTTTCCATTTCTGGATTCGCAGTTTATCCGCTTCTGCATCATGAGTCCCGAGGACAATGACAGGCTGATGGATGCATTCCGGGAATTACTGGAATAATTGTAACTGTTCAGCAGGTAATATCCCGCGAGGTGTTTTCATGGATTTTGCATGAAAATCCCGAGACATACAAGCCAAAATCCCATCATCAAAGATGATTTTTCATGGATTTTGGCTCGTATCTGCGAGGGTACTGAACAGATACGAATAATTTTTCAATACTGCAAAAAAGAGAGCAGACCGAACAAAATCTTTTTCGTGTCTGCTCTCTTTTTTCACTTTATTCATCAATAAACTTTACGGCTGTTCCATAGGCAAGAATCTCTGCAGCGCCCTGTGTAATGGAGTTGGACGCGTAGCGCATACAGATAATCGCATCTGCACCCATCTGCTCTGCATTCTGAATCATCCGCTCCTCTGCAAGGTTTCTCGCTTTTGTCATCATCTCATTGTAGGAGGTCAGTTCTCCTCCCACCAGAGTCTTGAATCCAGCCATAATGTCCTTGCCGAGATGAACGGTCTGTACCGTGTTGCCCTGTGCAATGCCAAGTTCCTGATATTTACGGCCGCTGATTGTATCGCTTGTTATGATTAACATACTATTACCTCCCCAAATTGTATTATTGATATAATACAATCATACATCAAAGTGAGAGGTTTGTCAACATCATCTCTTTAAATCAGACCTTATTTCTCGATAATAATACCGGAGCGATATGCCTCTAGCAATGCCGTAAGTTCCTGGATTCTCTCCCGAAGTCCTATACCGGTGTCGGTGTCACCCACCAGACGGCGGCGTTCGGTCAGCTTGACTGCTACCTGTTTGGAGTGGATATCGACTTCCTTCGCCACTGCTTCCTCCGCAGAAGTGAATGGCTCATGTGCAGCCAGCAGAAGTCCATACGAATTGTAGATCAGCGTATATCCTGCAATTCCTGTCTTCTTCTGGTATGCTCTGGAGAATCCGCCGTCAATGACAAGCACTTTGCCGTTGCATTTGACCGGACTTTCTCCCGCTTTCTGCTGTACCGGCACATGACCGTTGATGATATGAATATCCTCTCCCTGCAGTCCAAATTCTTTGAGGATATTATCGATGACGGTCTCATCCTCCAACAATTTGTAATATGGATTCTTTTTCTCCACATGAGTTTCCGGATCCTCGATGAAATAACGCTCAAAGGTCGTCATTTTGTCTTTTCCAAACAACGGCGAATTCGGTCCTGACCAGATATACCACATAATATCTGCACTTCTCTCGCGCTCTTCCTCGTTGACAGCAAAGAATGCCCGGCGCACATATACTTCAAGTGCATCATACAACGCTTTTCCTTTGTAGTTTTTTCCGTAAATCTGCACTTCCTTCAGGGAACCATCCTCGTTGAGTGGAACACATCCGTGGTACAGCAGATTTCCATTGTACACTTTATAAAGACTTCCCTTGTTCAAAAGAAGCATCATATGTTTCTGCATCTTGTCACACTTCAAAAATGCTGAGCGAAGACGATGCATCACTTCATTTTCTTCCTCTGTCAGAGCGTACGGATTCTTCGGATCAATCGTCGGGAAATTCGTATCCAGAAGCGGATATTCTTTTCCGTAAATCTTGATTGTTCCCTTCTCATAATCAATGCGGTGAAGCAGACGTCTATCTTCCATGTTGAAGGACTTTCTTCGCTCCAGAAGCTGTCCCTCCAATTTGAACTGAATGATACTGATTGCCTTGTGAATCTGTGTATTCAGGCGGTTTTCCTCTGCACTCTTGGCACTGTCCCCTTTAATCTTGAAACATTCACACGGATCATTTGCGTAAACAGTCATCGCAAAGGTTGCAAGCGGGAGAATGTTAATTCCATAGCCATCCTCCAGAATGTCCAGATTTCCATATCTTGCAGAAGTACGCACAATCGTTGCGATACAGGAGATCTGACCTGCGGCTGCACCCATCCACACAATATCATGATTGCCCCACTGAATATCAAGAGAATGATATTCCTGCAGCTTCTCCATGATAAAATGAGGACCCGGACCTCTGTCGTAAATATCACCGAGAATATGTAAATGGTCTACAACAAGGCGCTGGATCAGCTCTGCCAGTGCCACGATAAAGTTTTCCGCTCTTCCGATGGAAATGATGGTATCCACAATAGCATCGTAATATGCTTCCTTGTCAAGAACCTCACTTTTTTCTGTGATGAGTTCCTCAATGACATATGCATAATCCTTCGGCAATGCTTTTCGCACTTTGGATCTCGTATATTTGGAGGATACCGTTTTACACACCTCGATCAGGCGATATAGCGTGATCTTGTACCAGTTCTCCATATCTTCTTCTGTCTTTTTTACGAGTTCCATTTTTTCCTTCGGGTAGTAGATGAGTGTGGCAAGCGAACGCTTATCTGCCGTTCCGAGCGTATGCCCGAATACGTCATCGATTTTCTTTCGCACAGCTCCGGATCCATTGCGCAGCACATGGGAAAACGCCTCATATTCCCCGTGAATATCTGTCAAAAAATGCTCCGTGCCTTTTGGCAGATTCAAAATAGACTGCAGATTGATAATCTCTGTTGCAGCGGAAGCAATCGTTGGATATAACTCCGCTAGTCTCTGCAAATACTTGAGTTCTTCTTTTCTCATGCTCCTTCTCCTTCCTTTTTTAAAAATCAAACAGTGAGAACTGATTCGATGTCGGAATGTCCCCGAACAACTCCAGATCATCCATCAGATCAATCACCGTTTTGCTCACCTTTGTTCTGTCGCGGAAATCATCCTTCGACAGGAATTTTCCTTTTGTGGCTGCCTCCACCACAGCATCGGCAGCCTTCTCTCCCAATCCCTCAATACAATCCAATGACGGCATCAGCTTTCCATCAATAATCTGAAAGCGATGCGCTTTGGCTCTGTACAGATCAATAGGCATAAACTCAAACCCCCGTGCATACATTTCCTGCACAATTCTCATATCCTTTAGTGTATCCTGTTCCTTTTTGGATGCGGCATCTCCCTTCTTGCGGATCTCTGCCATGTGATATTCCAATCTTTCTTTTCCCATACACATCAATTCATAAGAAAATGAAGTGGCACGAATGCTGAAAAACGCGGCATAATAAGCAAGCGGATGAAACACCTTATACCAGGCGATTCGAAAAGCCATCATCACATATGCGGCAGCATGCGCCTTCGGAAACATGTACTTAATCAATTTACAGGACCACATATACCAGTCCGGTACGTCGTGTTCCTTCATCGTCGTGATCCATTCATCACGAAGACCTTTTCCCTTACGGACGCTCTCCATGATCGTAAAGGCAAGTCCGCTCTCGACACCTTTTCCGATCAGATAAATCATGATATCGTCACGCGTACAGATGGCTGTGGAAATCGTTGCTTTTCCCTCCTGAATCAGCACCTGTGCATTGCCAAGCCACACATCCGTACCATGTGAAAGTCCGGCGATACGAACGAGATCCGACAGATACTTTGGTTTCGTATCGATCAGCATCTGCATGGCGAAATCCGTGCCAAACTCCGGCACGCCAAGACAGCCAAGCTTACAGCCGCCGATGTCATCCGGCGTAATGCCAAGTGCCTGTGTACCGGCAAACAACGACATGACTTCCTTACTGTCCAGTGGAATATCCTGTGCGTTCACGCCAGTCAGATC
Source organism: Eubacteriales bacterium (assembly GCA_030536755.1). Lineage (GTDB taxonomy): Bacteria > Bacillota > Clostridia > Lachnospirales > Lachnospiraceae > JALFVM01. The sequence continues at coordinate 8,629 of JAUNPJ010000075.1, read as the reverse complement.
TTCCAGCATACGAATCATGGTCGGATCATCGTGTCCGAGAATATCCAGCTTCAAAAGGTTTCCGTCGATGGAATGGTAATCAAAATGTGTCGTGATGATATCGCTGAATTCATCATTTGCCGGATGCTGTACCGGCGTAAATTTCTCAATTTCCTCTCCCTTTGGAAGTACAATGATGCCTCCCGGATGCTGTCCGGTCGTTCTTCTGACACCGGTACACCCCTTTACGATTCGGTTGATCTCACAGTAGCGTTTGTGCTGCCCGCGTTCCTCGTAATAATTCTTCACATAACCGAACGCCGTTTTCTCCGCCAGTGTACCAATCGTTCCTGCCTTAAAGGTCTGTCCCTTACCAAAAATAACCTCCGTATATTTGTGTGCATTCGCCTGATACTCTCCGGAGAAATTCAGGTCGATATCCGGCTCCTTATCCCCCTTAAATCCAAGGAATGTCTCAAACGGAATATCAAAGCCTTCTTTTTTCATCTTTGTCCCACATTTTGGACAATTTTTATCCGGCATATCACACCCTGCCATTCCGGCAAATTTCTTCACCTCAGGCGAATCAAAATCACTGTATTTGCACTCTGGGCAGATATAATGCGGCGGGAGCGGATTTACCTCCGTGATTCCTGACATGGTTGCCGCCAGCGAGGAACCTACCGAACCACGGGAACCTACCAGATATCCATCATCATTTGATTTCCACACCAGCTTCTGGGCAATGATATACATCACGGCATATCCGTTGGAAATAATCGAATTCAGCTCTCTTTCCAGACGGTCCTCCACAATCTTCGGCAGAGGATCTCCGTAAATCTCATGTGCCTTGTTAAAACAGATATCTTTCAGATCCTGATCCGAGTTTTCAATGACCGGCGGAAATTTATCCGGATGGATCGGTGAAATTTTCTCACACATATCACAGATTTTATTCGGGTTGGTGATGACAACCTCCTCGGCTTTTTCACCGCCAAGATAGGCAAATTCCTCCAGCATTTCCTCTGTTGTCCGAAGGTACAGTGGTGCCTGGTCGTCTGCATCAGTAAAGCCTTTTCCCGCCATGATAATCCTGCGGTACACTTCATCCTGCGGATCCATAAAATGAACGTCACAAGTCGCTACCACAGGCTTTTTGAACTGTTCTCCCAGCTTGACGATCCTGCGGTTGAGATCCATCAGATCTTCCATAGAATGAACATCAATGTTTTCATTGGCAATCATAAACTTATTGTTGCCAAGCGGCTGAATTTCCAGATAGTCATAAAAATTCACAAGCCGGGCAATTTCCTGATCCGGTGCATCATTTAAAACTGCCTGAAACAGTTCTCCTGCCTCACAGGCACTTCCGATCAAAAGTCCTTCCCTGTGTGCCTCAAACACGCTCTTCGGCACACGCGGTCTGCGGTGATAATACGTCAGGTGCGACTGCGATACCAGCTTATAGAGATTGATGCGTCCTGTCTCACAGGTAGCCAGAATAATCGCATGATACGTCGGCAGTTTCTTAATGGTATTGACAGAAACTGCACCTTCCTCATTCAGCTGATCCAGATTTAAAATATCTCTTTGTTTACACATTTCAACAAACTTGACAAAAATTTCCGCCGTGCAGGCCGCATCATCTACCGCGCGGTGATGATTATACAGCGGCACACCGACTGCCTTGGCAACGGTATCCAGCTTAAAACGATTCAATGATGGAAGAAGAAATCTTGCCATGCCCACCGTATCCACTGAAGTAAAATCATAGGGAAGTCCCAAACGCTGACAGTTTTTCTCAATAAACCCCGTGTCAAACCCGGCATTGTGTGCTACCAGGATCGCTCCCTCACAAAATTCCAGAAACTGCGGCAGCACCACTTCGATCGGCGGTGCGTCCAGCACCATGCTGTCATTGATTCCCGTCAGCTGTTCAATCCGATACGGAATGGGCACCTGAGGATTGATAAACGTCGAAAAGCGATCGGTAATCTGTCCCTGTTCCACCTTGACAGCACCAATCTCAATGATCTTGCAGGTCAATGCACTGAATCCGGTCGTCTCAATATCAAACACCACGTACGTGTCATCGAGATTCTGCCCTCTGGAATTGACAACCATCCCCTTCGTATCATCCACCAGATAGGCTTCCATTCCATAAATCACTTTAAAATCTGCTTCCGGCGGCACACAGCCTCCCCACGCATCAAAACAGTGATTTGCCTCCGGGAACGACTGCACCACGCCGTGATCTGTAATGGCAATCGCCTTATGCCCCCACTCATAGGCACGCTTAACCAGAGCTTTGGCATCTGTGACGCCATCCATATCACTCATTTTCGTATGACAGTGCAGTTCCACCCGCTTCTGCGGACTGGTATCGGTTCTCGGCTTTCGAAAATCTGATATTTTCTTGATTCCCACAACAGATCCAATCGTCAGTTCACTGTCAAAACGGTCGATCGTAGTCACGCCTTTCAATTTCAAAAAGGCACCTTTTTTCAGAAATTCCTTCGCCTCCGCCACCTGCTCGTTTCGCAGAAACATCTTAACGACAATGGTATCGGTAAAATCCGTAATCGGGAAAATCATGATCGTCTTCTCGTTTCGAATCTCCCGTTCCTCCAGATCGAGCACCTGCCCATGGATGACCACCTCACCCATCTCACCGGTGATGTTTTCCAGAGAAATCGCTTCCTCGTCAAAATCTCTGCCATATACCACATCCGGGTTATCACTTCGACGGATACTTCTCGGACGATCCTCAAATCCGCCTCTCGAAAATCCGCCATTTTTGCCGGACGTTTTTTCACCATTTCCAGGGCCTTTTGGCTGCGCTTCTTTCTTCTTCTCTTCTTTTTTCTCCACAGCGGCCTGCTCTGCTTCTTCCTGCTGTCCTGCTGCCTGACGGGCACGATTGACTACCTGCTCTACCTCCTGTTCAATCTGAAGGCGGGCATTTTTCCGGTATTTGCTTTCTTCCCGCCTGACAAATTCTATCTCCACCCGAAGACTCATACCGCACCGCTCACAGAAAACTTTTTCCAGATACGCAATCAGTTCTTCCTCTCTTTGGCGAGCAATGACTGTCTCAGCCAGCTTCACATGCATATCCATTTCCCCGGAAAAAGTCACCTGCGCCGTCTGAAACATGTTGTAAAGAAGCATATCATGGTTTTTCAGCTCCAGCAGCATACTGCTGCGGTACACCTCCATGAGATTTTCAGGTGTGTACTGTTTGGACAGACGAAATTTTTCGATTATTTTTATTTCAATATTGATATCAGAAAAAAGCTGATTTTTTATCAGCTTTTCCAGTTCATAAATGTATTTTTTATGAATCCAACGGTCACAGATCATATGTATACAGAGCTTTGTCCGCTCTCTGTTGCTTGTCACTTTTGTGACCGTTGTCATCTCCAGCCATTCCCGCAGGTTATCTCCCACGTTCAGGCTTGGAAATGCATCAAAAAAATCTCGGTTCATTCTTTCACCTGTTTCTACTCTTTCTGCCAATGAAGCAGTTCTTCACGCAGACAGTCGAGAAGTTCCTCCTCCCGCACTTTCTTCACGATTTCACCGCCCTTAATCAGAAGACCGACACCTTTGCCTCCGGCAATTCCGATATCGGCTTCCTTCGCCTCACCCGGTCCGTTGACAACGCAGCCCATGACAGCCACTTTGATATCAAGAGGAATATCCTGCACCAGCGTCTCTACCTGATTCGCCAGTCCGATCAGATCAATCTCCGTTCTTCCGCAGGTTGGACAGGAGACTACCTCAATACCGCCCTTGCGAAGTCCCAGTGTTTTCAAAATCCGTTTGGCTGACTTGATTTCTTCCAGTGGTGCCCCCGTCAGCGATACACGAATCGTATCACCAATTCCCTGAGAGAGAATGATTCCCAGCCCAACGGCTGACTTGATATTTCCGGAATACAGCGTCCCTGCCTCTGTGATTCCCACATGAAGCGGATAATCCGTCTGCGCGGCAATCAGCTCATGTGCTTTGGCACACATCATGACATCCGAAGACTTGATACTAATCACAAGATTGTCATAACCCATATCCTCAATAATCTTTACTTTATCCAGTGCACTCTCCACCAGACCTTCTGCTGTCACACCGTGGTATTTTTCCACCAGTTCTTTCTCCAGAGAACCGCTGTTGACACCGACACGAATCGGAATTCGGCGTTCCTTCGCCACATCCACCACTGCCTTGATACGCTCTTTGCTTCCGATATTTCCGGGATTGATGCGGATTTTGTCTGCTCCATGCTCCATCGCCGCAATGGCAAGACGATAATCAAAATGAATATCCGCCACCAGAGGAATATGGATCTGCTTTTTGATTTTCTCCAGTGCCTCTGCAGCCTCCATCGTAGGCACTGCACAGCGGATGATTTCACATCCGGCGGCCTCCAGAGCAAGAATCTGCTCCACCGTTGCCACCACATCTTCTGTCTTTGTATTTGTCATAGACTGAATCAGAATCGGATTTCCTGCTCCAATAACACGATCTCCGATCCGAACCGCCTTTGTCTGTTCCCGATGTGTCATTTCTATCCTCCCAATCAACGACGAATCTCAAGCAGCTTGTTTTTGAGTTCTGCTTCCATTCTGCGCATCTCCTGCTCTGCTTCCTGACGTTTCTGCCGTCCATCTTTCTGAATCTGCATCACCTCATCCAACGTTTTAATAAGAGATTCATTTGTCTGCTTGAGTGTCTCAATATCTGCCACACCTCTCTCAGACTGTCTTGCAACTTCCACCGTAGAAGTATGCAGCATCTGTGCATTTTTCTTAAGCAGTTCATTCGTCATATCGGTGACTGCCGTCTGTGCCTTCACTGCCTCATTGGAATTGGCAATTCCGAGAGCCAGCACCATCTGACTCTTCCAAAGCGGAATCGTATTGACGATGGTTGTCTGAATTTTCTCGACCATCGTCGTATCGTTGTTTTGTACCAGGCGAATCTGCGGTGCTGTCTGCATCGCAATTGTTCTCGTCAGATCAAGATCATGCAGTTTTTTCTCAAAACGGATACACATTGCATCAAGATCCTTGGCTGCCTGTGCGTCTTCCGCAAAACCTGTCCTCTGCGCCTTTGCCACGAGCTCAGCCAGCTCTCCCTCACGCACTTCTTTTAATTTTTTCTTGCCTGCCAGAATATACATCGTCAGTTCTTTGAAATAACTGAGATTGAGTTCATACATTTTGTCCAGTGTAGCCGCATCCTTCATCAGCTGTATCTGGTGTTTCTGCAATGCCTCTACAATTTTATCTACGTTATTTTCTGCCTTATCGTATTTGGTCTTCATCGCATCGATCTTATTGGCACTTTTTTTGAAAAAGCCAAACAACCCTTTTTCCTCTGTCGCATCAAAGCTTCGAAGCTCTGTCACAACACCGGTGATCAGATCTCCAACTTCACCCAGATCCTGCGTTTTTACATTTTCCAGCGCAGATTCTGAGAAATCCGCCATTTTTTTCTGTGCTCCTGCTCCATACTGAAGAATCATATTGGAATCTCTCACATTGATCTGTTTGGAGAAATCCTCCACCATTTTCTTTTCTTCCGCCGAGAGTACATCTTCTTCCGCAGGAGGTGCCGGCTTCGTTTCCTCCTGTACCACCAGTGGTTCCTGTGTATCCAGTGTTGGTTCCAGTGTCAGTGTTGGTGTGGGTGCCATCGTAAAATCTTTGAATTCTTCACTCATCCGCGTATCTCTCCTTCTTTATTTATTCTGATTTTTTGTGCTGCCAAATGCATCCTCGGTCAGACCTTCCTGTGCAAGTACTGTATGTAATACCGAAATATCCGTAGACACATCCCAGGCCATATCACGGAAAATAGAATCCAGCAGCTTTTCAAATGCCGTATTTAACGTATCCAGCGTCTCTTCGATTTCTTTCTTTGAAGAAGTAATGTTTTCTCCCTGAATCGGCTGTCTGTCCAGATCCTCATAAGCATCAAGAAGCTTGACCGTCGTCGGAAGATAATATTCCATCAGTTTTTTGAGATCGGGTATCACCTCCGGATGTTCTTTCACTCGCTGGAAAATCTTTCCTATGATGTTTTCCATATGAGAGATCTTACGGGAAATCTCTACTCCCGGAATTGCATCATTGCTGGCGTGAATTTTTGCAATGTAAGCATTTCCCTCATCCAGAATTGTCTGTACTTCTTCGCTGTACTCAACTTTTTTTCGATTCTCCTGTTCGATACTTTCCAGCATCTTCTCCTGTCGTTTGCGTTCCTCAAGCTGCGCCTGCGCTGTTTTATACTGACTATACGCCTCATCTGTCACCATCAGACAGGTTCCCTTTTCATCGATGTGTCCGCTTCGGAACATATTTTTGCGAAGCATCTTCTTAATATTTTTCAATACAAAGCTCTCCGGCTTCTGTGTCTGCACAGCCAGCTCCTTGATATCACAGTACGTATGTTTTCCGATAATACGAATGTAATTCTTAAACCGGCTGGCAAAGCTTACTTTTTTGATTCCTGCACCAAGAAGTACGGCACTTGCTGCTGTTATTACCAGACAGATGAGAGCCGGTGTAAATCCAAATTCCTCTGTAACAAGCAGACAGCCAAGCGTTCCGATTGCACTTGCTGTCGTAAGAACTCCTCCGCCTGCCGCCATCAGATAACCGCCCACCTGCATTCCCGTTGTCGGAAGATATCGCTCGTTCTGAATTGCTGCCAGTTCCTGCTTTTCCTGCTGTTGTCTTCTCTGTTTTTCCATATACGGCTGATTGATCCACTGTTCATTAAAGGTCTGCCGTCTTGCTTGTCCCTGATTGGAATATCCCGCATAATTCTGCACTTTTTTCTGTGCATTTCTCGCATTTTTCTGCGCTTCCTCCAGGCTTTTTCCGATGTTTTCCGCAGTCTTTCCGATGGACTGGCTGATCGTCTCGTTTAATTTGCTGAAGTCCTGCGAATTAATCGCATCCTGCACGGCATCCTGAATCAAATCTCCGATATTTTTCTGTTTCGCCATAGCATGCCTCCTGAAATCACTGTCTTACATATTTTACAAACATATACTCCAGATCAAAATACGTCAGTTCTTCACTTGTTCTCTCAACCGTCCAGTCACTCATCTCATCCAGGTTCGGGAAGTAACTGTCTGCCTCATATGCATAATCGATTTTTGTCACATGTGCCACGTCGCAGTAAGGCAGAAGCTGACGGTAAATACTGTCGCCTCCAATCACATAGATATCCTCACTGTCATATTTTTTTAATTCTTCCATCAGTTCTTCTACGCTGTGTACAAGGATTGCGTCCTTCACCTTATAATTCCTGTCTTTCGTCAGAACAATGTTGGTTCTTCTCTTCAGCGGAAGTCCGTTCGGAAAGCTTTCCAATGTTTTTCTTCCCATGACAACCACCTTATTCATGGTTTCCTCACGGAAAAATTTCATATCTGACGGAATGCTGACCAGCAGCTTGTTATCTTTTCCGATTCCCCAGTTTTTATCTACTGCAACAATGACATTCATGCCTGTTTTCCTCCATTTTCGATTTTATCATAATTGTCTTACACTGCAATTGGAATATTTTTCACCTGCGGACCAGCCTGGTAATTTTCCACCAGCAGATCATCCACAGTAAATGCATAAAAATCTTTGACATCCGGATTCAAAGAAACCTTTGGAGCTGGATACATCTCCCTTGTAATCAATTCCTGAACAATCGGTATATGACGGTCATAAATATGCGCATCGGCAATCACATGCACCAATTCTCCGGCAATCATATCACAGGACTGCGCAAACATCATCAACAAAATTGCATACTGGCATACATTCCAGTTGTTTGCCGCCAGAATGTCCTGTGAGCGCTGATTCAGCACCATATTGAGCACCAGTTTGTCTGAATGTTTATCCGGCGTCACATTGAACGTACAACTGTAGCAACAAGGATACAATGCCATCTCATGCAAGTCCTGATGCACATACAGATTCGTCATAATCCTTCTGCTGTATGGATTCTGTTTCAGATCAAACAAAACACGATCTACCTGGTCAAACCATCCCTCTTTGTACTGATGTTTCACTCCAAGCTGATAACCGTAAGCCTTGCCAATGGATCCATTTTCATCTGCCCACTCATCCCAGATATGGCTGTTCAGATCATGAATGTTGTTGGACTTTTTCTGCCAGATCCAGAGAATCTCATCCATTGCACTTTTCAGCGCTGTTTTCCGAAGCGTCAGTGCCGGAAATTCCTTTCTCAGATCATAACGGTTTACAACACCAAATTTCTTTATCGTATAGGCAGATTCTCCGGTATCCTCCCAGACAGGACGCACCTTCTCGCCTTCTGTACTGACACCATCTGCCAATATTTCTTTGCACATTTGAATAAACAATGTATCTGCATAACTCATCTTACTATGTCTCCTGATCTTTCATTCATATACTCCTATTGTACCCAATTTATCATAGAATAGCAAGGAGTCTGTTGTTCTCAATCGGACACATAATTCTTTCTCCAATTTTCTGTTTGTAGGGTTGTATGTGCACCACTTTCCTGGTCAACGGAACACTTTCAAACGGCAGGGTTTGGCTTTAGGCTTCCGAACAGCCATTTGCACAGGGGAGGCTTTCCACATCAAGTGCGATCTCTC
>JAUNPJ010000006.1 GCA_030536755.1 Eubacteriales bacterium | reverse complement strand
AGAAAAAGCAAGAAAATCGACATGCCTGTACGGTGGTATCCCTCCCGGGCGAGTGGCGGTCATGCGGAAAGACTCCGGAAATAAGGAGCCGAAAACTGTGCCGTTTGAAAGTGATCCGTTGACCAGGAAAGTGGTGCACATACGCCCCCCGACAAACAGGAATTGATAGAAATCTTCATCTGGACATTTGTTCCAAAAAATGCTATATTGGTGAGCATGAAATATGTATTTAAGCCGCTGTCATTTCTTCCGGCCATACTTATGATGTACTTAATCTTTACATTTTCAGGACAATCAGGAGAGTCCTCAGCAGAATTAAGCTACAAAGTAAGCTGCAAGGCGGTAGAGATACAGGGCACTCTCACAGGACAACATTATGATGACTATACGATTGCCGTGAAGGCCGATGCCATTCACTACAAAGTGCGAAAGGTTGCTCACATGACGGAATACTTTCTGCTGGCAGTTGCTGTGGCATTTCCTTTCTATGTCTATGGGCTGCGTGGATTTCCGCTCGTTGTGCTGACGATGCTGATCTGCGTCAGCTTTGCCGGACTGGATGAATATCATCAATCTTTTGTGGCAGGTCGCGGGCCGTCGAAAAAAGATGTTTTCATCGATAGCTGCGGCGCATTCATTGGAGTGATGGTCGTGCGCATTTTTTGCTGGATTTTTCTGGGGATTCTTCCAGGGCGAAAAAAAAGAAAAGGCTGAGGCAGGGGCAGGACAGGGGACAGGTATGTGTCCGGATTTTATCCGGACACATACCTGTCCCCTGTCCTGTCCTGTTTCTGCTGTTTTTTATTATTTTTCTTCTACCTCATCGACCACGCCATCCGGCACTTCCACATGATTTGCAAGTCTGGCACGCTCACTGATAGACATTGGCTTATTCTCTCCCGGAAGCGGAATCTCCATCTCTTCTTCCGGATTCTCCGCTGCCTCCCGCTCTGCTTCCTCTTTCTCAATTTTTGCGATCTGGTTCAATGCCCGAATCGAAAAAATAAGAAAATAAATCGAACATCCCACAAACAGCACAACTGCCAGAAGCATCCACGGACTCATTCCGCTCTCACCGGTAAAGAACCCCTTTACGATTCCAAAGGAAAGATACAGAAGATATCCTGCTACCAGAATACGAATATAATGCATACTCTTATTCATGTTTGGATTTCTTTCTTCCTCATTCATATTTGAATTTTTTTCTTCATTATCCATACTGAACATATTCCTCCCTGTTCTCCCAGACATCTGATCATCAGATTCTTCCATAAAGTTTTGAGAGATTTCTCATTCTCTCCAGCGTTTTGTAGTCAATCTGATCTTTTGTCAGACGCCATTTCCAGTTATCTCCCAGCGTTGACGGTGCATTCATACGCGCCTCCCCGCCAAGGCAGAGATAATCCTGAATCGGAACAACCGCAAGATCGGCAACACTCGCAATCGCAAGACGGATCATATCCCACACAGCCTCATCCATATCGTCTCCTTTGCTGTTCGCATAGCGAAGGGCAAACTCACGATCATGTTCACTTGCTGTCTCCAACCAGTTTTTCGTCGTATCATTGTCGTGTGTTCCCGTATACACCACACAATTGTAAGAATATTTATGGGTCAGATAATCACTGTTCTCGGATGTGTCAAACGCAAACTGCAGCACCTTCATACCCGGAAAACCACTCTCTCTGAGCATCTGACGTACGCTGTCTGTGAGGAAGCCAAGATCCTCAGCAATGACATTGACATTTCCGAGACGATTGCGAATCGCATGGAACAATTCCATTCCCGGTCCTTTCTCCCAATGCCCATTTCTTGCCGTCTCATCTCCGTAAGGAATTGAATAGTATTCATCAAAACCACGGAAATGATCGATGCGAACTACATCATAAAGGCGGAAACTGTGTTCAATGCGCTGTATCCACCAGCTATACCCTGTAGAACGGTGATACTCCCAGCTGTAAAGCGGGTTTCCCCAGAGCTGACCGTCCGGAGAGAATCCATCCGGCGGGCATCCGGCTACTGCAATCGGCTCATTATTCTCATCAAACTGGAACATCAATGGATTTGCCCAGGTATCTGCACTGTCAAAGGCCACATAAATCGGAATATCTCCGATAATCTGTACGCCGTTCTCGTTGGCATATTTTTTCACAACATTCCACTGCTGATAGAAAAGATACTGCTGGAAACGATAAAACGTAATTTCATCGGCCAGTTCCTCTCTGCACTTCTGGATGGCTGCCGGATGGCGGTCACGAAGTTCCTGCGGCCATTCATTCCATCCTGCACCGTTCTGATAATTTTTAATTGCCATATAAAGCGCATAATCTTCCAGCCAGAATCCGTTCTCCTGAATAAACTTCCAGTAATCCTGCTCTGCATTCAGATCATAATTTTCATATGCTTTGCGCAGAAGTTGAAAACGTGATTCATATACTTTCTCATAATCCACATAACTCTCACTGCCGCCCCAGTCACAATCTTCGCACTCTTCCTCCGTCAAAACACCTTTCTGAATCAACGCCTCCAGATCAATAAAATATGGATTTCCCGCATAGGTAGAAAATGACTGATATGGAGAATCGCCGTATCCTGTCGGTCCCAGCGGCAGAATCTGCCAGAATCTCTGGCCTCCTGCAATCAGCTGATCCACAAACTCCAGTGCCTCTTTTGAAAAACAGCCAATGCCATACCTGGATGGCAGGCTTGAAATTGGTAATAATACACCACTTGATCGTCTCATGTCTCATCCTCCTGTACTCTCATGTGCTGTCTATTTTACCACTTTTCAACAAAAATGTCCAAAAAAATTTGTAGTTTTTGTCGATTTTTTATATTTTACCTTCCATGTATACCAGAGTTCCTTTGTCCGTTTCGTTGTTCTTTCCACATCCAACCATACCCAAAATGAGCAGCAAAGCAATTCCAATCAACATGATTCCTCTTTTTTTTATCATAAACAAATCTCCCATATTCTGTCGTTCTATGTCTTTTATTATGAACATCTTATGGGAAATCATACAAAATCAGATTTTCTTACAGATTGTCAAAATATTTTTTCCGTTTACATACTCATATGTCATGTCATCCATACTTTTTTTCACCATAAAAATACCGAGTCCACCAATTTGTCTTTCCTCCGCAGATAAAGTAACATCCGGATCTTCTTTTTGCAGAGGATCATACGGCACTCCCTGGTCAATAAACGTAATGATTGCCTGAAGAGGATCTTTTCCCACTTCTACACGGATCGTTACCGTTCCCTGCTCAGAATCATATGCATAATGGGCAATGTTTACAAAAATTTCTTCCACTGCAATCTGCACCTGCATCAGCACCTTCATAGGACAGTCATTTTTTTCCAGGTTTTCTTCCACAAAAGCCAGGACTTCATCCAGCTTTTCCAAACTTGCCTGTAAGGTTAACTCTGCCATTTTATTCCCCCCGTTCTTACTTGTCCGCCTCTTCTTCCGACGACTGCTCTGTCATTGCGCATCGATATTCCATACAAAGCATGGTAATATCATCAAACTGTGGAGCCTCTCCCACAAACTCGTCAATATCTTTCTTAATTACAGGAAGCAGTTCTTCCGGCAGTTTTTCTTTGTTCTCGTTGAGAATCTTCTCCAGACGTTCCATGCCATACAATTGTTCATTCGCATCCGTTGCTTCAGGAACTCCGTCCGTGTACAGGAATAACTTATCTCCCGGCTCCATCTGCAAGGCCCCCTGTCGATACCGAATCCCCTCCATACCGGCAAGAACAAACCCGGCTCTCGTCTTATACGTCTCATACTGTCCGTCTTTCTTCTGGATAAACGGAAGCTCATGTCCGGCGTTGACAAATACAAGTTCACCTGTCACCAGATCAAGTACCGCCTCAAAGGCTGTGATGAATAATCCCTCTTTATTCGACTCACAAAGCAGGTTGTTAACCTCCGTAAATACCTCTCCAAGAGACATTCCCGACTTTGTGTGATCCTTAATCAGCGTCTTTCCGATCACCATAAACAGAGCAGCAGGAACTCCCTTTCCGGATACATCTGCCATGACCATAGCCAAATGTCTGTCATCCACCATAAAGAAGTCATAAAAATCACCGCCGACCTCCTTGGCCGGTGTCATTGTTGCATAAATATCAATCTCTTTTCGATCTGGAAAGGCCGGAAAGATGCTTGGCAGCATATCGGCCTGTATCTGTGTTGCCACATTCAGCTCCGCTCCAATGCGTTCCTTCTCGGCGGTCACCCGTGCCAGATTCGTTACATAGGAAGTAATATCATCCATCATCTGACAGAAAGAATCGGACAATCCTTCAATCTCATCACCTGTTTTAATTCCCTTGAGATTTTCCTGTAAATCATTTCTTTCTTCGATGCCATCTTTCTGATGGTCTCTCTTTGCAAAATCTTTTACCTGTTCCGCCAGAAGTTCCAGCGGATTTGTGATTTTCCGCTCTACATATCGTAAAAAGAGAATCGATACGACAAACAGTACATTTAAAGAGAAACCAACTACAATATAAATATATTCCCATAATTGTTTTTGTGATTCAAAATGCGGCCGAAGCGTAAAATAAGAATTACAGCCAATCAGAAGAACGCATACTACCGATACCATCAGAAAACCAAGCACTACCTTTGCCCGAATTGACATCTCACGGATATTTACTCGAAAACGTGTCTTTCTGTATATACCGAAAGGTCTTCGAATGTAGAGAATTTCTACAAAAAGAAATGCGACCAGTATCACCAGTTCTGCATTTTTTTCGATCACAAATCCTGTTGTTTTTGAATAAAGATAATAAATAACTCCAGAAGCAGCAACCAGAAGCAGCAGTAAATCAAAGAGTGTAAACAACTTATAGTTCGATGCCGCTTTTTCGTCCTGTTCTTCCATGACTCGCATAGGCGGGATCCAGAACTTTGCCTCTCTTCGGCTCGTAAAAACTAAAATAACAGGAATGCCCAGCACAACTGCAAAATCAAAATTATTAAAAAATAACAGGACTGCGGAAGAACTGTAAGATTGAAATCCCAGATACTCAAAAAGCAATGCGAGCAATACAGTCGTTACCAGAGAATCTACAAAGCAGATCCAGATAAATTTTAAAATATCATAAACTTTTCCAAGTCTCGGTTTTACAATACCGTTTCCTTTATAATCTATGCTGTACCACATCTTGTACGGAAGATACGCATAGAAAAAATTAATAAGAAACCCCGGAAGCCATACCTGAACAGGCGAATGAGAAACCAGAATATCTGAAATCGCATTGGCAATGGAAATTCCCCATGCAGCAGCCGGTCCCCATAAAATACCAAACACGACCGGAATCATGTTTGCAGGACGTACCTCTGTCATTCCCGGTACAAGAGACAGCATCATACGAAAAGGCGCTGCACAGGCCAAAAACAGTACGCCGGCTATTACCATCCTGGCGATCCATCTTTTCTCTTTAAAAACACTAAAAATATCTTTCATGAACTTTTTCCTTCTAAATCGTTACTAAAAAATTGTTATATCCAATCGTTCTTCGGTAACTGTATTCTTTTGCTATTTTTTTTACAATACTGATTCCCAGTTCATTAATCCCGCCATTTCCAACCGCTTTTCTATTCAGAACTTCTTCCGTCCTCCATAGGTGTGATACGGACATCCACATAATAAGAAGATTTCATACGCTCCTGGGCCATAGAAACGACATTCACAACGAGTTCTTCTATAGCAAGATTGATATAATACTCCAACTTCACACCAATTTCTCCAGCTTCACAATATCGTTCCACATCCGATAACAATTTAGGGAGATTCTCCAGCCGTGCCGGATAAATGACATGGAATTCCTCCTGCGTTCTTTGAAAAGCAGCTCTGTCCAGAAGCAAAATTCCCTGCGATAATAAGATCCGTCATAGATATGACCGACAACATAACAGAACCGGCTACTGTAGGAAGAAAAAATTTCAAAAATGTATTTCTTACAATTTTCCGCTCCATATCCTGCTCTCCACTACCTGATATTTTCTCTCATCATACGACGAAGCAGCTTTGTCTCCGGATGTTCATCCATCAATGCCTGCATATCTTTTTCTTCCGCATAACCATATTCGGAAAACCATAACCGTAACAGTTCCTCTTCCGAAAAAGACTGCATCCATTCTGTATCTTCGCCATACAGATAAAGCCTCTTTTTTACATCTCTGCGAAGGCACAATTCTATTCCAATCGACAGCATTTGTGCAAAAATCAGATCGATCATACTATTGGTAAGGCTGATGACATCTCTGCGATAAAAATTTACAGGAAGTCCTTTTGCAACAAGATAGACCCGTTTTTCTCTGCCGTGATACAAAAAGCAAAACTCTTCATCCTGAGAAGAACTGCTGGCAAGATACAGTTTGTCTCCTTCTCCTTCCAAAAACTCCTCCAGCATCTCTCTGGAAAAAGAGGTACATCCGGTATTCCCGATCAATACGGTATTTCTTGTAAAACAATTTCTGTCAATACATTCCGTCGTATTCATACCTTCCATTCTGGCAGCCCGAAGAATCTGTGTGGATTGATCATACACCGTCAACTGAAGCTTTCTTCCTCTCAAATCCTGTGCAATTCGACGTCCCACTACGCCATATCCCAATAACAAAATGTTATGAAAATCCAAAAATGCATTTGCCGTATAAAGAAATGTGCTTAGTTCCTCCACAACCCGATGCGCAATAAATCTGGATTCTATGTTCATTTTGATATTTGATCTGGCTACACTGGTATGCGGATACAGATATCCCATTTTTTCTGCTATTTTGCAGCCTCGCACAGTACCTGAAGTTGTTTGTTCTACACTTCCCACCACACATTCTTTCAAAATCGGATATCTCTTTGTCATACGCTGCATCAGTCCATAATGATAACCTCCATCCTCAAGGATCAGAAGACGTTTTCCCCTTTTTAACAGAGGCAGTATGTCCTCCTCCATCGCCTTTTCAATCAGTTTTTCCACTGCTTCAAAGAAATCATACGCTGAACTTCCAAAGTCTTGTCCCTCTCGAAACAACCGATAACTTCCGTCCTGATAAATTCCATAATATCCACAAAAGCTATACCCCTCAGGAATCACTTTATCGTTGTAAGGCACTCCAATAAAAACAACCTTATGAAAGACACGGCACATCACTTCACTGAAATCAAACGAATTATCCATACAATGATTCATATGAAGTACGACAATATCCTGTTTTAATAAAGGATTTTCGTGCACTTCATTTACAATACGCTCCAAAAGCTTCATAGATTTCTGCATGTCACCGTTTCCTTTCTGTCTCCTGTTCGTTGCCTTTCAAATATTGCTCAAAAATCTATGGAAGCAACTTTGATCGGCTGTCCTTCTTTGGCCTTATATGTAATCCCTTCTTTGTCAAGCTGGCGAAGGAACGCTTTTACATAGACATCTTCTGCCCAGTTCTGCTGAAATGTCAGATGAAACCATCCATGGACAGCACTGACTTCAATCATCATATTGTTTCGATTCATATCCAGAACCACATGCATGCCTTTTACATATTTTTCTGCAGCTCCCATATGATTTTTGCCGACATAGCTGACCTTAAACGTATCCAACCCGACACAGGATTCCACAATCTGCTGCGTCATCATTCGTTTACTCTTCATATCCGGCATCGCATGGATTCGTTCATTGATTTTCAAATTTCCCTTCACAGACTGCCAGATATTCTCATCCTGTCCCTGAATCATAATCATTCCGCGGAAACAGGTTGCCTGCTCGCGAATATCCATCTTTTTCATTGCTTCTTTGTACTCGAGGAATAACTGTGTAACAAGGCTGTGGTGTGCTGTCATCGCATGAAGTGTCTTACGGATATTCATAGCCATAGAGCAGACAATGGGCTTGTCTGCGTCCTTATGCAGTTCTTCCACAGCTCTTGCCATCAAGACGCCAATCATCACCGCCGGACTTGCATCATTGCTTCGATTGTACTTCATAAAAGCATCCTCCGGTATCTGCACTTCGTACCAGAAAGGATTTCCCGGAGTGCACAGTCCTGCCGAGCGAAGATCAAAAGCAGGCTTTCTCACATATCTTCCCACAGGCTTGATGCTGTCATCCACAGAGTCCGGATAAGGATCTTTGATTTCCTCTTCCGGAATGGCCTCCCCACCAAGCCGAATTCCTTCCGGATTTAAATTGCTGTCATATCGTTCCCTGCAATAATAGTAAATCACAGTGTTTATGAGTGGTAAATAGCCTGCACCATCTGACAATCCATGGAAACAATCCAGATACACTTGGTTTCCCCACCATGAAAATGCCAGCAAATGTCCGTTTGCATCCATTCCGCCAAGTGTAATCGGCTCATTCGTATGCGCCACAACCACATCCTTTTTGTTCTCTTCCAAAAACAGTTCCTGATCGGTGGATACCACCCGAACACAAAAATAAGGATACCTCGACATACTCAGCTTCACTGCTTTTGCAAACATTTCTCCATCTATTTCATCCTGCATCTCAATTACAAAACGTATATTATTGGAAGACTCTTTTGAAGCACCATAATAATACGGCATTGCTGATTTTAATTTTTCCATAATCTCAACTTCTCTTTCTATCAATACTTTACTCTTACAGAACAATCGTAAGGTTATTCATACCAATCGCATTTTTGTACTCAATTTCTTTTGCCATCTTACGCACTACTGCAATTCCAAATTTATCCGTATCGTCTGCAGCTTCAAACTGGAGCGGATTAAAAGCAATGCCATCATCGCGCATACGGAAAATAATCTCTTTCTCTGCCATAATGATCTTAATATCAATAAAATGCTGTTTTTTGTCTTTGAATCCATGCTGCACAATATTTCCCGCCATTTCCTCAATACACAGGGATAATTTTTCAATCTTGTTTTCATCTTCTGAATATTGACGACAAAAATCTTCTATGCGTGAAGAAAGCTGCATCACCTGATCCATATCGTTTTTGATAGAAATATTCAGCATCCGTTCCTTATCAGGTTCAAAGTTCTCAGAAATCATCATCATATCTGCAAAACTCTTTGGCACTTTTTTAGCCCGGAAACGAATCACAACAACAAGAAGTACCAGTGTTGTAATCTCTGATAACAGGAAAGAAATCCAAACACCGTCTGTTCCGATTACAGGAGAAAGAATCATGGAGTACAGCACCACAAACACCAGACCATGAGCAATGCAAATAAAGTTTGCCATAAACAGATTTTTCGTACACTGATAGAAATTCAACAGTACAACGCAGGAAAGAGAGAACGGAAGACTTAAACAGAACATCCTAAGAGAGCGAACTGCCAAAGCGAGTGCCTCCTCACTGGAGGAAAGAAACATTCCTACAATTGGACGTGCAAATATGATAACCAGAACAGATACGATCGTACTCAGTAATACTCCCATTTTCAGAGAAACTTTCAGTGTCCTGCTCAATGCAGACTCATCTCTCTCTCCATAAAAGATTCCGGCCATCAGCATAACGGTCATACCTACACCCATAGTTACAGAACTCAGAAACTGATTTACATTATTTTGAACAGAAAGCGCAGACACGGCAATAGAACCCATCAATGCCATGAGAAGACGGTTTAAGTAAATACCTCTCACCGTCATACATGCCCGGTTCAATGCACTGGGGATTCCTGTAAGAAATACATCCTTAAATTCCTGCATTCCGCCTGACATTTTGGCAAATTTCAAATTGTTGTCCTTGCGTAAAAAATGGGCCATACATACAAGCAGACAAACCAGATAGCTGATCGATGTCGCAAGTCCCATTCCAAACATGCCCAATTTCAAAACGGTAGCAAATACAATATCCAGGGTAATGTTACACGCTGTCATAAACAAGACACTGATAAATCCCAATACCGAATCATTGTCCGTACGGACGTAATACATCACTACCTGCGACAGAATAATAAAGACGCCTCCAAGTCCAATACCACGGATATAATCACTTGTATGACGAATCAGCTCATCTCTTGCACCAAGAAAAATCGCAATCTGAGTGCTTCCCATAACACAAATAAGCATCACAACGATACCCACAATCAAAGATGCCAGACATGTTACAGTAAAATTCACCTTGATTTTTTCCTCTTCTCCCCTTCCAATATGGTTTGAACAGCAGGAAGTACCACCATTACTGAAAATCCCGGCTACTGCCGCAATCAAAATAAATACAGGACTTGCCAAACCAAACGAAGATACACATTCCTGCCCCAGAAACTGACCAATTACAATTCCATCAACAAGCATACCTATGGTTGCGGCCACCATTGCCATAATTGATACAAATAGAAAAGAATTGAATACTTTCTTAATCAGATAATCATTTGTCACTTTTCTATTCCTCCTAACTTCTCAATAAATTCACATCGTCCGGCTAGTGTGCCGGACGATATTCATTTTCTGTTATAAATTTTTATTTCACGAGTTCTACGCCATATTCTGTAAGGCCAAAGAAAAACTTTCTCTGCATCTCATTGCTGATGACGCGCACTGGTTTCAGCTGTCCGGACGCAACGCCTTTTGCAAGCATCAGATCACGATAAAGCATATAGGTTTCCGGCTCCAGGAAATTGAGTTTCGTAGCGCCGCAGATGCCTTTCTTTACTTTATCTCCCATAGATGGATTTGCAATGGCAAGATTTTTCTCCAGCACATAACGAATTTCTTTCGGTTTCAGATCTGCCGGCTTCTTTCCGATTTCCATAAAGTACAGATAACGCACCGGTGATGCATCCAAATCTGGATACATAGAGAAATCAATCAGCTCAAAATCCAACTCTTTCGCCGTATTTTCTGCTGCGGCACGAAGTGCTACTTCCGTAGTTTTTTCACCCATAATACTTACATTCTGATCAATTCGATAGAGGAACTGAATCGTAGGTGTCTGATTATGCTTTCCTGTCACACGTACAGCATCACGCATACGATAGCGATAGAATCCGGAGCAATTGGTAATGATAATTTCATAGTCTTTTCCTTCTTCTACTTGATCCAAAGTCACAATTTTAGAAAAATCATCCCCTGCATCCAGCGGAAGGAATTCATAGAACACACTGTCGGGAACCAGAACGCCATCATCACAATCCAGATCAAACGGTAGAGAAAACAGTCCTTCGGATGCTGTCAATCCCATCTTCAGTTGTTTGATAGATGGTCCTGTATAAGAATCCCTGATTTTATCCGCATAAACTTTAAATCCACCGGTTCCTACACCCATGATGTAACGAAGTTTTGGCCATACCTTTGGTACAAACGGCTCATCAAATCCCTGAGAGAAAATTTCACGAAGCTCGGCAGCGCGCTGTGGCATTGGAGTCAGTTTTTTCTCCAGACTTTCTCTCACCTCTGATGACATCTTCACAGAAGCATCAATCGTACCTGTTTCAATATCGTGAACCAGCATCTCCCAGTTATGCTCAATGTAACGCAGAAGTTCCAGATAAAAACTGAAAAAAGATGCTCCTACGTTCGTCGCATTTTTGTCCATCATTCCAAAACGTGCATGAAGATATCGTGTATTGGTATCCGGCTGCGGGAAAGTTGCCTCATCCGGCGAAGTAAACATCATCTGCAAGTATGGACGAAATTCCAGAACTGTCTTGACAGAAACTGCACCATAAGTAGCACCGCACTTCAGCGTATTTACAGAAGCTGCAGACTCCGTCAAAGAAATCGATCTTCCATCAATCCAGTCCAGTCCCAGTTTCTGACCGAGAAGTCCATGAGGATATCCCAGCAAATAGCGATTAGAAATCTCAATTGCTTTATCTGACATTGGAAGTCGTTTCGGATTTCCCATTGTTCCAGAAGATTTATTGTAATGATGGATCGGATAAGAACAAATCAGATCTGTCTCTCCCTCTTCCGTCATGCGCCAGATTTCATCTGCGTAATCATCATATTTGGAAATAGGAACGGATCTCTGAAAATCCTCGACCGTATGTATCTTTGCAAATCCATGTTTGCGTCCAAATTCTGTATCTTTATTATCCTGTATAATCTGAAGAAGCAATTCTGTATTGTACTTCATCGGATCCTGCGTCAATTTTTCCAAATGTTGAAACACCGGAGTTCCCTGCATCACTTTCTGGTAATTCCCCTGTCCTGCAGGTGTCAGTGATTTTACATCAATATCCATTTTTCTACCTCCTGCTTCTTTTATTTCAATCAGTCATTCTCTACTGTCAGAATATCCAAAAATCCAGTCACCTCAAATACTTCCATAATCATCTCATTGACATGTTTAATGACCATGCTTCCCTTCTGAGCATTCATTTTTTTCTGAGCAGTAAGAAGTACTCTAAGACCTGCACTGGATAAATAACGAAGCTTTTCAAACTCCAGAATCAGACTCTCTACTCCATCCAGCTTTACGCCTAATTCCTTCTCTAATTCAGGAGCAGATGTTGTATCCAATCTTCCCTCCAGTGCGATTGTCAATTCTTTCCCATTTACTACTGATGCAATATTCATAATGATTATCCTCCTTTATTGACATTATCTATATTATATTTCGAATGGCTTCATTTTTCAATCATTCTTTGCCAATTGTGCAGCTACGCGAATTTCCAGCATCAAATCGGTACTGTCACGACACCAATTTCTTTTTTCTAAGCAGGAACAAACTCCAGAGCAGCGCAATCAGCAATACAATCGATAAAATAATTATAGAAGCAAGATTCATACTGCCTCCGCCCGCAACATTTTGTAAAACTGCCTGCGGTGTCTGAAAAATCGTCTCAATGGATCCTGCAAAATCGATGATTCCATGCAAAATTGCCACAATCCAGAGATTCTTTGTCCGAATGTACACTGCTGCAAACAAAACACCAACAATGGTAGAATAGAAAACCTGAAACAAAGTGGCACCAACCCCTCGTCCACTGAATATATTTCCAAGGTGCAAAACGCCAAAAATCACCGAAGACCACAACACCGACTTAAAAACCTTTCTGCTGTCATCCTTCCAATGATACATCATATGTCCGACCAAAAATCCTCTTACAAGAACTTCCTCGTATAATCCAACGATTGCATTTTCTGTCAGTGCCATCACAAGCCCTTCCAGTACTACAGGACGGGAAAAATCCGTCCCCAGAAGATTCAGAATAATAAACAGCAGCAATGGCCAGCTAAACAAAAGACCTTTCACAAAGTTTTTTGTTCGAAAATTGAAGCAAAATTCTCCCTGATAGATTTCACGCATCATCAAAATCACCATCAGAAGCAATACCAGCCTCAAAAACGCCACATCATAGGTATATCCTGTTTTTCCCAAAAATGCGGTAGAAAAAGATTTATATCCTAAAATCATAAATACCAGCATACTGAGACACCAGAACAGAGGTGCTTTTTCATCTGCCAGTTTTCTTAAAAATTTTGTCATTTTTATTCCCTCATTTCTATTGTTATCTTTCGGAAAGCCCCACAATCCAAAACTTGCGGGGCTCTCTCTATTTCCATTCTTCAATTATTATTTGCAGGTAACTGTCACTGCTGCCTTCACTCCATTGGCACCCATGGCATAAACCTTGCAGGTTCCCTTTCCGGTTCCCTTCACGGTTCCGGAAGCGCTTACTTTTGCTACCTTTTCATTCGTAGACCAGTAACGCAGCGGTACAATATGGCTGGACGGAAGCAGCTTTTTCTTCGTATCCTGTTTTGTGATCTTCGCACTCAGCTTCGCGGTCTGATTGTTCTTCAAAGTCATAGTCTTCTTTGAAAGAGTAACCGCTTTTGGATCGGTATATGTTTTGTTCTTCGTTCCCACCACATGTAAAACAGAACTGGTTTCCAGATATTCTTTCTTGCCCTCTGCCATACGATACGCACGCACTTTCACTTTATAAAAGCCACCGGTGCTCAGTTTCTTGCCATGAATCTTGGAAATCACTGCCGATGAGGACGCAGTAGTCTTTACTGCTTTTCCATAAGAAGAACCACACGCCGCCGCATAGACTTCATATCCCTGTGCACCTTTTACTTTGCCCCAGTTCACAGACAGACTGTCGTTCTTCCAGACCGCCTTCGCACTCTTATCGAGCTGATGTACACGTACTGCTGCATTCACAGATGTATTTACGGTTACCGGTTTGAACGCAGCCTGATCTGGAATCGCCGCACTTACACTGCTGATAACTGTTCCCTTTTTTGCATCTTCCTCTGTAACCGTATACGTATACTCAATGATCGCACTGTCACCGACTGCAAGTCCTTCGATCACGCTCTGATCTCCCAGATCTGCAAGATTGCAGGAAAGCTGAATATTGGAAATATCGCATTTTCCTATGTTGTCAAAGGTCAAACGATAACTGATCACATCACCTGGATACCACGTATCTTTCGGATTGTTAACTGCCTGTGTCATCTGCAGCTTCGGCAGATCAATGGGATCTGCGTACGCTTTGATAGCAAAATTATCATAGGATAAAGTCGTACTGCCGGAAACTACGTTATGCCAGTCTACATAATCATCCTGTGTAATCAGATAACTCTCTCCCGGATTCACAATGCCTGTTGTATAATAGGAGGCACCATACTGTTCAGCAACTTCTCTGCTGAATCCTGCATCGACAAAAAATCCATAACTTCCTTCCGGCTGCCGAAGAGTCACAACAACTGAATATTTCTGTCCTTCTGCCATTGGAATTCCTTCCTGCAATTCTATTCTGTGATATCCGCCATACTGATAAGTTTCCTGTACATCCACAACCTTCTCTCCGTTGATCGGATTTCCAAAATCATCGTCCAGAAGATAGACCTGATAGTTGACGGTTGTTCCCGGTTTTGCAGTCTCTGCGGAAAGAGAACGCACTACCTGATCTTCAGATGCGGTGAACACATTTGCCATACCAATCGGGACATCAAGCCCAAAAGTTGTCACCTCTGAAGAAGGCATCAGATCATACTGGTCAATCATGTAGTAATCCTCGTGTGTATCCAAATTTTCAACATAAAAGTCAAAACTCTCCGGAACTAAAATACTCTGGTCATAATAGGACAAATAGAAATAGCCATCATCTCCCCATGTATTTTTATGTGGAAACTCATTGGATGATGCTCCCCAGCTATTCTTTACGATCCACGCACCATCTGCTTCCGGCTGATGTCCCTCCAGGAAATTTTCTCTTTGATACGTATCATCCCATCCTACAATAGTCACAGCATGGTTTGCAGGCGCTTGCTCATATGTATAATGCGCCCAGGTATCTGTATTGATATATCTTGGTTCTGCTTCTTCCTGAGAAGGTAAATACGTATCTGCACAGAAGCCTATAGATACCGCTCTTCCATCCATTAATTCGTTTTTGATGGCATTCGTTCCTGTCTCATTGTAATAATAGCTTCCATCCTCATTTGTTCCTGCCGGTGACGGAAGAATATTACTTTCCTGCAGTTCAATAGACTGCACAAAACGATATTCCTCCGGTACCGACCAGTCATCATCTGGACTATAACAGAAATCTCCGATTGTTTCTCCATTCTTTCCACGATAGGGAACCATTTCTTCTGACACAGGTCCAATTCCCGAAGAAAAAACAGAGGTAGCGGTAAACATAATTCCACCTTTATTCAGCGGATTCCCCTCAAACACAGTCACTCCCTCTCCTGCCTGAGAAGAATAATCGGAATTTTCCGGAATCGCAGTCGATGCAAACCAGGCGAGCTGCAGTTCTGATAAATCCAACTGTTCCGGACTGATTCCCAGTTCCGAGATAATACTGCTCTCAGAAGCTGCAATGGCTGCAAATCCCCAGCAAGTGCCCCATGGGTTCTGGAATTTCACAGGAGTCACGCATCCCTCTTCCCGCAGGTCAAATTTCTGAGGCACCATATCCATGGACATCGGAATTATAAATCCATCATCCGAATACGCATTGGGATCCATCGCTGTTCCTGTCTCCTCCAGACGTTCCAGCGATTTCTGCTCACTCTCCCACAGCTTATCCTGCACAGCATCAAGGGCTCCAGCATATACACTCCCTCCCAGCAGAACAGTCGTACAGAGAGCTGTCACACCAAAAAGCGTACACTGTCTGATACGAGAAGCCGATAATACTTGTTTCTTTTTCATTCAAATTCCTCCTTTCGTTTCAGTTATTATCTAATCATAATGCAAAATACAGCATGAATCTACACCACCTGCAAAACTGGTCGAAAAACCGACAAAACTGGGGTTCCGTCTTTCCTTTGACGAATTGACAGAACGGCAGTCGAACTGCTACACTAAAAGTATCTGACAACGAAAGCGAGGGATTCTATGAAGCAATTGTCCAAAATATTTGTATCCGTATTTTTTTCTCTGATTCTCTGCGCAATTTCTACTCTCACAGTATTTTATTATACGCATCCGATGGAGGATAAATCCTACAACCTTTCTCTTATGACCGAAGATGGTAAGGATTCTGTGGAAGAAAAAGGCTGGACTGTTTATACAAACAATCAGGGAGTGCAAAAGAACCTGCCCCCCGACGGAATTGGTGGGTACACCGGCCTGGACTATGCCGGACAGACTTTTTATTTTTCCCGCGAACTGACGGAAGATCTGGAAAGTCCCACGCTGCAGATTGGTGTTGTCAATCGCTCGATCAGCGTCTTTCTCGACGATACTCTGATCTACACAGACTACCCGGAGCTTGACAACCGCATCGGCTATCTGGAACTCCCCATGCAGGAATACGACCGGGCAGATCCTGTGAAACTCTCCCTTCCCCGCGATTATCGTGGACACACACTGACGATTGCACAGTCCAGCCCAACCTTTTCCGAAAAACAATTCTACGATGAGACGGTATATCCATGCGAGGTGACATTGTACTGCGGTTACTCTTACGAAAGTGGATTGATTGCGCAGACCTCCGCAACGATGATTCCTGCCGTTTTGCTGTTTGCTCTGGAGCTGATTCTGCTGCTTTCTTTCATCTGGAATGTTTTTTCCGGAACCATATACCCGGCGCTTCCACTCCTGGCACTGGCAGCTTTTTTCCAGATGTGCAGCATCCTTGCAAATGCAGACTTTTTTTATCAATATCTGGGGACCTTTCCTATCGATCTGATATCACTGTCCTTTTATTTATCGATCGGAACGCTGCTCGCCTTCCTCATCATATACGCCAGACCGCTTCGTCTTCTGTTTTTTGTTCTCACACTTTTGCATTGGGTGGGCACACTTTTTTATAGTTTGATACAGTGGAAAAATCTGATCCCCTACGGTGACACTTATCTGTTTTTTATAAATTTTCCTTCGATTACCGGATTTATTGCTCTGGTTACCGTACTGATCTGCAGCATCATTCCGGCACGCCGGGGAAATCTGTTTTTCTCGTACCTGTGTCGGGCTGCGTGGGTCATCAGTGCAGGATATATCATTTTCCTGCTCATCAGTATCCCAGTGATTCCCGAATACGCCTCCAGTGTATTCTCCAGAATCGCCATGGAAATCTCGATGCGGCTGCCTAACTTTTCTCTGAAACTGATGTGGTATGTATGCCTGCTGTCCACCCTGTTCGCAGCAGTCGCAGATTTAAGAGAAAAAGATGCAAGCCGCAGAGCTGAAACAACCATCCTGGCAGCCAAAAACAGACTGGCGCTGGAAAGCTACGAAAACCTCAAACAACAAACAGAAGAAACCATGATGCTCCGCCACGATATGAACAGGCATTTTACCATCCTTCACAAAATGGCAGAACAAACACCTGACAAGATTTCCGGATATCTGGATGAGATGCTTGAACAGACACAGAACATTCGCCCTGTTGTGACAAGCGGCAATCAAATGCTGGATATTATCATCAACGGAAAATTAAATACTGCCGCTGAAAAGGGAATTTCCACAGAAATCGTACGCGCGCAGGCTCCGAAGGAACTTCCTCTCAAGGATACCGAACTTTGCAGCCTGATCATGAATATTCTGGATAACGCGATTCATGGAGCCTGCGATTCCATGGCAGATACTCCTTATATGAAACTGGATTTTCACTGCAAGGGACAGCATTTTATTTTTTCCTGTGAAAACTCCAGGTCTCCGAAATTTTCTGTGCATAAAAAAACATCCATACCGAAACATGGGTATGGATTGAAAATCATACATAAAATTATGGAGCCGCTGGGAGATATGGTTTCAATCAGCGAGAATGAAAACAGCTATAAAATCTCCGTAATCATCCCACTTGCGTAATATCTCCGCTACTGCTCCATATAATCAAAAAACAGCCTTCGCACTTCCTTAACACGATGCTTGCTGACAGGAATCTCTGTTCCATCAGTAAGCTCAATCAGAGAAGTGCGAAGTGTCCGGATATAACTGCAGTTCACAAGAAAGCTCTGATGACATCGAATAAACCCTTTTCCTGCAAGCATCTTTTCCAACTTGTCAATCGAAAGCGAAGTATCACATTTTTCCTTTTCTTGTACAATTCTGCTTTTTCTCCCTTTGATCTCTATATAACAGATTTCTCTGGAGGATACTTTTTTTACACCTCCATTGATCGGGATCAACAATTCCTCCTGATTACAGCTTTGTCCATAACAAAAAGTAATCGCCTCTCTCAGCTTTTCTCTCTCCAATGGTTTCGCGAGATAGCGGGCTGCCGACACCTCATATCCCATCAGGGCCATCTCCCGGTTACTGGATATAAATACAATAGAAACTTCCTGTTTCTTTGCCCTCAGATCACGGACTATCTCTACCCCTGTCTGCCGAGGCATTATCACATCCATCAGCAGCAGATCATAGCATTTTCCTTTTTCTATAGCACGCAGAAGTTCTTCCGGATCAGAAAAACAGGAAATTTCCGATTCTATATGTTCCAAATGACAGATTTCTTTTGTCATTTTTACAATTTCTTCTCTGTCTGACGGCTCGTCATCACAGACAGCTATGCAAAACATGTTGCCTTTCATATGTACTGTTACCTCATACGGTTGTCTTTCTTTTATGTTTATAACAGCACCATTATAGCATCATTCGTCCTATACTGCAAACTGTCCTATACTGCAACATTTTCTTTTTTTATTGCGTCATATTCTATCCGTTTTTCAACTACTTTCTTGTCATCCTCGATCATAAAATAGTGAAAATCCATCTGTCCGGAAATAGCTTCTGCGATATTCACGCAGGAATTTCCGATTCTGTCAATGGCATGCAGCACCTTCGAAAACGGTGCGGTCAGGCTTGCCGAACATTTTCCGCTTGCTACGCGGTTCATATGAGCTTTTCTCATATTCAGATCCAGATCCATGATCTGATCCTTTTGTCTGAGAATCTCCCGTGCTTTTTCTTTCTCTCCACTTTCGATCAGCAAAAAGGTATCGGTGTACATATTTTCCACTTTTCGAAGGCTTTGCTCCAATTCCAGCATTGCCTCTCTGGTAAATTCATACGTTCCGTCAATCTTATCCTGAATGGAGTCCGCAATATCTTTGCACAAGCTGCTGATACGTTCCACATCGCTGAGTATGTACATCATTCTGGCTGTCTGAGTCGCCTGTTCTTCTGTCAGAACACCTGCGGAAAACATCTCTGCCAGATAATCCGTAATCTTGACATTCAGATTTCCTACGATATATTCTCTTGATTCAACCTCGGCAAGGATCATCTCGTCCTCTGTCCTGGCTGCCTCTGCTGTTTTCTGCAGCATTTCTTTTACCATATTGCAGCAGCGCAGTACTTCCTTTGCCACCAGCTGTAATGCTGCAGCGGGCTGATTGATGATATTGGAATCCAGATACCACGCTTCTGCCGGGTTTTGCTCGTCTTTTCTTTTTCCATCCGGAATCAGTTTCATTACAATTTTCACCATCACACCGAGAAGAATCGTCCACACAACTGTCATACAGAGGTTGAAACCGGTATGGGCATTGGCAATCTGTCTGGAGATCACTTCTATTTCAGCTCCCTTTGGAGAAAGCTGCTGAATCAAAGCTGCGTACGGTTTTGTAAACCAGATAAATACCAGAGAACCGGAAACATTAAAAATGCAATGTGCCAATGCGGTTCTCTTTGCATCTTTAGACTGACCGATACTTGCCAGAAGTGCCGTGATCGTCGTTCCGATGTTATCTCCGAGAAGTACCGGGAGTGCACCAGCAAGTCCCAGAATACTGCTCACACCGTCAGGGCCGGCCTGCGCCGCAAAGTTTTGCAAAACTGCAATTGTCGCGCTGCTGCTCTGTACCACAAGTGTCATGACCGTACCAACAAGAAGACCAAGAATCGGAACATCTGCTACTTTTCCGATCAAGTCCACAAAAATCGGGCTGGATGCAAGAGGCTTCATGACGCTTCCCATTGTCTCAATTCCCAAAAACAGAAGACCGAATGCAAAAATTGTCTGACCGATATTTTTCCACTTTTCAGATTTCACAACAAAAGAAACAAGAAATCCCAGAAATACGAACAGATAAATATAGTCACTGATCTTAAACGCAATAATCTGTGCCGTCATCGTCGTTCCGATATTCGCACCAAAAATAATCGAGATTGCCTGTGGCAGACTCATCAGTCCCGCACTGACAAATCCGATTGCCATAACGGTAGTGGCGCTGCTGCTTTGCAGTACAGCCGTTGTCAGAGCTCCCGCAATCACGCCAAGCAGACGATTCTTTGTGAGCAGCGATAACACTTTTTTCATCTTCTCCCCGGCAGCCTTCTGCAGACTCTCACTCATCATATTCATACCATAAATGAATATGGCAAGACCGCCAAACAATCCAAATATAATCTGTAATGTATCCTTCATGATTTTCTCCTATTCGTTTACTGATTCAACTCTTCCCACTTTATAAACGTTCCTGTAAATACATTTTTCAATTCTTCCAAAGTAATATCCTCCAGAGGATTTTCTGCATTCACGATTACTGCAATATCATCCTCAGCAATCGCCTCATAATCCAGCAGTTCCATCTCGTAATCCTTGAGATCTCTGGATGACATTCCGAAATCAAATTCACCCGACATAGCTTTGGTAAGTCCATCAGAGGAATCTGAAGACTGCACAATAATCTTTGCGTTGGAATTGATTTTCATGTAGGCATTTGCCAGATTTGCTATCAATGGTGCTACGGATGTAGAACCACCGATTTTTAATGTTCCTTTTGCTTTATTTGACAAAAACGAACTGCTCTTTGCCACGGGAATATAAGCTTCGGCCACTATATCCTGCCCCGCACCGTGTACATAAGAAAGGAAATCCTGTTCCAGTTCACTAAGCTGACCAGAGTATGCCAGATAAAAGGTACGGCTTAACGGGTAGCTTTTTTCTTCCAGACTGGCCTGCGTTCCGTTGACCTTCAAAACCTTTATCCCGCCGTCCTCCGGCACAGTTCCAAGAGAAATATAGCCGACAGCCGATGTATTTTCGCCCACCAGTTTGCACACTTCCTCCGCATTTTCTGCAATTTGCGCTTTGTCTGTTGTCAAATCCGGTTTTCCTTCCTCATTTCCCACAAATCCTACAAGCTCGGCAAATGCACTTCTGGTTCCGGATCCCTCTTCTCTTGAAACAACCTGAATATCCTTTAATTGATCCAATCCCTCTGTTTTCATGCTCTGAGAACTGTCCTGACCGCTTTGACTACATCCTGACAGCAGTGCTGCCATAAGCAATGCAGATAACAGAACCGGCATTTTTGTTCTTTTCATTTTTTAATCCTCCTACGCCTCTTTCGACGCTGCTGCCTCTGCCAGCCCCTGCACCTGTGCGTATGCCTGGGAAAAAAAGAATTCCTGGGAATTCAGTTGTGTATCATCAGAGTGAACTCTCGTATAAATACCATCGCTTTTCAGTTCTCGCGCCTGTTGGTTGTCACTGAGCATGGTAATAAACATTTCATTCAGTTGAGCACGAAGATCCGGATCATAAATCGGAACAGCCACCTCTACGCGGCGCAATGTATTTCTGGTCATAAAATCTGCCGATGCTATGTACAACTTCTGGCGTTCTTCGCAGCCGAAAATATAAATGCGGGAATGCTCCAGATAACGGCCTACAATGCTGATCACGCGGATATTTTCTGTCTCACCCGCTACCCCAGGTATCAGACAGCAGATGCCGCGAACCACCAGATCAATTTTTACCCCGGCCTTTGATGCCTGAATCAGACGGTCAATGATTTTCTTATCGGTCAGAGAGTTGATCTTTACTCCAATGTAAGCTTCCTCTCCATTTTTTGCATGCTCGATTTCTTCCTCGATCATATCCAGGACTTTATTCTGAAGACAATTCGGAGCCACCAGAAGATGTTTCGTCGCTTTTACTGTCTCTCCCATTGCAAGAGCTCCAAATACGGCGGAAGCCTCCTGTCCGATTTCCATATTTGCTGTCATCATCGATAAATCTGTATACAATCTTGCTGTTTTTTCATTATAATTTCCGGTTCCAACCTGTGTAATGTATTCCAGACCATTTTCTGTCTTTTTGGTAATCAGGCAGAGCTTAGAGTGCACTTTATAGCCATCCAGTCCGTAAATCACCTGACAGCCTGCCTCCTCCAGTCTTCTGGACCACTCAATATTATTTTCTTCATCAAAACGTGCTTTCAGTTCTACCAGAACCAACACTTCTTTTCCGTTCTCTGCCGCTTCAATCAGCGCCTCTACCACCTTACTCTGACGAGCAACACGATACAGTGTCATCTTCACCGATACCACCTGCGGATCATTTGCCGCTTCGTGCAGCATTTCCAGAAACGGTTTGATGCTGTCAAACGGATAAGACAGAAGCTTATCCTTCTGCTGAATCTGTGCCAGAATAGATTCGCCCTTTTTGAACTGAGAAGAATTCTGAGGAATTCGTTTTTCATAGAACAGCTCCGTAATGTTTCTCAGTTTATCTTCCAGCTGGAATAAAAAAGATAAATCCAGCGGTGTATGATTACAGAAAACATAATCTTCTTTCACATCCAGATAATCACAGAGCGTATCTACAATGTCTCCGTCCAGTTCCCTAGACATCTCCAGACGTACCGGTGCCAGTCTTTTTCTTTTCTTAATCAGATCTACCATGAAATCACGGTAATCCAGATCCTCATCATAGAGCGCATCTGCATCAATATCTGCATTTCGCGTCACACGAATCAGAGATTTCGATTTTACTGTATATCCAGGAAAAGCATCTGGAATATAATGCAAGATCAGTTCTTCAGAAAGCATATAGGTTCCTGAAGTACCAGGAACAGGAATCAATCGCGGGAAAACACCGGAACTACATGGAATAATACCCAGTTTCTCTTTTCCATTTTTTCGTTCTAATACGCCTACCGCATAGATTTCTTTGTTTCTTAAGAATGGGAACGGCTGTCTTTTTCCGACAATGGTAGGAGAAATCAGCGGTGCAATCTCACTTTCAAAATACTGTCTCAAAGACTGACTTTCCTTTTTGCTTACCTTTCGGAAATCTACGATTTTGATGCCGTATTTTTCCAGTTCATTCATCATCTCTTCATAGACAGCATCTTTTCTGTAATTCAAACGTGAAACTTCTTCCAGAATCGCTTTGATTTGCTCCAGCGGAGTCATATTTGTCTTGTTGTCACGAATTTCTTTGGAAACGATCATCTGATCAATCAAAGAACCAATTCTTACCATAAAGAACTCATCCAGATTGCTCTGGTAAATAGACGCAAAGGACAGTCTCTCACACAGCGGTGTTTTTTTGTCTTCTGCCTCCTCCAGCACACGTTCATTGAACTTCACCCATGACAGTTCGCGATTCATGTAAATTTTCTGTTTGCTCATACTTTTCTCTCCATTTTTCATTTTTCGTTTTTTCTCAACATCTTTCTCTCTTATCATATTTCCTTTCTGTATAATCTAATGTCCTGTTTTCGTAAAATCAACGTAAAATATCGCACAGAACTCTTTCAAATCCTGTGCGATATTCCTATTTATAATCCTTTATAAATTTATCCTGATCACAGTGGAAACACTACCGTAATCTTCGTTCCCTTGCCCAGTGCACTGTCCACTTTGATCTCTCCTTTGTGCATCGCCACACCATGCTTGACAATGGAAAGGCCCAGCCCGGTTCCCTCGATTTCACGGGAGCGGCTCTTATCCACGCGGTAAAATCGTTCGAACACACGCTCCCTATCGGCAGCGGCAATACCGACACCGGTATCCTTCACCACGAACTCGGCATGATCTCCTTTGCGATGGACATGAATGTGCACTTTTCCGTTTTCGACATTGTATTTGATGGCATTATCCACCAGATTATAGACAATCTCACTGAGCAATTGCCGGTTGCCGTGAATCTTTACGGACTCTCCTTTTAGTTTCACCGTGATGTTTCGTTCCTCTGCCTTCTGCTGCAATTGCCAGTTCACATCGTTTGCCATCATCCACAAATCCACTTCATCCTCCATCGGAAGGCCGTCTTCCTGCTCATCCAGCTTGGACAGCTTGATAATATCCGCTACCAGCGTCGACAGGCGATTTGCCTCCTGATAGATACGCCCCGCAAATTCCGGTGTATTCTCCGCACTGACCATATGATTCATGATCAGCTCCGCATAACCGGAGATGGACATCAGCGGTGTCTTCAACTCATGAGATACATTGGCTGTAAATTCCCGCCGTATTTTTTCATTTTGCGCTTTTTGCGTAACATCGAGAATGAAGATGACTGCGCCGCGGATTTCCTGGTCTACACGGACAGGATTTCCAAGGAACTGATAATTGCCGCCCTCCATCTCCACAACCCGATTGTTGGACTGTCCCTGCAAAGCAAGATCCAGACAGGCCTTCAAATCCTGATTGCGGCTCAGAGTAAGAATATTTTTATGGATGCACTCCTTCTTTTTAATATGAAAAAGTCCAAGTGCCTTTTTGTTGATGGATAATATCTCCGTTTTGTCCGTCACGATCAGGCCATCCTGCATGTTTTCCGTGATGGTATCATACTCATCCTGCTTTTCTTTTAGTATCTCCACCTGCTGCGCAATCTGGTGGTTCTGCTGGTTGATTCTCGTAAGAAGAGGAGATATCTCTTCATATACATCGTTCTCCAGAGGATGTTCCAGATCCAGACAGTTCAGCGGTCTTACGAGATGCTCCGTCTGTCGTTTTGTAAGAAGTACTGCAATCGCAAGCACACAGGCAAAAATCAGAAGAAGCGGGATGAGACTGTTGCGTATCGTAATCAATACGCTGTCTGTCGTTCTTGCCACACGCAGCACATTGCCGTCTGACAGTCTTAATGCATAATAATACGTCACTTCTCCCATCGTAGAAGAAAGTCTTGTACTTTTTCCGCTCCCTTTCTCAAGAGCCTCTTTTACCTCCGGACGTTCTTTGTGATTTTCCATTTTTTCTGCCGGCTCTGCCGAATCATACAAAACAGCCCCATCTGCCTGAATCAGCGTCAGACGGCTGGGGCTTACATTTGCAGTCTGTTCCGACAAATACGAAATCCCGGACTCCTCCACAGCCAGCTTCACATATCCGGTCTCTGCCTCTACCATTTCCTGCATCTGGTGTCGGCTCTGCTGATCGATCAGAATAATCATCAGCCCAAACATGACCAGCATGGAAATGGCAATCAGAATTGTCATATTTTTCAGAATTTTTTTCTTCATCTTGGTTCTCCAATACGATATCCGACTCCGCGCACCGTCTCGATCAGCTCACCGCAGCTTCCAAGCTTCTGGCGAAGTGTACGGATGTGCACATCCACGGTTCTCGTCTCACCATCAAAATCATACCCCCAGATGTGTGCCAGCAGCTGATCTCTGGAAAGGACAATTCCAACGTTCTCCAACAGATACTGCAAAAGCTGAAATTCCTTGAGGGTCAGAACGGTCTCTTCCCCATCAACGGTCACGACATGCTTGTTGACATCCAATTCCAGTTTGCCGATTCCAAGCCTTCGATTGGAAGGTATTTTTTTACTGCGGCGAAGCAGAGCTTTTACACGCGCAACAAATTCCATCATTCCGAAAGGCTTTGCAATATAGTCATCCGCTCCGCTGTCCAGTCCAAGAACCTTGTCGTACTCCGCACCTCTGGCAGTAACCATGATAACAGGAATATCTTTGGTATTTGTGGAATTTTTCAATTTTTTCAGAATCTCAAGGCCATCTTCTCCCGGAAGCATGATATCCAGAAGAATCAGCTCCGGTTTTTCCAGTGCCAGATCCTGAAAAAATTCTGCTCCGCTGGCAAAACCTTTGGCCTCAAAACCACTTGTCTCCAGCGTATATACAATCAATTCTCTGATGTTTCTCTCATCTTCGACGCAATAAATCATATGTTAAGCTCCTTTATGCACACCGGTCAGGGAAAATTCTACCCACTCTGCAACGTTCGTTGCATGGTCGCCAATACGCTCATAATATTTTGCGATCATCAGCACATCCAGGGCACATTCTCCATCCGCCGGATTTTTCTGAATAATATCCAATAACTTTTTCTTCATTTTTATAAAAAGTTCATCTACCGTATCATCCGCGGCAATCACTTTCTGGGCAATATCCAGATCCCGTTTGACATAGGCATCCACCGCAGACGTTACCATGTTCATTGTGGCCTCTGCCATCTCCTTCAAAGTCACCATTTCGTCCGCCACCGGAATATGTGCAGTTGCTACGATTTCCGCAATATCCGCTGCCTGATCTCCGATACGCTCCATATCTGTGATCATCTTCAAAGCAGCCGATACCTGACGCAGATCTTTTGCTACAGGCTGCTGCTGCAGAAGAAGTTTCAGGCACAGATTCTCAATATCACGCTCTGCGCGGTCAATCACAGAATCATGTGCAATAATCTCCTTTGCCGCCTCCTTGTCTTCGTTCAGAAGTACTTTATAGGTTTCCTTAATGGCATCCTCACATAAGGTTCCCATCTCAATCAGTTCCAAATTCAACTGTGCAAGCTGTGCATCAAATCTATTTCTCATATCATCAACCAAACCTTCCTGTAATATAGTCCTCTGTTTTCTTGTTCTTTGGCATGGAGAATAATTGTTCCGTATCGCCAAACTCAATGACCTCCCCAAGAAGGAAGAATGCGGTTTTGTCAGAAATACGCACTGCCTGCTGCATATTGTGGGTAACCATGATGATAGTATAATCCTTTTTTAATTCTACCGCAAGATCTTCAATTTTGGAAGTGGAAATTGGATCAAGTGCAGAAGTCGGCTCGTCCATCAACAGCACCTCCGGCTGTACAGCAAGCGCACGGGCGATACAAAGTCGCTGCTGCTGTCCGCCGGACATTCCGAGGGCACTTTTTTTCAGTCGATCCTTGACCTCATCCCAGATTGCCGCGTCACGCAGCGATTTCTCCACGATATCGTCCAGTTTGGCTTTGCTTCGGATTCCGTGTGTTCTCGGTCCGTAGGCAATGTTGTCATAAATACTCATAGGGAACGGATTTGGTTTCTGGAATACCATTCCCACACGTTTTCTCAAAAGATTGACATCCATATCTCCATAAATGTCTTCTCCGTCCAGCAGCACATTTCCCGTGATCTTACATCCCTCGACCAGATCATTCATACGATTCAATGATTTCAGCAGGGTCGATTTTCCACAGCCGCTGGGTCCGATAAATGCCGTGATTTCTTTTTCCGGCAACTCCATATTAATCTGTTTTAAGGCTTTAAACTCACCGTAATATAAGTCCAGATTCTGAATTGATATTTTACTGTTCATCTCTTATCCTTTCGTAATGCGTTTTGCTATCATTCCTGATATCCAGTTAATCAGCAGTACCATAATCAGAAGGATGACTGCTGTCGCATATGCCTGATCCATATGCAGACCCTCACTCGACAATGCATACATATGAACGGCCAGTGTTCTTCCGGATCCCATCAGGTTGCTCGGAATCTGCGCTACCGTACCTGCTGTATAGATCAGTGCAGCCGTTTCTCCTACCACTCGTCCGATTGCCAGGATAACTCCTGCCAGGATTCCGGGTACTGCGGAGGGAAGTACAATCTTGAAAATAGTCCGAAGCTTGCCTGCTCCCAGTCCGAAGCTTGCCTCCCTGTAAGAATCAGGAACTGATTTGAGTGCTTCCTCAGCGGTTCGCATGATGACCGGAAGAATCATGATCACCAGTGTAAACGCACCTGCCAGAAGCGAATAGCCCCATTTCAGCGTGCTTACAAAAAACAGCATACCAAACAAGCCATATACGATGGACGGAATACCCGTCAACGTCTCTGCCGTGATACGAACCAGACCGACAAACCGACTTCCTTTTTTCGCATATTCCACCAGATAAATTGCAGAAAAAATTCCAATCGGGGCTGCAATCGCAAGGGAGAGCAGTGTCATCACAAGTGTATTGATCAAAGAAGGCATCAGAGATGCATTTTCTGATGTATAATGCATCGAAAAGAGATCCGGCTGAATAAACGGGATTCCCTTGATCAGAATATAGGCGATCAAAAAAATCAGCACAAAAAAGGTCGCCAGTGTTGCCAACAGCACCAGCAGTGCAGTCAGTCCGGATCCCGGATGACGCAGATAACTTTTCATTTTGTCAGAAAAGGTAACTTTGTTTCTAATTTCCATTGTCAGACCTCCTGTTCAGTACCGACAGGCACAGATTGATAATCAAAATAAACACAAACAATACCACACCGGTCGCAATCAGTGCCTCTCTGTGGAGATCTGTCGCATAGCCCATCTCAATGACAATGTTCGCCGTCATGGTACGGACTCCTTTGAGCAATCCATCCGGCATACGTGCCTGGTTTCCGGCTACCATAATAACTGCCATCGTCTCTCCGATGGCTCTTCCGATTCCAAGGACAACACCTGCCAGGATTCCTGATTTTGCAGCCGGAAGAATCACGTGGAAAATGGTTCTCTCATGCGTTGCCCCCAGTGCCAGGGAACCCTCGTAATAGCTGTCCGGGATACTGCGGATTGCAGATTCTGTCACACCAATAATGGTTGGAAGAATCATGATTCCAAGCAAAATCGAGGCCGTCAGCATGCTGCTTCCGTTGCTGTTGAGATGCTTGTTGCCTGTCACTTCCACGAGAAAATGACTAAAATCGCGCACCATCGGAACGATCAGAACGAGACCAAAGAAGCCATATACAATCGACGGTACACCTGCCATCAGTTCTGTCGCTGATTTCAGCGGACGATAAATTTTTTTCGGACAGTACTTTGCCAGAAACACCGATGTGAGAATGGCAATGGGAACACCAATCAAGATGGCTCCCGCTGTCACGTAAATACTTCCCATAATCATCGGAAAAATCCCGAAAATTTCGTTGGAAGGCCGCCAGGTCTCTCCCCTGAGAAACTTAAGCGGCCCGATTTTTCCAATTGCGGGAATTCCATTTGCAAATAAGAATACACAAATCAATGCAACGGCCAGTATCGATACACAGGCTGCGATCAGAAACACCAGCCGCATTCCTTTTTCTTTCATATGATTCATATGGATCATCCCTCTTTATTTTTTCTTACTGTGCGAGTTCTTCCCAGTCTAAGATTGCACCTGTATAAATGTCTTTTACCTGTTCACTGGACAGCTCATCCAGCGGATTTTCCTGGTTTACGATCACAGCAATACCATCCATAGCGATGACCTGAGAAGCTACTCCTTCTGATGTCTCACTGTCTTTCAGTTCACGGGATGCCATACCGATGTCACAGATTCCGTCAATCGTAGAGGTAACACCTGTGGTGGAATCACTCTGCTGAATCTCGATTTCTGCATTTGGATTCACTCCGATGTAAGCCTCTTTCAATTTTTCCATGACCGGTGTTACGGAAGAAGAACCTGCCACTACAACCTTTCCTTCCGGTTTTGTTCCTTCGTAAGCGCCTTCGTCAGATGCCTTGATGTAGTTGTTTTCCTCAATGATTGCCTGTCCGTCCGCACTCATAATATAATCAATAAAATCCTGTGCCACATCACTGAGGTCGTCTTTTGTAACAATATTGAATGGTCTTGCAATTTTGTAGGAACCGTTGGATACATTTTCACCAGTTGCCTCAACGCCGTCAATCTTCACTGCTTTTACCGTATCATCAAGGGAACCGAGTGATACATAACCGATTGCATACGGATCACCGGCTACGGAGGTCAGCATAACAGATGTGCTGTTGGTGATACTTGCCTCTGTCGTTGTCATATCTACTTTCTCACCGTTTTGTTCCTCCTGCACACCGAACAGTTCGATAAAAGCGCCTCGTGTACCGGAGCCATCCTCTCTGGATACCACTGTGATCGGGCCTTCTGCTGTGGTCTCATCTGTATTCTCAGCAGCTGCCTCCTGTGTTTCTTCTGCCTGTGCTGCACTGTCGCTTCCTGTATCAGAACCTCCGCATCCTGCAAGAGTTCCCATTGCCATTGTCGCTGCTGTTAACATTACAAGAAATTTTCTCATCTTCATTTTTACATTCTCCTTCAATTTTTTCAGATTCAAATATATGTGTTGTTGTTTTACAGTCTGTATCTTATCGAAGGAATGTAAAATCCAAAAGTCTGCCTCTGTAAAGTTTAAGTTAAAAAAATTTACAATAAAAAAAGAATGTAAAATCCCGATCATCCCGAAATCCTACATTCTCTTTTCTTTTTTTATTCTGTAAATAACTGTTTTCTGATATACAGATAAAGATCACGATAAACCCGTTCTTTCCGGCACTCATTCAAAATCTCATGGCGCATCCCCGGATATACTTTTCCTCGCACACGGCGATATCCCACATGACGCATATGGTCGACCGCCTGCTTGAATTTTCGAATGTTATCCATGCAGGGATCGTCTGCTCCGCTGACAAACAAGACCGGAAGATTCGGCCTGCGGCAGTTCCATCCCTTACTGCTGTAAGTCTCTTTCATCAGCTGAAACAGTGCCTGATACGCATCTGCCGAAAAGGTAAATCCGCATAACGGGGAATTGTCATACTCCGTCACCACTTTCGGATCAGAACAGGTCCATGCAAAACGACTCTTCTCTCCCTTAAACCGAAGCGCATACGGACCGAAACTCATCGCCTCAATCAAACGTCCCGGATGCCGCGCACCAAAAATCTTTTTCTGAGCAGCAGCCATTGCCATTCCCACAGGCAGCGCCGGATTTTTGCTTGGCGAACCACTCAGGATCACCAGATTCACGCTGCTGTCGTATTTTTTCAGATATGTACGGACCGCCAGGGAGCCCATACTATGTCCCAGAAGAATCACCTTCTTATGCGCATAGCGTCTGTGAATAAAATCATTGACTCTTCGGATATCCTCCACCATCGCATGCGCACCTCCGCCATACATGTAGCCAAGATCTTCTTTGTCTCTGACACTTTTTCCATGACCGCGATGATCATGAATCACGCAAACAAACCCTCGATCCGTCATATATTCCATAAAGAGCAGGTAACGCTCCTTGTATTCACTCATGCCATGCACGATCTGAATCACACCGCGTATTCCTCCATCCGGCTCTGTCCG
Organism: Eubacteriales bacterium; assembly: GCA_030536755.1. Classification (GTDB taxonomy): domain Bacteria; phylum Bacillota; class Clostridia; order Lachnospirales; family Lachnospiraceae; genus JALFVM01. The sequence continues at coordinate 46,996 of JAUNPJ010000006.1, read as the reverse complement.
AAGCACGGAAAGCTCCAGATTGTCCACTCTGGAACGCAAAGTAAACGTAAACTGCTTCATCATACCACCTCCTGATATCAGGCATTTTCTCTGTTGTTATACAAAAACATGGCAATCGCCATGGATATGATAATCACATAACCAATCCAACTGAATACATCTGGAATCTGTCCAAACACAAAAAATCCGAGACACGCCGAGAAAATGATCTGTGAATAATCATAAACCGAAATTTCTCTTGCCGGTGCGCAGGAATAAGCAGCTGTGATTGTAAACTGTCCTCCTGCTGCCGCTGTTCCTGCCAAAAGCAGCATCACCAACTGCTGCGCAGACATCGGATGGTAATCCCAAATCAGAAACGGCAGCGTCACCAGACAAGAAAATCCTGAGAAAAAGGCAACAATAAACGGTCCCTTTTCCCCGCAGGAGCTTAACTTGCGAACGTACGTATAAGCCAGACCGGCACACACACCTCCGGCAAATCCAATCAACGCAGGCACAAGTTCCATATTCGTCATGGTAGGCTTAATGATAAAAAGACTTCCGATAAATGCTGTTACTACGATCAGCACCTGCGCTGGTTTTACTTTCTCTTTCAGAATGAGCACACTAAAGAAAATCGCAAAAAAAGGCGACATCTTGTTGAGCATCGAAGCATCTGCCAGCACCAGATGATCCACCGCATAAAAATTACACAGAATCCCCAACGTACCAAACAGTGAGCGGAAAATCAGATACTTTCCATTTCTTTTGTTACCTGAGAACAAGATGTGATTGCGCTTCATTGCCACCACCGCAATCACAAAAGCGATTGCATTTCTGAAAAAACTTTTTTGTATCGACGGCAAATCCCCGGACAGTCTTACAAACATATTCATGAGAGCAAAGAAAAATGCAGACATGACAATAAAAATAATTCCCTTATACTTTGTTTTCATGTTCATGACTTCTACCATTCTTTCCTTTCTTTTACATCCATACAAAAAAGAGTTTGGTTCAAACCAAACTCTTTTTGAGAGCGTGAGACGGGGCTCGAACCCGCGACCCCGACCTTGGCAAGGTCGTACTCTACCAACTGAGCCACTCACGCATGTCCCTCGGACAAGTAATACTATACTACATATCCGGTGGGATGTCAAACATTTTTTTTAAATTTTTTTATTTTTTTTAAAAGTATGCACAACTTAGCTGTTTAATACTGCACTGAGCATATATTCGCTGTTCGAAAAGTTTTTCTGACTGATATTCTCAAGACGAATCAAATCCAGATCCAGCCACATTTCCTCCGCTGCTACCATCATATGCGCATACAGAATGCCAAAATTGATTTCCAATAACCGCTTGGAATTTCCAACCCCGGACTTTTTGCAGAAAATATGGATCTTGTTATCGTAGACAAGAAATCGCCAGGGCTGCGAATTCATACTGGACGGAGCCAGCCTTGCCACTTCCAGCAGCTGACACATCCACTGACGCGGTTTTTCCTTATATACACATAATTTGTTCATATCCAGCCGTTTGAATTCGGAAGGCTTTCTTACCGCACTTCCCTTTGCCCTTCCAAAAGCCAGAATACAGGCCAGCTTTTTGTTCCCGAAACGGGCATACTTTCTGCTGATCACAGGAGAACCGACAAAACAGCTTCCGATTCCTTTACAGGAAAGAAAGAGACTCATCTGCTCCATGATAAACCCTGCATTCATATAGCATTTGTCTTTTTCTTCTGTATATAATAACAGATAGTACGGTGCACGCACGCCAAACATCGCAACCTTTTCATGCCTGCTCAGAGATTCCACAATCTGCAATTCTGTTTCAATTCCCAGAAAAAGCTTCTGAATCTCTTCATAATTGGCATAAATCGACTGCAGCAGGCTGTCACTCACCGGCTCCATTTTATAATTTCGAACTGATTTTCTTGTAAAAATAGCGTTATAAATTGTCATCCTTACACCTTCATCCTTTTGTAACAGTATTGTAACATATTTAGGAAAGAATGCAACGCCCTCTTGCATTTTTTACATTTTTCACAGAAAAAGGTGTCGAAATCGACACCTTTTATCTAAAATGACAAGAGATTATTCAATCTCCGTCAACTCTGTCATAATCTCGGCTTTATAAGCCGCCTCAGGATTTGGCTGCGTAATCACAGTCGTGATCATCAAATGTGTATCGTCCACGATTTCCATACGGCCAACACCTGTATTTTCCTGATCATCCGTAAAGCTGAAGTTCATTACGCCGTCCTGAATCTTTCCGGTGCAGTTTTCGACTTCTGCCGACACACCGCTGCCGTCAAGCGGTCCGTCCACAACCCGGAATCGGAAAATAACCGTATTGCCGGCTACCGAATGAATCTGAACATAGCAGGATGTACTTGATGACGCTTCCCACTTGGTGGATTTGTATTTTGCCCAGTCTGTCACATCAACAGAAGGCGTCACTTCTGCCTGTGGAGTTTCTGATGCTTCCGGTGTCTCTGTAAATGACGGAGTCGGCGTCAGTGTCGGCGTTGGCGTAACACTTCCTGTTCCTGCCGTTCCCATCGGTACTGTGACCGGCATATCATCGACTTCCTCCAGACAGCTTCCCGTCGCATAACTCTTTTTGCCCTCAAACAGAATCTGGATCCATCCATTTTCACATACTCCGGTTCCCTGCACGACATCATTTTCAAACAGAGAACCGACCCATTCACTGTCTCCGCTGCAGTCTGCACGAACATTGACACCCATAACTACTTTATATTTCTGATATTTTGCCTCTACTTTCACACCACTTGGCGTCTCACTGTCACTCAACTGCATGGCAATTGGTGCACTGGTCACAGTCGGTGTGGTCGTGCTGGTGATATTTTCCACATTCTCCTCATTCGCCACAGCCTGCCCGTTATTTTGAGATGTTGTGCATGCGGTCAGCAGACAAATAGAAAGTACTGTGCTGACTGCCAGCATTTTTCCATACATAAGTCTCATACTACATACCTCCTGTTCTATTTGTTCCCCCCTGCTGTTCACGCCACCATTATACCATTATGAAGACTTTGCGTCCATACCCATTGCTGTGGAAAACATTGACATCCTGTTTCTCAAGTTACTGTTCACAGTAACCTTTTCAATAGCGAAGCGGTATTTTTGACTCACATACAGGAATATTAATTTTCTCGTTACGGAGAAAATACCGAATGCCTTTGACAGCCAGATCGCTGTTGTTCTTCGGACCTACTGTTATGGCACGAATCGGATTTTGTCCTTTGTTGTGGGCATAGCCGACTTCAATATACGGAATGAGCGTCTGCGCTCTTTCCCTGAAATGAATCGGCGTCAATTCCGGAACGATCTCCATTCCATTTTCTTCATGAAATGCCCAGAATACAAAACGATATTCCTGTTCTTCCTGGAAGCACTCTTTCTTAAAAAACATGGAATACAGAAAGCTGCACAAAGCAAATTCGCTCACAAACTGTTCCAATTCTTCCTCTGTCACAATTTCTGTTTCGGAAAATAATTTTTTTCTGAGTACACGCCGACTATCGTCTTTTCTCTTGAGTACCCGAAGAAACGTATTTTCGACCAGTGTACACTGTTCCTTCCTATTATAAATTACATAGCCGTCCATCTTCATTTTCTTGTGTATCCCGCTTCGAAGCTGGCTATAATCAAATTCCATGCAATACCCCTGGGATTTGGCAAATTCTGTCCAAAGAAGCAGACTGTCATAACCTTTGGAAAAAGACAGCACATAACATCCCGACATCACCTGGTCTTCCACGAGAGTATTCAGCTCCGCCACCTTCGCCTTCAGCATCTTCTGCAGAAGAGTCCGGTTACTTTCATTGGGAACCAGTTTTTCACATACCTTTTTTGTAACTTTATACGCATAGCGGAATTCATTTTTATCATTCAAAAAATCACTTTTTGTCACCCAAAATGAATGCTCTGTCACGATTCCCTTCAGGGAACTCAGATTTGTATAATGATAGATTTTCTCACCCTCACGACATCTTGGAATCGCAAGCCACTGATTCATATTTTCTGACAAAAGGTCTTCTAATATTTTCTGCATATCATCCTCCATAGATTCTCACATATTACTGTCACTCTATGCTTGTGTCATTTTATTATACCGTATCTACTTTTTGTTTTAAACAAAATACAGGTAAAATTCGATAATTTTTCTATCTATTCGTTATTTTTTTATTTACATAACGATTATTTTGTTGTATAATATTACTAGACAATTGATGAAATTACTTTAGGGATATGCTTATGAAGACAGGGGCCATTATTCTTGCCGCCGGACGGCAAAAGGATGCTGAATTATTTCAGCCTCTCCAAAAAATAGACGGAGTTACCACAATCCGAAGATTGATCGTAACCCTGAAGCATTCCTGTGTCTCACCTATTGTTGTCGTTACCGGCGAACAGGGCGATGCACTGGAAAAAGAAATCGGACGTATGGATGTGATTTGTCTGCGCAATTCTGATTATGAGAAAATGCAGATGTTTGAGAGCATCCAGATGGGTCTGCGGTATATCGAGCGTTTATGTGACCGAATCATCATTCTTCCGGCCAAGTTCTCGCTCCTGCTGCCCAAGACAATCTCAAAGCTGCTGAACTCAACAGCAAAAGCAGCCTGCCCTACTTTTGAAGGACGCCGAGGCCATCCTGTTTTGATTGATAAGGCACTTTTTCCGATTCTGGATGCTTATTCCGGAGACGGAGGACTTCGTGCCGCCATGGAACTTCCCCAGATAGCTCCGTATACGGAGGAGATCCCAGTGGAAGATACTGGTATTATTCATGCTTTGGATACTGAAGAAGGATTTTCGCTTGCAAAACAGCGAGCAACTCTTCCAACCTACTGCACTGTGAATCTATCATTTCATCGGGAAGAATCTTTTTTTCAGAGTGAGACAGCCCGCTTTCTGCAACTGATTGCCCACTCAGGTTCTATGCAGACTGCCTGTAAACAACTGCATATATCTTACAGCAAAGGCTGGAAGATCATAAAGACAGCAGAAAGCTTTCTGGGCTTTCCACTAATATCTACCCAAAGCGGAGGAACAAGTGGCGGTTCCTCCAGCTTAACAACAAATGGAAAAATATTTTTGGATAAATTTCTTAGAATTGAGGAACAGCTGAATGAAACAGCTGAACAATTGTTTCATGAATTGTTTTCAGATGAGACAACAAAATAAAACGCCCTCTCTGACGGGACCTCCACTTGATATATAGATGAAATCACCTTCCATCTTATTATCCAGGAGGTTTCGTTTTTTATATGTTTAGGATACAGCATTGGCCATACCCCAATTTCCATTCCATCAGTTTTGAGAGCGGAATGTCCTGATAATGACAGCGAAGTGTCCGAATCACACCATGGTGCGTCATGACCAGAATCTCTCCCTCTTCCTCTTTCCTGATCTGCTTGATCTCTGCGACTGCTCTCTTCTGCACTTCCAGAAACGTCTCGCCTCCGGGTACACGAAAATGTACCAGATTACCTCCCCGTTCTTCATAAGCATCCGGATACACTGCTTTTACCTCTGAGAATGTTTTTCCGTCCCATTCTCCCATATGAATTTCCCGAAGGCGTTCCCTGTAGATGATTTCCGGCAGTTGCTGGCGTTTGGACAGCACATCCGCAAAAATCTGCGCACTTTCCCTGCAGCGCATGCTGGGACTGCAGTAGATTCGCCTTGGTTTGCCCTCATACTGCATGGCAGCCTCACGCACCTGCTCTCTTCCCCGTTGGGTGAGAGAGCAGTCCGTCGTTCCAAGAAATCTTTTTTCTCCACATGACAAAGTCGTTTCTCCATGTCGATACAGTACCAGCTTCAATTCTATACCTCCCTGTAATGAATGCAGCGTTTTCCAGTATAGACCGGAAGCTGACCTTCCCATTGTCTGCACTCAATCTGTACCCCCATCGTTTTCTCACGAATGGTCATTGCCGTCTTTGGCGACAATGCATCAAAGCCTTCCAGGATCAGACTCCAGCTTCTGTTTGGCTTCTGCACCAACTGATAATCCAAAACTTCCGGAAAGGAGAACAGAAATTCATCCCACTGGCGAATGCCCCAGCCTCGGAAGGTTCTTTCTCCCAGCCGTCCCGTCACTTCCACACGACGAAGAACACTGCCGCAGGAGCAATTGCCGGACAGGATCCTTGCCCGATCCCCCATCCGGTAGCGAATCAGAGGCATTCCGTTTCTTGTCAGTGTTGTCATGACAAGTTCCCCGAATCTGCCGTCCGGCACAGGCTTTCCTTCCAGATCCACCACTTCCAGATACAGATCATTTTCCCGAATATGCATGCCCTGATGCGCCTTACACTCCAACGCCACTCCAAGTCCGCATTCTGTCATACCGAGATGGTCAAACACCTCAAGCCCAAACGCTTCCAGTCTCTGACGCACAGAATCAGAAAGAAGATCGGTGCTGGTCAGCACACGCTTTAAAGGCAATTCCATCTTCTGTCTCTTTACATACTCCATCAAAGCAAGGAGCTGCGTGGGTATTGCTACCGCTGCCTGGGTATGATTTCGGATCATACAATCCGCAGCCTTGTGCAGATTTTCAATCAGGCCGACACCCACGCCCTGAATTTCCCTTCTTTGCAGTCCGCGCATCAGCAGATCGCCCACACAGCCTTCGCTTTTCCACGGCAGGCATATCGCGACCCGCTCACCTTTTGCGGTCACCTCTTCCATTCCATAAGCAAAAAAGTCGATTGTCAGCTCCTGATCCTGCTGTGTAAAATAAATTCTTTTTGGACTTTTCGTTGTTCCAGACGTACTGAGCGTCACAACTCTTTGAATATCCCGCTGGGATACACACAACATTTTTCCCCCGTCACGAATCAGATCATCTCCATCCATCAATGGATATTTTTTGAAATCCTCCATCGTTTCCGGCAGCGGAAGGTCCTGATACGTTTCTCTGTAAAAAGGGCTGTTCTCCTTTGCCATTTTTATGGTTTCTGAAATTTTTTTTATCTGGTACTCTGCAAGCTGTTCTTTGGACAATTCTTCAGAAGAAAAATGTTTTCTTCCAATCCAACGGTCCAGTACACTTACCGGAATCTGTTCCATAGTCTCTACTCCCTGTATAATGCTGTTCCGTCTGCTGCTGTCAGATTATAAGCACAAAACGGAATCAAACGTATGTTATTTTTTCTAGCCACTACATGAATATAACAATCGCGCAGGCGTTCCAGATCCAGGTTCCAGGCATCCATAAACGCCATCGAAGAGACTGCCAGCGTATACTGGTCGACTCTCTTCAAAAAAGCATCCAGAGAACTTGTATCATACGCTTCCTCTCCACAGCAGCAGTTTTCCTCGGCTGGCTTCGGTTCTCCACAGCAGCAGCAACTCTCTTCAGCGGGCTCCGGTTCTCCACAGCAGCAGCTTTCTTCTTCACTTGCCGCCCATCTGCGTGCGACAAACTGCTGTGCTTTTTTTGCAGCTTCTCCCGCATCCGGGGTTTCCTCCACAGGTGCACCGCATCCACAGCCAGCCGATTGATTCCACGGCCGGAGCTGCCCATCCTCTGTTTTCATAAAATTTCCGCTGAAAGAACAGTAAGCATTTTCAGCGCCTGCCGGTGTGAAATTACTGATTTTCATTTTTCCATCTGTCTGCGCTTCAATCGCCTGCAGAAGCTGCGGAAGCGTAAAACGATCTTTCTCTTTTCCCGGCTCATAGCGGCCAAAAAAGCTTAGCGGCTGGAAATGTACACCGCGCACTGCCGGCATCTGTTCCAGCGCAAACTCCAGAATTTCACCCACCTGGTCTTCATTGACACCTTTCGCGATCACTGGAACCAATACTACACCAAGATTTGCTTTTTTGCAATTCTTAATCGCCTCTTTCTTTACATCCAGCAGTTTTCTTCCGCGAAAAATCTCATAGGCATTTTCACGTACACCATCAAACTGCAAAAAGACACAGCTGAGCCCTGCCGCTTTCAGGCGTACCGCATATTCCGGTTCCTTTGCAAGGCGGATTCCATTCGTATTCATCTGGAAAAACGTAAATCCCTTTTCTTTTCCAAGACGGATGATATCCTCCAGGTCATCGCGAACCGAAGGTTCCCCTCCGGAAAGCTGAATGTTAAACGGACCGCCGCAGGCCATCATCGAATCATACCATTCCCCGATTTCCGCAAGCGACGGTTCTTTCACCTCATCCCCTTCTCCTGCTCTCGCAAAGCAGACTGGACAATTGAGGTTGCACCGATTGGTTACCTCCAGAAGAACACAGCAGGTATGCTGCCTGTGTTCCGGACAAAGCCCGCAGTCATACGGACAGCCTTTCTCCACTTGCATAGCCGGATTTTTCTGCACCGAAGGAAGCTTCTGATTTTCCCAGTTCTCATAGTCCGGTGCACCTTTCCAGATCAGAGTCTGAAAAAATCCATGTTCCTCACAGGTCTTTTCCATATACACTTCATCTTCATAAGCAACAATGTCTGCTTTTATTTTTTGCAGACAAACAGGGCAGACACTCTCGGTCTGCCTGATCATTCTTCCATCATTTCTTCCATCTTCTGCTCCCATAATTTCTGTTCCTCCTCCCAGCGTTCTTCCGGGAAACTGACCTTCATGGACTTGTCCCCGAAAATCCCTTTCATCTGTACACCTCTGTCCGTCTCAATCCGGAAAAAAGGACGTCTCAAATTTTTCTTTACAAATAACTCACCCATCTGCCCCAGAAAAGATACCTTCTCCTCATCCAGAGCAAACGGCATCCAATAGCGATACGTTCTGGCATTTGCAAAACAGTTATCTACTTTCTCACATCTCAAACGGTCACTCACTTACAATCTCCTTTATCGCCTGCAAAAATGCCTCCAGTTCCGCCCTTGTGGTAAACCTGGACATACTGATTCGCACACTTCCCTGCTTCCCCAGTCCAAGATATGGCAAAATCAGCGGTGCACAGTGCAGCCCCGTCCGGCAGATAATGTCATAGCTTCCATAAAGAATATCTCCGATTTCTTCCGGCGTATATCCGGGAACCGTAAACGACAGCACAGGCGTGCGCGTTCCCCTCACCGGTATGATGCGCACACCAAGCCCCTGCAGTGACTCTTCGAGTTCCTCAAACCACGCCTGCAGCTTTGCCGTATTCAGCGGATGATTGTTCAGCCAGTTCACCGACCAGCCAAGCCCCTGAAAGCCCTGTTCGTTCTGTGTACCAGCTTCCAGACGAAGCGGCATTTGCGATGGCATTTCTTCCTCATCCGAAAAAATACCGGTTCCGCCTGTCACCACAGGATCTAACGTAATTCCCTCACGTACATAGAGACCGCCTGTCCCCTGCGGACCAAGCAGATATTTATGTCCGGTAAATGCCAGCATATCTACGCCCCACTGCTGCGGCAGCACTGGAACGATTCCAAGACTCTGACATGCGTCTGCCAGCACCACTGACCCCGCTTCGTGGGCAAGCGCTGTAATCTCCTCCAGTGGATTAACCGCTCCCGTCACATTTGACGCATGCGTGATCACCACCACTTTCGGATGATACTGCTGCAGTGCATCCTGAAAGCATTTCATTTTGATACGTCCATCCTCCTGCACCGGCAAAATCACATACTCCACACCGCGGTTCTTCTTCAGCCACCACAGAGGGCGAAGCACGGAATTGTGTTCTGCCGCAGAGGTCAGGATCACATCCCCTTCCTTCCATGCATATCCAAGAAGTGCCGTATTTAATCCATGTGTTCCGTTTTCCATGTAGGAAATCCGTGTACTATCCGAAATTCCCATAAGTTTTGCCAGCTCCTGCCTGGCATTCATGCTTTCGACAGTCTCTCCGTTTCCGGTCGCTCTGCTTCCGTGCACAGGAATCCCATCGATCACACGGCCCATATAGGCGGCAAGCCCTTCCGCTTTCGGCCAGGATGTGGCTGCGTTATTCAAATAAATCATATCCCATCCACTCCTTCAATACTTCTCTGCAAGTCAAAAAACGTTCCCTGTCACTTTCCAGCGCCTGCAGCGCCTCCGGATCATTCTGGAAACGCAGCCGCTTTTTCCTTGATTTTTCTTCATAATCACAAGGCTTATCATTTTCCACAAGACGGTCTGCTCCATACACCACAAACGTGGGAAGCAGCTCCCAGAATCGATCACTCTGTGAGGAATCCAATCCCTTCAATTCTTCCAAAAGTCTGCCTTTCATCAGATTCTGATGCGCCTGTGTGACATCCGCAGGTTTGCTGTATCCCATCTGCCGAAGAAGCTCAGCCCCTGCTTTTCCATGTTTTGGCACAACTCGAAGTACATCATGAAGCAGTGCTCCGGCCAGCACCTCACGCAAAAACAGCTCCCTTTTTTCTTCCGTCACCTTCGAAAGACATCTGTCTGCAATTTTCATCGCTGTATCTGCCACACAACGGCAGTGCCTTCGCACATTTTCAGGTGTCGCAGCATAATCCCAGACAGCCACACAGGTCTGTTCATCGGGAACGTCCCAGGTTTCATACATCTTTTTCAGTTTTTCATAATCTTCTCTCACATCTGCATCAAAAAGAATACAGCGATCCGGTACCTCTATGCGGCAAATGTGCTCTCTGGAGTTTAAAAATCCCTGAAGTCCGCAATCCCCTGTGTAATTCAAAAGCACATCCAGCAATTCTTCTCCTATAAAAAGCGGATGCCCTTCTTTTCCCCCAAACACAGGCTGGATCACAGACTCGTTTTGCCGTCTCCGTGTCTCTGTGACCTGTCTGATCGTAAAAGGATGAATCAGAGGAATATCTGCAGGACAGACCAGAATTCCCTCCGGCTTTTCCTGCTTTAATATTGCTCTGATTCCGGTGCAGACAGAGTAAAACATATCACGGGCCGCATATTCTTCGTTGTACACTTCCTGTACCTGTTTTTTCTCCAGAACAGGTACAAGCGCCTCTCTTCTGTGCCCGGTCACTGCCATGATCCGGTCAATCCCGGCCTCCTGGAATCTGGAGATTGTATGCTCCAGAATCGTTCTGTCTCCAAGAGGCAGAAGCGGCTTGAATTCCTGCATTCTCCGAGATCGTCCGGCGCACAGAAGAAGTGCCCATATTTTTTTCTCTGTAGTTTCCAATATTCAGCCTCTTTTAATACACTAGTATCTCATATTCCGTCAAAAGTTCCATGATTTTTTCAAAGCATTCCTGTACGATCGGTGCGCAGACAAGAAGACATTTGGAGTAATCACCGCCGATGATATCCCGGCAATTACAGCCGCCATATTCCGCTCCCCATGTTTCCTCAAACCACTGTACATAGGAAGCAATAATTTCTCTGCTTTTTTCATGCTCCATTTCCTCGTACTCACCGCGCGCGGTAAAATAGCCAAGCACGGCTGCACCGCCTGTCAAAGCACCGCAGCATCCTCCGGTTCTTCCCATTCCACCGGTCAGACCGCCCATTGCACGGATCAGATCCGGATTTTCTCTTCCTTCCATCTCCAGAAACAGCATCATCAGAATCTGACTGCATTCAAACCCCATGGATGCAAGCTCCATAAAGCGTGTTTCCATATCCTGCATAGCCTCACCTCCTGTAAACTGCCAGAAAATATCCGGGCAGTCTTTTGCTTTTACCAGTTCCCGAACAGCAGGAAGGCAGCGTTCCATTCTCCCAAAGCCATCGAGCAGCAAATTCCTTTACCCACTCCGGATGCTGCTCCTCATGTAATAAGGAAAAAGACTCCAATTGTATGCCTTCCTCCCATTCCAGATCTGCTACCAGCAAAAGACCATCCTTTTTCAATATTCTTTTTAGTTCCCCCAATACAAACTGTTTCTTCTCTCCAAACATAGAGAGACAGCATTCACACAGCACCGCAGCTGCCCACTCATTTTCAAAAGGCAGATGGCCTGTAACATCTGCCTGTATCCACTGCAGCCCGGGCTGCCTTTTTCTCGCTTTCGCCAGCAAATCAAACGATTTATCTACCCCATATCTTCGATTTGCATAAGAATGAAACCATTCCATGCCCTGGCCGTCTCCGCAGCACACATTCAGGAAATATCCTTCTTTCACGATCCTGTACTGCAGTTCCAACTCAGCCAGACGCCGGGCTCCCTGCTCCTGCCCCGGATGCAGATAGCCCATTCTGCTCCATTCTTCCGATTCATATTCATTCTGCATCTGTACTCTACTTATCCTCCAAGGCACGCTCAACCTGGAGAATCTTACCCAATGCCAGTTCTTCCGGAATCAACGCCTGTCCACATTTTGGACATTTCGGAAGTTCTACCGGGAAATCATTGCCCATATACTGAAGAATCACTTTTCCAGGTTCCAGAGGAATGTTGCATTTTGCACAGATATAAGTTCCTTTTTGTGTCTCATAACGCTCGTAATACTTTTCTTTTTCTGTCATTGTCTTCGCCTCTCTTATTTGAAATTCATGCGGTGGCTGTATGCCTTCACAATCTCATATCCATCTTCCTTCGGCCTGTAATATACCCAGAAGCAGACATTTCCGATTCGTCTGACGGCAATAAAACAATCTTCCACCGTATCCTGAATTTTTTCCTGACTTGTCTCCGCCTGTTCAATGACATCCTGCATATCTTCTTCCAGAATCATGCGCTCTTCCAGTTTCTCTTTGATCTCATCGCTGTAGTATAATTTCATTTCTTTTCTGCCTTCCATCTCTTCCTGCCATAAATTCTGCATGAGCTTTCTCTTCAGCCATCGTCTTCTTCTCTGACGGTCTGACCATGTCGGAGGCAGATGATCCTGTTCCTTTCCTTCTCCATAGAAAAGCTCCAGAAGATGAATGGAAACTGCACCGGCATCTGTATAGCGATCTCTGCAGTTCATACAATACGTCAGATAATATCTGTCTTTTTCCTCCACGCGGGAAGCTGCCATTTTCTTCGCCAGTTCTCGGTTCGATACCGGCATCAGTCCGCCAAAACCACAACAGCCGCTTTTTTCGCCTTCATAAGCATGGGGTTCCAGATTATATCCCATCTGTTCCAAAAGATGACGAATCTGATCATGAATCTCCCCATACTGTCTTGCACCGCAGGCATCCATCACAGTCACTGTCTTCTTCTCACCACACGCATGCGCTTTTACCGCAGAATCAAACTCCGGCCAGGTATCGAGAAGGCTCCAGATTCCTTCTACCTTTGCCTGCCCAATCTGCTCTTTCCACACACGGTAACAAGTCGGGCAGGCGGTAATCACAACCGGACGCCCCATACTTTCCCAGTTCTCCCGCATATTCTGGATACTTTTCTCAAACAGTACTTCCTCTCCGGCCCAGTCTGCCGCAATGCCGCAGCACCCCAGATACAAGCCAACGCCTCCGGAAAGCCGACTGCACAGATCTTCATAGGTGCGATACACGATTTCCGGTGCTGATGCTCCAATCTGACATCCGGGGAAAAACAGATACTGACTCTCTTTCATACCCGGCTGGTGACGAAGTACAGACAACTCCTGTGAATTGGCATGTTCCAGATCACGCAGACCGAATTCAAACGAAGAAACCGGCATCTTCTCATGCTCCACCATGATCTGCCTTGCTTCTTTTGTGTATTCACCAACATCCAGCCCATGCGGACAAATCGCTGCACACTGCCCACAAAGTGCACAGGAATTGATCACGCGGTTCGCATGATGGTTTCCCATCGCAATCGAAAGGTTGTTGTACACTTCACGCACATACTTACGCGGAAATGTCTTGTACTCCTGCAAAAATGCGCAAGCTTTTACACAATCCAGACATTTGCAGTCCAGACAGCGCTTCGCCTCCTGCATCGCTTCCTCTCTGGTGTACGGCGGTTCTTTCTGTGCGCAGACATTCTCAACACCTTCCATATTTACATGAAGAGTTGTCTCATACACACCTTCTTTTTCACGTCCGGCCATCAATGATACCCGTTTCAAAAAGCGATCCATGGAAATAGCCGCTCTCTTTCCATCTGCAATCTCCCAGACAGTATCGTACTGTTGTCTGCGGATGCCATATCCGCCTGCAAAAATCTTTTCATCTGCACTTTGATAGCTGTCCGGCTGACTTTCCAGTGCGTCTGCCTCCTGCATGCCCCAAGCCACATAAACCACATCGAACTGCTCCGCAATTTCGCTGAGATTGTCTACTTTCTCGCCGCAGCGAATCGTGATCGGATAATCCTTCAGCATTCGAAAGTCTTTTTCCAGAACCTCTGCCGCAAGATTCATGCCTCGCAGCTGTCCGCCAATCTCTTCTTCTTTTTCAAATACCGTCACACGGCATCCTTTTTTACCCAGTTCGAGTGCCGCTGTCAGACCGCTGAGACTTGCACCCACCACGGCTGCACTGTGATTTCTCTTTGGAAGAAATGCTCTCTTTTGTTTCGGCTTTCCAAACGTACATGCCGCTTCTTCCAGTCCACGCATCATAACCGCATCTCCTGCTTCCGCTCTGCGGCAGGACTGGCGGCAAACCTGAGAACAGGTACGGCTCAAAATCTCCGGAAAAGGTACTGTCTTTCTGTATAAATCCAGTGCACTGTCAAAGTCATCCGATGCTTCTGCCGCACACAAGCTTCTTCCGTCCACATGAAGGGGGCATCCGCTCATACATGCCGGCGGCTGTTCCTGTACACACATGGCTTCCAGTTTGTGAAGCTGTTCCTGATTGGGATTTCGCATTTTCTCACTTCCTCTCTTCTTATAACAGAAAAACGGACCGGCAGAAACTGCCGGTCCATTCACAAAAATCTTATTTCAGTGCGTCCAGAGCTGCCTTAACTTTGTCCGGTGTTGCCGGAATTGCCCAAACTCTTGCTCCTGTTGCATTGAAGATCGCGCTTAAGATAGCCGGATGTCCAGCTGTCAAAGGACCTTCGCCACAGCCAGATGCTCCATAAGGGCCGTCTGGTCTAGGTGTCTCAGTGTAGATAATATTGAAGTCATCCGGAATATCCTCTGGATAAGGAATACCACATCCAGCGATGGTTGTATGTTTCTTGTAATCTTCGAAGTCTTCACTTAATGCAAGACCCATACCCTGTGCACAGCCTCCGTATACCTGTCCATCTACAACAATCTTGTTGATGATTGTTCCGAAGTCAGCTACGGTTGTAAAGCGAATCACTCTTACTTTACCAGTCTCTACATTAACTTCTACTTCCGGAATGAACAGTTCATACATGTAGTTGCTGAATGGTGCACCCTGAGCTGTCTCAAGATCACAGTCTGTACATGCAGAAGCTACCCATGTTCCCTCATAGAATGTAGGAATGTTTTCTGCTACCATCTCATCGTATGTACGATACGTTCCATCTGGTTTTCTCATAGCGTTCAGAAGCATTTCTGCAGCAACTCTTGTTGCATTACCTGTTACTACGTTTGAACGGCTTCCGCCTGCAGGACCAGAGTTTGGAGTTTTTGCAGTATCATTCATGTACAGTTTGATCATATCTGGTGTAAATCCAGCCTGTTTTAATGTCTCATGAGCCATTGTAACTGTACCGATATCAGCACCCTGTCCATGATCTTCCCAAGCGTTAAATACGGTTACTGTTCCATCTGGATTCAGCTGAATATTTGCACCGGAGGAGTCTTTTCCGTCAAGACCACAGCCATATACACCAACTGCGAATCCAACGCCGTATTTCAGTTTATCTGTGTTCATCTTAGCAAGACGCTCTTTTGCTTCATAATATACAGGACGAGCTTTCTCAAACATTTCTTCCAGACAGAATACTTCCGGTACCTGTCCGGTCGGTGTGGTACATCCGGTACCTTCTCTATAAATATTCTTATAGCGCAGTTCGAATGGATCAATTCCCATCTTCTCTGCCAGAACATCCATACATACCTCAGATCCCATGAAGGACTGTGGAGAACCATATCCACGGAATGCAGAACCCCATGCGTGGTTCGTACATACTGTCTGGCTCTTATTTCTGATGTTGCGGATATCATATCCGGCACCTGTAAACTGAGAAAGTCTCAGAGTCAGAAGGTCACCGAACTCGGAGTATGGACCATGGTCAACATAGTTGTCGCCTTCCAGAGCAAGGAGTTTGCCGTCTTTATCTGCTGCCATCTTCACATGCATAAATGCAGGTGAACGTTTTCCTGTGTAAGTAATGTTCTGGTACATATCGTAAACAAGTGAACATGGACGTCCATCCAGTGCCAGACAAGCTACACCAACGAGAGCTTCCATAGTCGGGCTGAACTTATATCCGAATGTTCCACCAGTCGGGTTCTGAATCAGACGGAATTTATCCGGCTCGATTCCGATACCAGCGGTAATCATCGCTGCATGAAGGTGAATACCGATACTCTTGGAATGAACAGTCAGTCTGCCCTCTTCGTCGATGTATGCGAAACCACAGTCAGGCTCAAGGTTCAGATGTGGCTGACGGCTGCTGTATGTCTCAACTTCTGCTACATAAGGTGCACTTTCCATAATAGGAGCTGTGTCCTCACCTTTGATACAGTTGGTCTCATAGTAAATATTTGGTGTTCCAGGATGAATCTCGATTGCGTCTTCTGCAATTGCTTCCATAGCGCTCATGTATGCCGGCAGTGGCTCAAGGTCTAATTTCACTTTTGCTGCTGCAGCTTTTGCATGCTCTTCTGTATCAGCAGCTACCATCGCTACTGCATCACCGATCTGGAAGATTTTCTCATCACAGAGGATTGGACGATCCCATCCATCACCTTTATTGTTAGCGAAGGTAATCAGTCCGCTGATGCGGTTTTTACCTTTTACGTCTTTTGCGGTAATGACTTTAATAACACCAGGCATCTTCTCAGCTTCAGAGTAATCAATTCCCTTTAAGATCGCATGAGGAATCTCAGCCTGTACAAGTGCAAGTCTTGCTGTATTTGCAGGCATCTGCAGAGCCATATCTGCACCAAAGTCCCATTTACCTGTTACTTTATTCAGAGCAGACGGACGAATGTAGCTTGTTCCAAGAATATCATTTCCAACTGGTTTGAAGATCAGATCTTCTTTCTTCTTCTCGCCGCGCATAACTGCTGCTGCATCCATAACGGCATCAATCAGAGGTTTGTATCCTGTACAACGGCATACGTTTCTATGTTTCTGGAACCAATGGCGAACTTCTTCTCTTGTTGGAGATGGATTCTCTTCCAGAAGAACTTTTGCAGACATAATAAATCCAGGAGAACAGAAACCACACTGTGCGCATCCGTGTCCCATCCATGCTACCTGCAGTGGATGCAGATTGTCCACAGTTCCGATACCTTCGATTGTCTCAATCACTGCGTCGTCTTTTACTTTTTTCATTTTTACGATACAGGAACGAACAGCTTTGCCATCCATGATAACAGTACAGGTACCGCACTGACCCTGTCCACAACCTACCTTACATCCGGTAAGATATAACTGCTCACGAAGCACTTTCGCAAGTGTATCTTCTGGATTGATAATTAAAGTTCTCGGCTGCCCGTTAATAATGAGTTGTTTTTTAACCATGTGACCTCCTTACTGTTATGAGTGCCCTCACCCTCTCTGACGGGACTCATACTACACAATACATTATATTTAGAAAGTACTTTAATTCTTCGCAATTGCATCTTATCACTTGATATTCCCCAAAAGATTGGTTATACTGATGGTATCAACAATCAGAAAGGGGAAACCGTTATGAAAGATCCTTATACCGAAATCGAATATCAATGTGCATCTATGATTGATTATCTCAGTGCTCTGTACGAAGAGGAAACTCTGGAGTCACTGGGTAACCTTCACGAAGCAATCCTCAAAGCGCTGACAGCTCAGATGGAGCTGCGCTACCAGAAGGCTGCAGGTCAGCCGGTCGACCACCTCTCTGCACAAACCTTAACCATTGAGTTTAAGGATGAGACACAGCACCGGATTTACCGCCGTTCGCTTCCCATGGAGTATGAAGAAAACAACAATGGCATCGAACTGAAAGGTGAAGACATTCATGGAAAACCTGCCTCCATTGCCTTCCTCTCCAACACCGCCGCCGATAAGATCATGGCTCTGACTGGAATCGGATGGGAAAATCCTCGCTGCAACCACGATGATTGATATATTATTATCAGTATCGTTCACGCATCGCGAAAAATCTTTCTGAATCTATTATATAACAATCTCGTTTTTTAGGCAAGTTAAAAGTATTTTTTCTTGAATATTCTGTATTTTTAGGCGATTTGCACAAAAACAAATCTCGAAATATAGTAAAAAAATGTATGGTATTGGGCTAATACCATACATTTTTTGTGCTTTTGATTCAATTTCTATTATTTCAGTCCATTTTTCAGTATATTATTTTAATAGTCTGAAAAAGTAAACAGAAAAAGTTCGTTATTTTTTTAATTATATATCCGTGGTTTTTCCAACAATTATTTTATAGAAATAGATAAGTCTCCATCCAGAGGTGTTACAGAAATTACACGGTCTATGCAGGCAGCCCTGATATCACTATCCGCTTCCAATTTTTCCTCTTCAATAACGATTTTACTATGGATTCTATGAGGTTTGGAAAAATCTCTTTTCTCAGGTTTCTGGAAAATAAAATACGTCTGTAATGCCTGTCTCGTAATCCTCTCCGGCGTATCGCACATAGCACCTTCCGGAACATTAATATTAAACATCCGAGCACCTTCCGGCATTCCTTCTTTCAATATCTTTTCTGCCCATCTACGTGTAACTGCCTGAGCAGTTTTCCAGGAATACTCCTGATAATCCATTGTAAAAAAAGTACTCATATCAGCCAGAGCAGATATCGCAAGTCCCGGAATTTCATGGCTGTCTGCCTCTAAAATGGCACCCACTGTTCCACTTAAAGTCAGCACTCTCCCAAGATTTTCGCCGTAGTTTATACCGCTGATACATAAATCCGGCTTTCTGTCTGCCAATTCCATCACACCTTCTGCTACACAATAGGCAGGAGAACCATGGACACCATATCCAATCATTGTTTTTCCACCAATTTCCAACGGAATTTCTTCTATAATACCTGTATCATCCAGATAGGGGAAAGAACGTGCCATTCCAGTCTGCTGACGTATAGGCGCAGCAATCAAAATATCCCCCATCTCCTGCACCGCTTCCACAGCAGCATGAAGCCCTGGTGACAAAATCCCATCATCATTCGTAATCAAAATTAATGGTCTCATTCTTTCCACCTCCATTATTTACTGAAAAATCTCGTAAGATTTTTTCAGAATCTCATCTGTATGATTGGTAATATCTCTGTACACTTCGCCCATTCTGTCATACAGTTTTGTATGCTCTTCATCTGGCAGGAATTCATCCTTAATACGCACCATATTTTCTACAGCTTCATCAAAGCTCGCATAAACTCCTGCAGCCACAGCAGCACAAATAGCTGAGCCAAGTCCCGCCGCACCATTTACAACATTGCGAACAGCCGGAATATGAAATACATCCGCAAAAATCTGCATAAACAGGTCACTGTTGGAACCGCCACCTGTGATGATAATTTTATCAAGTTTCACATTCAGTTCTTGACACATATCATCTACATGTTTTTTCATAGTCATGGCAACAGCTTCCAAAATGGAGCGGTAAATATGACCTCTTGTATGCCTTCCATCAAATCCTATCATAATCCCTTTTTTATATCGGGCATCTACCGGTGCAAGCCAATCCAGAACAGTCATCAGGCCATCGCTTCCTGCCGGAACCTGCGAAGCCTCTTCACTTAACAGTTCTTCTGCAGACATACCTTTCTCTTCAGCCATTTTCATATAGCTGTCACCCAGAATTTCTCTGAACCAGCTGATTGTCCACATACCTCTGCGAATACCATTACTGTCATACAAATATTTATTAGGTACACAGGAGAACTTTGGCCATACAGCTGTCGTATTTTTCAAATTCTCTTTTCCCTCCATCATGGCCGCTGTGTAGGTTCCAAGCGAAATACAGGCTGTGGTATCTCCCATACATCCGGTTCCAAGTCCTTCCACTGCTTTATCGTTGGAAGTTGCAACCACAGGAAGTCCCTGAGGAAAACCTGTTGCCTCTGAAGCCTCTTCTGTCACATAACCAAGTACATCTCCCGGCATTACTAGGTCAAACAGCATCTCTCTCGGCATGCCTGTAGCCTTATAGGCTTCCGGATCGTCAGACCAGTCCCATTTATCCACGTCAATAGGCCATCCACCTTCGTAATTTGCTACCGTATCTTTGCGCTCACCAGTGAGACGGTGCGTAATATATCCGGAAGAAGCAACAATATATTTGACATCCGGATTTGTGTGCTCATAAGGCTGTGACACACGCACATCCATCCAGCTCAATGCCGGCTGTGCCAATGTTCCGTCCTCTTTCAGATACGCACGGCAGTAACGGATGGTACAAAGCCCAATTCCCACAATGTCTTCTTTGTTTCCCTCAAATTTTGCCATACATTTTCTTCCAGCTGCACAGATCGCATCCCACCAGTCATCATCCGGATGCTCTACAATTCCCGGTTCTGGAAGATTGTAAGGACGAAGTGCCTGTTTTGCCTCACACACAATATTTCCCTTTGTATCAAAAATCAAAATCTTGGCACTCTGTGACCCTTCATCAATACCAATAATATATTTTTCGCTCATGCTGAAACCTCTTTTCCTGTAACTTTTCTGTCTGAAAACTAACGTACCAGATATCCGCCGTCTACTACCAGCAGTGTACCATTTACATAATCAGCAGCCTTGCTTGCCAGGAAAACAGTTGCTCCCATCAGATCCTGTCTCTCGCCCCAGCGGTCAGCAGGAATATGCTCCTTAATCTTGATAAATTTCTCGTCATTTGCACTTCCTGTTCCGGATGTCATGGCTGTCTGGAAGTATCCTGGAGCAATACCGTTTACAGTAATTCCGTATTTGCCAAGTTCATCCGCATAAGCCTTTGTCAGACCCATCAGACCAGCTTTCATAGCTGCATATGCTGGAGAGCCAAGACCACCAAGGAAGGAGAACAGTGAACAAATGTTGATGATTCTTCCACTGCGCTGCGGAATCATATATTTCGCAACTGCATGGCTCAGATCAAATGCACCTGTCAGGTTAATCGCAATCATAGGATCCCACTCTTTTCTTCCGAAGTCAAGAACATCTGCAATCTTACAAATACCCGCACAGTTTACCAGAATATCAATTTTCCCATATACTTCCACGCATTTCTCAGCGATTTTGTCGCACATTCCATCCTCTGTCAGATCTCCCTGCATGAAATAATATTTTACACCACAATCCTCAATCAGCTTCTGTGTTGTTCCATCGTCATCCACAAAAGCAAATGCAAAAATATTTGCTCCTGCCTTTGCCAAAGCCAGTGCAAAAGCCTGTCCAAGTCCACTGTTTCCTCCTGTTACAATTGCGTTTTTACCTTTCAGAGAAAAGAAATCCATTGAAAAATCATTAATGTTTAACATCGTTTTTACCTCCCAGATAATATTTTTAAATTATTATATTTCTGAGATGAAAAGAATTCCTACCTGCGCACAATAGAAGTTTTTTTCGTATCTCCATCTAAACCTGGATACAAAAAAAGAGCAACTTCTACCTACTGGTAAAAGTTACTCTCTCTTCATCTCTTTCAGCAACTATGGTCATTATAAAACGCTTTTATACAATTGTCAATATTGTGATAATATCTAATTAATCTATCTGTTTTTTGTGCATATTGTTCATTAATCTGCCGAGTTTAATTTCCATACTTCCTGATTGGTAGTAGATATAGCGATAGCTCCTGCTTTCAAAGCTCCCATCACATCCTCTTCATCCAATACAAGTCCACTGGCAACCAATGGTTTATCTACCTGCTCCAAAACATAGCGTATCATTTTCGTTAATCCCGCCGGCATAATTTCTACAACATCCGGATTGTTTTCTTTGACATGCTTTTTAATATTTGCATAAGTAATCGCATCCAGCATAAAAAATCTCTGCACGGTAAACAGCCCGAGTTCATTGGCGCGCTTAATCAGATAAGGTTTGGTGCTGATGATTCCGTCTGCTCTGGTATATTTTTTGATAAAATCCACACAAATATCTTTGGCAGAAAATCCGTTAATCAAATCAATATGTACCACTGCCATTTTGCCTGTTTCCTTAATCTGTTCCACAATATCTGCAATGTTGCAGATATCCCCATACAAAATATACACAATTTCACAGTCTGATTTCTTGCATTCCTGCAGCCACTCATCATTTTTGATTCCGGCAATAATCGGCGAGCGTTCCGTGCTCTCCATAAAAAAGTCAATTGCGTTATTCGTTTTCATTTAAGGTCTCCTTTACGTTTCTTCGACAGACAGCCGCTCCGATGGAATCGGTCTTCCCTGGTCATCGTAGTCTTCCTTAAATATATCATATTTCTTCGGATTTTTACAGATTTTCAATAAACTGATTATCATAATTATCATGAAAAACATATTGGGAAAACCGCCCAGATTTGAAGCTGCCTTAATTCCATCAATTCCTGCAAAGCTGATCAAGATCCAGGTAACTGCCGCAATGGTAACTCCCCATACAATTTTCAGCCATGCAGGAGAATTTTGCTCTTCCTGGGTAATACCGCTGGTGCACAATCCGGCCATAGCAGTAGTATTAGAATCCGATGCCGTTACAAACGAAATAAACACAATAAACAGATAGAATGCAATTACCAATGTGGAAAGAGGAAGCTGACGGAACACTCCGTATACCACTGCCTCAGGACCACTGTTTTGCAAAAGGTCATAAAATCCCTTCCCATTCATCTCATAATAAATAGACGCTGTAGAAAAAAGCCCCATCCAGATTGTAGCAAACACAGACGGAATCACAAAATTACAGTGAATAGCATCACGAATCGTATAACCTTTCAGGATTTTTCCCAAAAAGATGGCAGTAATAGGCGTCCACGCCAGCCAGTTACACCAATAAAAAATTGGCCATCCCTTCGCCCAGCCGTCTCCAAAGATTTCACCTGTAGCCAGACTCATAGGAAAGAAATCACGCAAATATGCTCCCAGGGATTCCGATGCAAAATTGAGCATAAAGGAGGTTGGTCCGAAAATCAGCAGAAATACCAACAATACCATATATACTTTGGCATTCACATCGGACAAAATGCGGATTCCCTTCATAATACCGGAAATCGATGAGATGACAAAGGTTGTAACTATCAAAATAATAATCACTCCCCAGGTCAAAGGTGAACTTTTAATACCAAATACATTCTCAATTCCACCGGCGATCGTCATAGTTCCTGTACCAAGAGACGCTGCCATACCTGTTACCAACGCAAACAGACAAATAACATCCACCAGTGAATTGTATTTACTCACTCTATCACCAAACACCGGAACAAACGCAGACGCAATGGAATGTGGTTTTCTCATATTGTAAAAAACAAAAGCAAAAATCAAGGTAGCCACCGTGTAGATGGCATACGGAGACCAGGTCCAT
Source organism: Eubacteriales bacterium (assembly GCA_030536755.1). Classification (GTDB taxonomy): domain Bacteria; phylum Bacillota; class Clostridia; order Lachnospirales; family Lachnospiraceae; genus JALFVM01. The sequence goes on along the minus strand of JAUNPJ010000006.1, from coordinate 23,568 downwards.
TCCAGAAACATAGTCTTCATGGCAAACAAAGCCGCACCCGCACTTCCCGGTTCTACTCCTTCTGCCGCAGCCGGTCCATACATCTGGTATATAGGCTCTGCACATCCCCAAAACAGAATTCCTGCCGCAATGGTCGTACACAGGGTAATCCATACCAAATTGATAAAATTCATAATCGGCCTTGCTTTTCTGCCTCCAATACGAACCTTTGCCAGCGGTGAAAAGTATACAATCACAATCGTAAACACACACGCCAACGTAGTCAGGTTAAACGCCCAAGCAAAATTGTCAAGGATCCAGCTGGTGACGGCATTTAGTCCTTTCAAAAAGGCATCGCCATTCACAAGGCTGATGACTACCATGACAACCAGAAGAATCCACGGAGGCAAAAAGACCATCTTTTTGACCTTCAGGTTCACTTCTTTTGTATTTTCATTCATACGCTTTTACCTCCCCGTCGTAATTTTATAATATTTTACTGCTTTTTCTTTCAGCAATTTCTCAATCCGTTCACGCTGAGGTTTCTTCAAAACACGTTTGGGAATACAATAAATTTCATTTTTTGTCCGTATTGTAAAGACATGCTCTGACTCATACCCCTCCAGAATTCCTGCATCCGGCACTGTAATTTTATAAATACCCTTTGCCATTTCTGCTGCTCTCCTGTTTCGCCGATAGCCTGGAAGATATAAAATTGCAAACATCAACAACACTGCCAGAAGCCCAAGCCAGAAAAAGAACATTTTCTCCGGAGCAGTACCATAAGCCACAAGACAGACTATGGCAATCACTCCCATAATGCCAATGTGAATATATTTTCTCCACCCTTCTTTCTTCCAGTCCAGACACAAAAGGGATTCTTCTATTTCGTGTCGTTCCAGTTTATACCTCAGTTCCATGCTATCCTTCTTTCTATTTCTTCCTTTTCAACAGTTCCAGCATTCCTGGGACTACCTCATACAAATCAGCACAAACGGGATAATGAGCAATCTCAAAAATTCTTGCCTTCGGATCCGAATTCACCGCTATAATATTTGGTGTATTGCGCATTCCTGCCATAAACTGCACCGTTCCTGACACTCCGAATGCAAGCATACATTTTGGTTTTACGGATTTTCCGGAAAGACCAATCTGATTTTCATGACTGATCCATCCCTTTTCCACCAGAGCACGGCTGCTCGCCAGCCCCCCGCCAAGAAGTTCTGCCAATTCCCGCAGCATCTCCAGATCTTCCCTTCTTTGTACGCCACGGCCGGCAACCACAAGAATTTCCTGTTCCTCTATCCCGGCTTTCTTTTGAATTTCTCTTCTTTCTTCTATACGTGCCTTTTTGCTTTTGCTCGTCCCATTCTTTCGTTTCACTGATATAGACCTTTCGCTTTGCAAGAACACTTGCTCGAACACACCGGGACGCACCGTAGCAATCTGCGGTCTTGTCTTGGCCGTCAAAATACTGGCCATAATATTTCCGCCAAATGCCGGTCTTGTCTGAACGAGATTTCCTTCCTTATCAATATCCAAAGCTGTGCAGTCTGCCGTCACCCCGGTACGGAAGGCAACGGCCAGACGTGCAGCCAGAGACCGCCCCTGCACCGTCCCTCCAATGAGCACAACAGAGGGGTAATATTCCTCAATGCAGTCAACGAATGCCTCTTCATAAACATCTGCCTGAAATTCCGATTTCATCTCATACATGTTGAGTTCGTCCAAAGGCAATTTTCTGAAAAAATCACACGTTTCACCTGGTTGAACAACTGCGATGCCATATATTTTTTCACCGTTTTTTCTGGATAATTCCAATGCCTTTCCAAGCAATTCCAGACTTACATCTGCAATATTTCCCCGGTTCATTTCCAAATACACCAAAATTCCAGACCATGCTTCTCTACTCATCCTTTTCTTCCCCCAGGCTCACAATCTTTTCCATAACCTTCATGATATAATCAGCCGCATTTTCACCATTCACAAAAGCAATATCTCTTTGAGAAGTTTTCTGGGGCGGAAAAATTCTGCATACTCTGGTCGCCGACCCTTTCAGCCCATAATGCTGAGGGTGCTTATCCTCTAGCTGTTCCAGCCCGATTCGAACTACCTTTTTTTTCCTGGAAGCCATTTTCAATTGCAGCGATGGCAGCCGCGGCTTAAAAATACAACCATCCACCGCCAAAAGACACGGATATGTCATAGTCTGCACCCATATTTCATTTTCAAATGACTGTTCAAAGGTAATTTCCTGCTCTGTCACTTTTTTCAATCCTGTCACCGACGTAAAATGCGGCATATTCATCCATTTTGCCAAAGCTCCGCTTACCTGAGAAGTATCACCGTCCGTAGTCTGTCTTCCGCATAAAATCAGATCATATTCTCCTACACTGGAGATAGCCTGCATCAACGTATAAGAAGTTGCCAGCACATCAGCCCCTCCAAATGCTTTGTGACTGATACAATATCCCTGATCTGCTCCCATAGCATAAGCCTCTTTAATCACAGCTTCCGCCCGTTCAGGTCCCATGGTAAACACATCGATCACGCCACCAAGTTCTTCTTTGATTTGCAATGCTGTCTCCAAAGCAGATAAATCACATCTGTTTACCACAGCTTCCAGGCCGCTTCTTACAATCAATCCTGTTTTTTCGTCCATATTGCCTTCGCTGTAAGCCGGAACCTGCTTCATACAAACTGCTATCTTCATATCTTCACCTGCTTTTCCTAACTTTTCATGATTTTCAGAAAATATTTCCCTGATTGCACAGCCCTGCCGGATCACACAGCTTCTTCTCCTGCAGCATGGCTTCTTTTCGTTCCGGAGAAAACAGGTCTCCGCAAAACGATTTTTTTAATTTTCCAATTCCATGCTCAACTGCCGCACATCCTCCCAAAGCAAACGCTTCCTTCGCCCAGGTTTCTGTCAGCTTTTTGCCCTTCTCGTACTGTGTAATATTCTCTGAGAGAATATTAACATGTAAATGATTTTCCAACAAATGGCCAAAGATACAGCCCTTTAAGCCTTCTTTTTTCAGCGAATCTTCATACATATGCACCATTTCCCCAAAACAGGTTCTATTCTGTGCGATATCTGTACCAAGTTTTGTAATACGAGGCTCATTTCTGCGCTTCTCTTCAATAAACAGATTGGCCGTTTCTGCCGCTGCATGACGAAACGCTCGCATTTTCTCAATTTCTGAATCTCCGGAGACGGCCCAGGCTTTGTCAGGATCACTTCCACAGGCAACTGCCAATTCCATAAAATCTCCTGCCAGTTCCTCAATCCCATCCTCTGCACCAGCCAGCTCCAGATAACACATAGCAATATACTGCGAATCAATATCTGGAAGCTCTTTAATTTTTGTCATGACAGGCTTATGTTGTTCAATCAGGTTAATAGAAGTCCGATCCAGATATTCAGCCGCATTCACCCATGCATCTTTTCGGTCTTCTATTTTTTTTGCGCCTTCTGCAAAAGCAAAAGCGCCTTCTTTTTCTTCAAAGAAAAAACTGATTCCCCATATAGAAGCTGGCTTCTCCACAAGAAGAAGAGTTGCCTGTGTGATGATGCCGTAGATTCCTTCTCCTCCAAGAATCAAATCCAGTTCATCACACACCTCTTCACCAATCTTTTGGATTTTCTCTCCACGTCTGATTTCCCGGACTGTTCCGTCTATTTGTACCATATGGATTTTCTCTACATACTGCCTGCTGTCTCCATAGTGGCATGCATTGATTCCTTTTGCATTCGAAGCAAGGATTCCCCCCACGGCAGCGGAGGTTTCCGTAGGCTGAGGCGGCCAGAAAACCGGTGTTTTTCGAAACTGCTTTTGAATTTCACCGTTTAACTCTGTCAGATTTATGCCCGGCTCTACTGCAATCCAGCAAACACCATCTTCCCGCACACCGGAGGAAACACATGCCTTCATTCTGGACAAGTTCATGATATGGCCTCCTAATGGGACTGCACCTCCCACAATTCCAGTTTTTCCACTCTGTATCGTTACAGGCACGCCTGCCTCTGCCATCTCTTTTGTAATAGCAAGAACTTCTTGCTCATTTTCCGGAAAAGAGATACTCTGCGCCTCGCCAGTAAATTTGGACTCATCCACCAAATATTCCTGATATTTTTCTTCCATAGGGAAAATCAATTGTTTTTTCATTTGATTCCTCCTGCTTCTATTCCGTTTTTTTACTGATATATCCTGCCAATTCACTTAAAACCTCACAGCAATCTCCTACGACAGCAATATCCGCCTTTTTCATAAGCGGCGCACGTTCATCTGTATTAACAGCAACAATAAAACGGCTTTTGTCTATTCCCGCATAAAAGGCCGGTGATCCCGAAATCCCTGCCGCAATACAAATTTGGGATTTTAACATAACTCCTGAAACACCAACCAGTCTATCCATAGGAGCCCACGCATTCATTGCCGCAGGACGACTGATCCCAAATTCAGCACCCATTTCTTCCGATAATTGCTGGAGCTGTCTTATTTTTTCTTTGTTTCCAGCACCACGGCCTGCAACAACCACAAATTGACAATCTTCCAGACTGCTTTTTTCCTCAACATATTCCTTCACAGGCTCTTTCACTTCAAAAGAATCGTTCCAGACATAGCACTCTTCCACCTCGTGCTCCTGCTCATATGCTTCCCAACTTTCTTCCTGACTTTTGCATATGGAAATACAAAAGGGACTCTTGGTCAACTTATATGTAGCCTTCATATGATTGGAATACACCATTTTTTCTGCCACATACTTATCGTCCTGTTTTGACAGACTTAAAACATCAATAAGTGAACATCCTCCCATTCTTGCCCCCAGCCGGACGGATAATTCCTGTCCGGAGAAGCCACTTCCAAATATACAAAGACTGTTTCTTTCCACTCTTCTGCTCAAATCATCCAGAATAATTTCAGGATTATAAAACTTAAGAACAACAAAAAGAACGGATTTGGTTGGGGCCATTTCCGCCAGTTTCAATTTACCATCCCCATCCATCTCTCTGTCACAGATGATAATTGTATGTGCTTTTTTCAGATCAAGATGCGCTTTTCGAGCAAATGCCTGCTGCATTCGCATCTGTTTTTCACAATCATTGGAACATCCATTGATGATGATGTATATTTTCATAGCTGCTCCAACCTTTCTCTCAGGTAGGCTTTATACAAAAGCTTCACTTTTTCCTGAACAGAATCCCCCTGAATCAGGATTCCATCCCGTTTTTCTGCAACAGCCTCCATGTGCACCAGACAGACACTGCTGTCAGATGTGTTCCATTGCTTCCAGACTTCAAACTCATCCAACGAATGAGTTTCAATCGCCCGTTTTCCTTTTGTCATACGATCTTTTAATGTGGGCACACGCAAAAATGCGGCTGGTGCATCTCCCACCACAAGAACGCATGGTATTTTTACGGTCTGTGTACACACACAGTCATCCATTTTACTGCTCACCCGAAGGTGCGCCTCATCCTCCATGGAAATTCCCATCACTTGCGTCACACAAGGCCATCTCAGTTTTTCTGCCACAAGAAGCGGAACCTTTCCGTTCGTTCCGTCGGCACTTCTTTGTCCCATCACAATGACATCCTGACCACCAAAACATTCCCAATATTCCGTAATCAGTGCGGCAATCAGTTCCGGCTGGAACTGAAGTTCTTCCTCTGCTTGAATCCTAACGGCTTTTTCAAAGCCCAATGCATACAGGGTGCGCAAATAATTTTCGCAAATACTGTTTCCCACTGTCATTGCATCAAGCTGTACAGGAATGCCAAGGCTTTCCGAGTTTTCGGAAAGCCTCAGCATAAATTCAAGGGCACTTTCATCAAAACAGTTCCATATCGTTTTAACGAAGCTTGTATCTACCAGATTTTTCTCATGAACTGCCCAGTCCTCCTCGGACAGCAGATCCAAATCCGGGACTACCCTAAAAGTTCCAAGGATTCTCAGCATCATGCTTAATCGGAATCAAAGTTCCCATATTCATAATACCGTTTGGATCAAAAGCTTTTTTCAATGTATCAAGCATATAGAAGGAAGTGCCATACTCATCCCATACACAGTGAGCTCTGGCTTTTCCAAGTCCGTGATGGTGAACAATAGAACCGCCGTGTTTGATTACTTCTTCGCAGATGATGCGGTTGATCTGGTTGTGATATTTTGTAATTTCTTCTTCTGGTGCACAATCAACTACATTATAATAATATACAAAGTACATATTAGTTCCGTTTATGTAACTATGAGAAGAATGTCCGCCCATCAAAGTCATATCCGGCACTTCATTCATAATACGTTTGCAGGCATTGTCATAGATTTCATAAATGCAGTCCCAGCATCCGGAAACCTCTGTTGTGATACCAATATTGTTTGTCGCAAGGATTTCTTCTCTTTCCTCAGCAATCTGCTCTGCACCCCAGTTCAGTCCCATAAACCATTTTTCAATAATCTTCGGATCTACGACTTTTACTCCATCGAAACCGGACACGATTTTCTCAATTCCCTCTGCTGTGGCTTTTGTCACTCCTGCTGGACCTTCTGCCATGAAAATCAGTACATTCTGATCACCGGACCAGTCAAAATGTAAGCTTGCATCTGCTGCGTCATACAGACGTGCAATGGATGGTTTGTATCCCTCTGCCATGACTGCACGCAGTGCATCAAAACCATCTTTCATAGATGGAATGGTGTATCCCATGTAAATATTATTCTCCGGCTGATATTTAAACATCTTTACAGTAACTTCTGTAATATAGCACAATGCACCTTCGTTACCAATTACAATATGTCTGATATCGGGACCTGCCGCTCTTCTTGGTACATTTTTGATTCTGCAGATTTCACCATTCGGGAATACCACCTCAAGACCAACTACCATATCCTCGATTCCACCATATAAAGTAGAAAACTGTCCGATACTTCTTGTAGCAACCAGGCCTCCCATCTGAGCCAGTGGTTTGGACTGTGGAGAATGTCCTGTTGTATATCCCTGCTCTCTTAACATATCATCCAGATCCTGCAGAGGAACTCCACACTGACAGGTTACCTGCATATTGTATTTGTCTACTTTCAGTACTTTATTCATAGTAGAGCCATCTACAACGATGGAGTTTTCCAGAGCAGTTTCCAGTCCGCCCTCAATTGCGGAATGTCCCGTTCTCGGAACCACATTGATTTTGTTCTCATTGGCAAATTTCAGAACCTTCTGTACATCCTCTGTACTTTTTACATATACAACTGCTGCCGGAATTGGCTGTGTGTATACTTCGTGACACTGTTCAAATTTTCTGTAGCGGTCAATACTGCTTTCTTTTAATACTGTCTCGTCTGTAATTACCTGATCCGCTCCTAATCTCTCTGTTAAGCCTGCTACAATCTGTTCTCTTGTTAATGCTGCCATAATGTTTCTCCTTTCTTTTTTACATTACATTGTTGTTTTTCACGATACTCTTTCGGCTGAGCCTCTCTCCGGTTATGGCAATAAAAAAAGAAGAGAAAGACCCTCGCCAGTATCCGGATAGACCCCGGTACGTGTGAGTTACGTTTCTCTTCCATCTCTTCTGTAACTGTTATCACTATAATACGTTTTGCGCCCATTTGTCAATTGTGCATTTTGTACACTATTTTCTCCTTTCTTTTGTATCTTTTGTCAGATTGACAACTCTGATACTTTGCTTTATGATAAAGCCAAGTTACTTACAGAGAGCGCAGAGAGAGGTAACTTCTATTGGGAATATTTATTTTCCCGTAGAAGTTGCCTCTTTTTCTTTTGCTCAAACAGGTAAGTCGGAGAATCACAAAAGTAAAAAAATATGGAGGGAAATCACATGAACAAAGCTTTTATCAAAAAGTATGGAACACTGCTTCTTCTGGCTGCCGGTGCCGGAATCATCTTCCAGCTTCCATACATCAGAGAAACTTTCTACCCTCAGATTCAGAGTGCAATGAATCTGACGAATGCTCAGATGGGTCTGCTCTCATCCGGGTATGCCACCATGGCAACTCTGTCCTATTTCATAGGCGGTATTGTTGCCGACAAATTCTCAGCAAGAAAACTGCTGACCTTCTCCTTTATTGTAACAGGACTTCTGGGACTTTGGTTTTCAACCTTCCCAAGCTACAATATTGCAAGAATGATTTTTGTATTAATGGGTATTTCTACTATTATTACCTACTGGTCCGCATGTATCAAAGCCACACGTATGCTGGGTACTCCGGAAGAACAGGGTCGTCTCTTCGGCTTACAGGAAGGTCTGCGCGGTATTTTAAATGCACTTCTGGTATTCGGCATGACAGCTGCATACAGCCATTTTGCTGCATCCGGCAATGAAATTCTGGGAACATCAGCAGCGATCAAAGTATGCTCTATTGTTGTCATCATCATCGGTATTCTCAATTTCATCTTTATTGAGGATACAAAGAAAGAAGAACATACAGAGAGCCTGATGGAAGTAACAAAGGGTATGTTCAAAGCACTTACTATTCCACGTGTATGGATTCTGGTTGCCATCATCTTTACAGCCTACAGCGTATATGGACTGATTGGCTATGTAAATACTTATGCTGTAAATTACTATGGATTATCCGAGGCTACCGGCTCTACTCTGGGTGGTATCCGCTATCTTGTTCAGGGACTTGGCGGAATTCTCGGCGGTTTCCTTGCTGATAAACTTCACTCCAGAATTAAGGTTATCGTAGGAGGATGCGGTCTGCTGGCAGTTTCCTTCGGATTATTCCTCGTTCTTCCTGTACAGGCAAGCCTTGTTGGAGCCATCATTGTAAATTTTATGTTTGGTCTTCTCTTTATCTATGCAGTCAGAAGCCAGTACTTCGCCGTACATGACGATGCCGGAATTCCTGTAGAAATGAGTGGTCGTGTTTCCGGTATTGCATCCTGCCTTGGCTATACACCTGACTTATTTATGTACACACTGGTTGGTTCCTGGATGGATAACTACGGCGCTGCAGGTTTCAAAATGACATGGGCTTATGCTCTGGTTGCAGCAGTACTCTGTATCGTATTTGCATTAGTTCTGAGCAGAATCATCAAAAAAGATAATCTCAAAAAGGCCGCTTAATCGCCTTTTGTCATCATCCCCTAAGGGCAGTTCTTTCTAAAAAAGAGCTGCTCTTTTCTCATATATTTTTCTTTAAATTCTCTTGACATTTTGTATACTTTTTTTATAATGAAGTTAGTTACTTTAGAGAATTAGAGAGCAGGTAACTTCGCATTTGAAAAGAGGTGAAGTCCTGCTTTTTTTGAGGTTATGAATATGCAAAAAATAAAGCCCAATTTTCTGACCGCTCTGGTGATCGTGTCTTTTTCCTACGATGCCATTTACAATCTTCAGATTATGAAATCTCTTTACTATTCTTCTGTTCAGTATGGTTTTTCCATCACAAACACACAGGTAGGAGAAATTTTCAGTATCTGTGGTATATGTGCCATGTTTGCTTATCTTTGCGGCACCTTTTTTCAGACCAGATTTTCATCGAAATGTCTGATGACCGGATCACTGACCTTACTGGGAGGATTTTCACTGTTTTTATCTTTTCTTCCTCCCTACCCGGTATTACTGATCGTATTCGGACTTGTCGGTTTTCTGGTCAATGCCACTTTCTATCCTGCCTATCTTTCTGCGATGCAGAACATAGGAGGTCCCTTTCATCAGGGAGAAGCTTACGCAAAGTTTTATATTTTTTCGAGTATTTTTGGAAGTGTTATTTCGCTGGCAGGTTTTGGCGTTACCTCAGCCTCTGAAAGCCCTCAGACAGGATTGAAATATCTTCTGATATTGTTTTCTATCCTGAATTTTTTGAGCGCAGTGTGTACTGTCCTATGGTTTCCTTCCATTCCTAAAGCTGAAAAATCCGGAGGACTTTTTGATCTGCGTTCACTCAAGATTATTTTGCGCAACAAACGCTTTTGGCTTGCAGGATTGATTATTTTTGCAAATTACATTAATTTTTCCAACCTGACCTATACGCTGCCTTACCTGACCAGTGAATTTCACCTTCCCAGCAGCGTAGTCAATGCAGTAACCATTTTAAGAATGTATGTAGTAATTCTGGTTGCAGCCCCAATCGCGGGGCACATCACAGATAAGATTCAATCGGCTGTCCGACTGATGAAAGGTGCATTTATACTTTATATCTTTGCTATGATACCTATGATTTTTCTTTTCAGAGAAAATGCAGTCGGAACATTGGTGTGCATCCTTCTTCTGTGTTTCTTCGTATCACTGGGAAAAAGTATGTCTCTTGTTATTGTGACAGAAACAGGACTTCCTCCTTACCTGTCCGGACTTGCATACAGCGTGATTTCCTTCCTGGCATATTCTCCGGATTCCTTCTATTATTATCTTTCCGGAAAAACATTGGACATAGCCCCCATCAATGGCTTCTTTTATATTTTTCTAATTTCTGGGATTATGGCTACAATAGGAACATTTGCTTGTCAACTATTTCAAAAAGCTCAATCAAAATAGCTTCGCATATGATTTTCTTTATCGTAAAAGTTCATGGAAATTTAACACACAAATATGCTTTATTATGATATTCTATATTTGGAGAATGATCTTTTCTTGTAGATTTTTTCATTATTGGTGCCATGCTTTCATGGCTTTATTATTACAAGAAAAGAATGGAGGAATAATTATGGAAAGGGCAATTAGTGTTGCACGCTATATTTGTGATGAGTATCGCAAAATATCCGGCGAACCCATTGATGAAATGAAACTTCATAAATTGCTGTACTTTTCTCAAAGAGAAAGTATTGCATTAACAGGCGAGCCTCTCTTTGAAGATGTATTTGAAGGATGGCGTTTCGGTCCGGTTTGTGTTGCTGTAAGAAATAATTTCTGTCAAGGTGAAATATTAAATGATATTCCACAATCTATAACAGAACCAAGTGCTTATATTGTAAAGAATATCATTCTTCAGTACGGAGAACTTGCATCTTGGAAATTAAGTCAGATTTCACATGCCGAAATCTCATGGTCTAATTCCAGAAAAGGACTTGCACCTCATGAAAATGGAAATGTACCATTGAAATTAGACGATATCAGAAAAGATGCAGAAAAAGTAAGACCATATGATTCAATGTGGGATATGTATATTGATGAATTTGAAGACTACGAGGAAAAAGCATGATAGGAAAAGCATATAAGTCAATGGTCCCTTACTATGACAGCATTGCCAAACAACGCAAATTTAAAAGCAGACCTTGTTTGATTATCGGAAAAGCTGACTCCGGAGATTACGTCATCTTACCAATATCAAAAGTATCCGATCGAAGTAAGGTTGATACAAATTATGACATTCCGCTTGATAAAACAGTATACACGTTTTTACATAATGACTCATTTCTCCGGACTCACAAACAGACAGTTGTAAATATCGCTTCATTAAAAGACGAGTTAACTGATTTTAAAGGAAAATATGAAGAAACATATATTGAGGCACTTGCAAAAGTTGAGGAATTTCAAAAACAACTCATAAACAATGCCTTATAAAGAACATCTGAATGCCACTGCCGTTTGATGCCAATTTAAAACTCTTTACCCAGAATAAAATATCCCATAGGATGTAATGCTTTTCATTATACACTCCTATGGGACATTTCTATTTCTTCAATTATTACACGTTCCGCACACCGACTGCCATACTGTACTGCACTCGATGGCGGTCTTCTGTGACGTCTTTCGGATAATGGATCACGCCATTATTTTCATAAGGATCGTTGAACCAGTACCCCTCTTCATCGTAACCGACTAAAAGCATGCAGTGTTCGTTGGAAATCCAGGTAAATTCCTCTCCCGTCTCAAGAAGTCTCCACGACGGTCCGATGATCGGCTCCCTCATATTGATTGCTGCCCAGAATACCACCGGCATCCCCGCATCGATATACTTTCTGCGAAGCTCTTTCATCGAAGTTCCTGTCTCGTCTACTGCCTCATACTGTGTATTTCCCGTTCTGGAAAAATAGTGGTTCAGCGCCTCACAGATCACCGGTGCATAGCACCCAAAGGACTCATCGTCATACGGACTGCCGCAGAAACAGTTCCACGGATCCGGCCCAAACAGCAATCCGTCACGCTCTTCAAACGCTTTTTGCTTCAAGTCGTTTTCAATCAATTCATCGACCGTAACCGAACAGCCCAGAAACTGCAGAAGCATGACCGCGGAAACGCTCTCACATCCCGTCGGATAACGTCCACTCTGGTCGATATACGGCACATCAATCCTGCTCATTTAGTTCTTTGCCTCTTTCCCGTCAAACATTTTCTTCATGACAGTCAGTACAGCAAACAGCAGAGCAAAACTAAAGATCAGTGTAATCCACCATACTTTTACAATACCTGCAAATATATATCCAACGATACATACAATCGCAACGACCGCTGCATACTGCATCTGTGTCGATACATGGTTGATATGATTACTCTGTGCACCCGCAGAAGACATAACCGTAGTATCCGAAATCGGCGATACATGGTCTCCGCATACAGCACCGGCCAGAACTGCCGAAACCGCAATGATCATCATCTCAAGCTGATTTGGATTCGGGAACATTGCCACAACGATCGGCACCAGAATCGCAAACGTTCCCCAGCTTGTTCCTGTGGAAAATCCAAGGAAGATTGCAATCATAAACATAAGTGCAGGAATCAGAACACTTGCGGAAGCATTGTCACCAACAACTTTAGATACAAAGTCTGCGATTCCAAGTGCATCGCCCATTCCTTTCAGAGACCATGCAAAAATCAAGATCATAACTGCAGGTACCATCAGCTTGAATCCTTCTACAAAACATTCCATAAAACCTTTGAAAGTAATGACTTTTCTCGGCAGATAGAAAACAAACATACACAAAATCGTGATCGTTGTCGCAAAAATCAGACTTGTCTCTGCGTCACATCCGGCAAACGCTGTGATAATACCGGTAGCGCCACCCTGATAACCGGTGTAGATCATCGCACCTACTGCGCTGACAATCAGGATTGCAACCGGCAGTACCAGGTCAATCACATGACCTGCCTTCTCATCTTTTGCCTCCTCCGGCTGCGCAAACTCTTCACCACCCGAAGTAAACAGATCGCCTTTTTCTGCATTTTTCTCATGAATCTTCATCAGACCAAAATCAAAACCGGTCAAAATAATATAAAGCACCATTCCCAATGTCAGCAGTGCGTACAGGTTATATGGAATTGTACGCAAAAACAGCTGGAATCCTGTGATTCCCGCATCCTCCGGCACATAGGAATTGACCGCTGCCGCCCAGCTGGAAATCGGTGCAATGATACAGATCGGCGCTGCGGTTGCATCAATGATATAAGCCAGCTTCGCTCTGGATACTTTAAAACGGTCCGTTACCGGACGCATAACAGAACCAACCGTCAGACAGTTAAAATAGTCATCCACAAAGATCAGCACGCCAAGACCTGTCGTTGCCAGCAGCGCGCTTTTTTTGGATTTAATTTTCTTTCCTGCCCAGTTTCCGTAGGCAGCCGAACCTCCGGACCTTGCCATCAATACGATGATCATACCAAGGAGAACATCGAAGATCAGAATATTCAGATTCATGCTTCCTTTCATGATCTCAAAAAATGCCACAAATGCATCCCACGGGTGAAATCCCGTATACAGGAATGCGCCGACAGCCACACCGATGAACAGCGAACTGTACACCTCTTTTGTCACAAGGGCCAATACAATAGCCAGCAGCGGCGGTACCAGTGACCACCAGGTTCCAATGAACATTGAACCATCCATAACTCTCACTCCCATCCTTCTTTTGTACTGCTCTGCACAGACGACAGTGCATAAATATGCTCCGCGCAATGCAGTATTTTCATTAATATGTTTTCTATTTTAGACGATTCAGACATAATATACAATGTTTTTCTTGTTTTTTCGCCTGATTTTATACAGATTTCAGTACCGGCAGGCGAATGTACTCGATTTTGTCTGAAAACTTCTCCTCTTCGGCACACACACACGCCCGATATTCGGGAATTTCATACTCGTGAAAAAAACAGGAAATATGCTGACCGGCCCGCCGCACAGACACCGTATCGCCCAGAATCAGTTCAAACTGTTTTAAAGACAGACGCATGCCCTCGCCCGTCATTTTCATATAACTCTCTTTCATTGTCCACAGCCTGAAAAACTCCCGCTCTCTGTCAGCACCGCAAAACTGCTCCAGATAAGCAATCTCGCTGTCGCAGAAAAAATGCCGGACAAGTCCGCGAGGCTCACGCTTGATTTTCTCCACATCGCAACCTACCTCATTGTCTCCTGCTGCGCACAGAACCATGCCGTCTGAATGGGACAGGTTAAAACAAAAACCTTCCATCTGCGGCTTCCCGTTTTTTCCATAAGTCATTTCACGATTCGCCACGCCATAGCGAAGCAAAACTTCCCGCAGTAGCAATCCTGCACCGAGACTCTGTTTTCTGTCCTTTTCCATTTTATGGCGCATGATCTTTTCTTTTCGATGCTTTGAAAGTCCTTCCATCAAAGATGGATTCTGCATGGGATCTGGCAGATTTGTAATGTCTGCCGCATATACTTGAATCATTGTTTCTGTCACCCTCTCGTTCCATACTGCTGTTTATTGTACCATATCATTTCCATAAATACTGTTTTTTCCCAAAAAAAGAACAGATATTTCCAATAGAAATTCTGTTCTTTATAATATCCTATTTTTGTTTTGTTAAAATGCTTTTACTGATCTTGCTGTTGAGTATGCTCCATATACTCTTTGATTTGTTGAATCATAATAGTAATAACGCACCTGAACATAGTAGTTTGTTCCCTTTTTCAGTCCAAGTTTTGTATATGTATTCTTCGTTAATCCTGTTATCTCATATTTTGCATTCTTCATCTTGGAATCTGTTGCATAACGGAAACAAAATCCTCTTCTGGAACCATCTTTCCTTGTATATTTTGCAGACGTTGCGACAAAGCCTACTCCATTTCCAGATTTTCCTTTTACCGTTAATGCTTTTGCCTGACCAACTGACATTTTTACAAATTTAGCTGTTAAAACGATATTTTCATCTGATGATGGTACTTTTGTAACTGTTTTTCCATTGTATGTCCATCCGGCAAATGCATATCCCTTTTTACCTGCCTCTTTAAATTTTGCTTTATTCCATGCCGGTAATTTCGTTCCTGCTTTGGCATCTTTTATTACAACTACTGTTTTTCCGTCATTTCCTTTTAGTGTTGCTGTAATCTTCTTCGATACTTGTGGTGTCTCCGGCTGCTGTGACAGTTCATAAGCTGCAAGAGTACCGCTGACTTCGCATGCTGCCAACAGAATATCCTTTCCATCTGCCTGTGCTACACAAAGTCCCTCCGATGATACATCTCCTTGGATTGCTTCTGAAAAGTCACGGCTGTTGATATAGTTTACATATGTGCTGTTTTGTGGATCCGTGATATCATAAGCCATGATTCCGCCGACTCTTTCAATCGCAACAAATGCGTATGCTTTTCCGTTGATCTTGCCAACTGTAACATTTTCCGGTTCCGGTCCCTTCTTCGGACTTCTGCTGTCTGCTTCATTGTCATCATTTGAGCAATTGAAATAATTAGGAAATGCATTTGCTGTAATAGATTCAAAATCATTACCACTGTCGTATACTTCTGTCAGACCATTTTCTGTTACTTCAAAAATGCTGAAGCTACGTCCGCCAAACATAACCTTTTTATTTTCCGGTAATCCCGCACATTTTGTACCATCAATAACTCGAATTTTCTTACCTGTGAATTCATCTGTTTTCTCTTCATTCAGGTAATCTGCCCATTCTCTGGAATCGCCTTCATTGGCTGTAAGTACATATGTTTTTCCTGCATTTTCATAAACGGCAATACCATCCAGCATACGGGCACCGACAAGTCCTTCGTAAGTTTTCGCTTCATACTTACCGTCTTCCACCAAATCTACTGCTACTTTACTGTAATCTTCAAATCCTACCTGCTCAGAAGTTTTATCTGTTAAGTTCAACACAGTTACGCTTCCTGCCGGATCTGTAGTTCCTTCCCCATATCCATTTCTTGGTTCACCTTCATCTGCAATTAACACAGTGTTTCCATCTGCAAAAGTAACCATATCCGGCTGAACACCTGCATCGTATAGCTTTGGATTTGTCAAAGAACCGTCTGCTTCACAAGTAAATACTGCTATTTTTCCAGTTTTGTCATAATCTGCATGCTGGACTGCTGCTGCCAGTTTGGTTCCGTCTGGTGAAATGGCAACACTGGTAATATCTCCATATGTAAATCCAACCTCTTCTGCCACTGTTTCCACCAGTGATTTCACATCATATCCATTGCCGGAAAGTTCTGTAACTGTATCAGATTCCTGCATTCCTGCTATCGGCACTGCTATAATCTGTCCTTTCAGACCACTGACTGCATAAGCATACCCGTTTTGATTATTATATTCTACAATTTCGAGACTTCCGCCGTCAGAATTCATAGCACCAGAATTATAGCGGGCAAACAACTGCATATTCAGTGAAGCATTTATTGTATTTCCATTATATCCACGTAAAAAACAGGTTAATTTTTTAACATCATATTATTTCTCACGAAATACGTGGTACATCAAAAAACAGATGCCGCCCGTTTCAGACAACACCTGTTTTTTCGATTCTGTTTTTAATTGTATCAAAGACCTCTTCCAGCTCCTGTGCCCGGTTTCCCAGTACACGAATCGCCAGATCCCTGTCTGTGATTCTGGAGACGCCACCCTCAATCTGCGGATTGTCATCAAGAATCTGTCGGATTTCTTCCAGCTCCTGCTTTTCCATCTCTCTGTTAAAAAACAGAAGCGTTCCATAGTGATGAAATCCCTCGTACATTCCAAGACCTTCCAGGTCCATCTTTTCCGGTTCAAAATAGCAATTATCGCGATAGATTCGTTTTCCCTTCCGCTTCACCGTTACCAGATTATGATAGTATCGATATTGAAAACACTCCCCGTAAGCAGTTCTTCCGCAGGACAGGATTTCCTGATACGTAAACAGTGACGATTCGTCTTCCAGTTCCGCTTCCATACTGCTGGTATAGGCAGACTGTGCAAACGGAATAACCGGCGGCGCATCGTATTCCAGATTCGCATTTTTCTTTACCAAAATATGCGCCGTTCTCCTTGCAAAGCCTTCCTTCATCTTATGGAT
The DNA here is from genome assembly GCA_030536755.1 of Eubacteriales bacterium. Classification (GTDB taxonomy): domain Bacteria; phylum Bacillota; class Clostridia; order Lachnospirales; family Lachnospiraceae; genus JALFVM01. The sequence goes on along the minus strand of JAUNPJ010000006.1, from coordinate 6,389 downwards.
CTTTTCGTAAGCCTGTGCGGAAAAACGCATATGAGCGCCGCTCTCTGTCCGTATCTGAAATTCCTGTGTATCTCCCTCCATGATTCCTGCGGAAGCTGACAAAAGCATCACATGCATCACATCCGGCTTTTCGTAAAACGGTGTCATAATTTTAAAAGGCGCCGTAAACGCAACGTCCGATAAAATCGTTTTTTCTCCATCCGAAGAGGCCACCAGTTCACAACGTGAGGTTCTTCCAAATTGATTCTCCATCTATTCGCACCCTTCCAGCAGTACATTTTTCTGAATCCATTCCACGACTGCATCCACGCCCTGGTCGTCACGGATATCCGTAAACAAAAACGGCCGGTCTTTTCTCATCCTTTTGGAATCACGCTCCATGACCTGCAGATCGGCGCCCACATATGGAGCCAGATCAATCTTATTGATGACCAGAAGATCCGACCTGACAATTCCGGGACCGCCTTTTCTCGGTATCTTATCTCCCTCAGCCACATCAATGACAAAAATGGTTGCATCCACCAGTTCCGGGCTGAACGTAGCGGAAAGGTTGTCACCGCCGCTTTCAATAAACAGAAGCTCAATATCCGGAAAACGCAGCATCATTTCATCGACCGCCTCCAAATTCATAGATGCATCCTCACGGATGGCTGTGTGCGGGCATCCGCCAGTCTCCACACCAATGATCCGCTCTCTCGGGAGCACGCTGTTTTTGCACAGAAACTCTGCATCCTCCTGCGTATAAATATCATTCGTGATGACACCAATGCTGTACTGCTGTGCCATTTTTCTTGTAAGAATTTCAATAAGAGCTGTCTTTCCAGAACCAACAGGACCGGCAACTCCGATTTTTACATAAGACATGTTGTTCCTCCTACGACATATAAATTCTGGAATACAATCCCTCATGCTGCATACAGCGAATGTCAAATCCCGGTGCACCGGCTCCCAGAAGTTCCATCGGAAGCCTTTGTACCTGCTCCACTGCCTGTTCCATACAGGGATAGCAGGAAACCAGAATCTGTTGTCCTTTCGTCTGGCTCAAAGGTATCGTTTTGACGCAATTCGTCACCATCGCAGACGTCTGGGCATACAGAAAATGCTCCAGGCATTCTTCGAGGTCAATGCCAATGGAGGCGCAGAACACACCGTAGGCAATGACATGATTGATTGTTTTTCCTTTTCGCATATCGGTATATAATCGAAATACAGAAGTTTCATAGGGAATTTCCGACATCTGCAGTGTTTTGACAAAACGGGAGCCAAGCTTTCTGGATGCATCCCGAATCTCCGCCGGAACCTTTCCCGCCTCCAGAATCTCTTCCAGCTCCTCCAATGCATGCATATCCCCCTCTTTTGCCGCCTCCCATGCGAGACGGCAATAAAAGAGATCATTATACAGCAGATTTTGCGTGATTTTTTTCTTTACATACCTTTCTGCCTGTGTTTCATCTGTGAGAAGTTCCTTCTGAATATACGTCTCCAGCCCATACGAATGTGAGTATCCTCCGATCGGAAACAATGCATCGTTGATCTGCAGCAAAAGAAATTTTTTTGTTTTCTCCATACGTGATACTTCTCCTTTGTCAGTGTGTATGAGAATTGACGGAAGCAGAAATTCGTTTGTCAAAATCCAACACGATATTTTTTTCAACTGCTTCTACACCATGAAGCTTCTGTAAAAGTTCCATCAACGGCTGTGTGTAGGGAGTGATAAACGTATTGTCTCCCTCTCCCCACAGCAGCGTAGCATGGCGGTTTCCAATCTCGTAACATACTTTTGCAACCATGTGCGGATGATCCTTTCGCACATGCACTTCAATGACTCTGCACGGCAAAATAGAAGCAGCCAGGATTTTTTCCTCATCCATATAAAAAACATCACCGGTGCGGATTCCCTGTGTCAGCACCGAATCCTCAAGCCGAAGCCCTACTTCCACACCGCCGCGGCTTGTTTTTTTGTGGATTTTCTTAAATGCCTCATCCCACTCAAAATCCACATAATCAATCTTTTTCTCTTCAAGATCAGCCAGTTCTTTCAGATTACACAAAATTTTTTCACATAACATAATCATTCTCCTACCATACATTGAGCAGCAGCATGACGCCAGGAATCCACGCAGTCACGATACCTTCAAATACCTGCAGGCATGGTACGAATTTTCCAAGTTTTTTACCCATGATGTCTTCCACAAATGCAGTTCCCCAAAGGATTGCCCACAGATACCAGATTGCTGCCCATCTCCAGTCCGGTGCAATATTCCAGGACGGAATTCCTACAAACCCTTCCATCGTTCCGAAAATTACCGCATTGACTGCGACAAATGTAGAAAACCATGCGAAAGGCTTTGTATTCAAATGAAACAGGTTATTCGCAGCTACAAACAGGTAGGTAAAACCAAACAGCAGACCGGTTCCGGCTGCGTAATAATTGCCCTGCACAAGACTGGTAAAATTGATAAACAGAGACAGCACACCGGTAAAAATATTCATGACTGCTGCCGACTTTCCATCAATTTTTCCAAGTGCACAGACGCCGTTGTTGATCAGTACAATTCCCACAAACAATAAACAAACACCTAACATACCCTTTTCCTCCCCTGCTGTCGTTTAGAATAAATTGTAAAGCTGTGTCAGCGGCAGTTTCTTCGCCGGTTTGGAAGTGATCGCCTCTCCGTCTGCTTTTACTTCATAAGTTTCCGGATCTACCGTGATCTCTGGTGTTCCGCAGTTGTATTTCATATCTTTTTTGCCGATATTTCTGCAGTTTCCCACAGGAACTACCGTTTTTTCCAGTCCATACTTTTCTTTTACGTTTTCTTCCATCGCAGCTTTTGATACAAATGTCAGGCAGGTACCGCATTTTGCCTTTCCGTCAGCCCCGAACATATGCTGATACAGAACCGGCTGTGTAGTAGGAATGGACGCATTGGCATCTCCCATCTTGGAGGCCGTGATCATACCGCCCTTGATGACCATGTCTGGTTTCACACCAAAGAATGCCGGATTCCAGAGTACGAGATCTGCAAATTTTCCTTCTTCCACAGAACCGACATATTTGGAAATACCATGTGTAATCGCCGGATTGATGGTGTATTTCGCGATATAACGTTTTACACGGAAATTGTCATTGTCATGTCCTTCATCCTCCGGAAGAGCACCTCTCTCATCCTTCATTTTGCTTGCTGTCTGCCACGTTCTTGTGATGACCTCTCCGATACGTCCCATCGCCTGGGAGTCAGAACTCATCATACTGAATACGCCCATGTCGTGCAGAACATCCTCTGCGGCAATCGTCTCAGGACGGATACGAGAATCTGCAAACGCCACATCCTCCGGAATCTTTTTGTCCAGATGATGGCATACCATCAGCATATCCAGATGTTCATCCAGTGTGTTGACGGTAAACGGCATGGTCGGATTTGTGGAAGACGGCAGTACGTTTGCAGACGCCGCAGCTTTGATAATATCAGGTGCATGTCCGCCGCCGGCACCTTCTGTATGATAGGTATGTATCGTTCTTCCTGCAATCGCATCTAACGTGTCTTCCACGCATCCGCCCTCATTCAGTGTGTCTGTGTGGATGGCAACCTGTACATCATACTCATCTGCCACATTCAGACAATGATCAATCACTGCCGGAGTTGCTCCCCAGTCTTCATGAATCTTCAGTCCCATCGCTCCCGCTTTCACCTGCTCTGCGAGCGGTCCCTCATCGGAACAGTTTCCTTTTCCGAGAAAGCCGAGATTCATCGGATACTCCTCTGCTGCCTGCAGCATTTTCTCAAGATTCCACGGTCCGGGAGTACAGGTTGTCGCATTCGTTCCGTCTGCCGGTCCGGTTCCTCCTCCGATCATCGTTGTCACACCGGAATACAGCGCACAGTCAATCTGCTGCGGACAGATAAAATGAATATGCGTATCGATACCTCCCGCTGTGACGATCATGCCTTCACCGGCAAGTGCCTCTGTCGATGCGCCAACTGTCATTCCCGGTGTCACGCCATCCATGATTGCCGGATTTCCGGCTTTTCCGATACCCTTGATCTTTCCATCTTTGATTCCGATATCTGCCTTTACAATTCCTGTATAGTCCAGAATCAGCGCATTGGTGATGACAAGGTCAAGATCACCGTCACTGCTCTTCGTCTTTACGGACTGTCCCATTCCATCACGGATCGTCTTGCCGCCGCCAAATTTGATCTCATCCCCGTAATGGGTGTAATCTTTTTCCACCTCGATCACAAGACTTGTATCTGCCAGTCTCACTTTATCCCCAACAGTAGGGCCGTACATTGCTGCATATTTTTCTCCCGAAATCTTTACGCTCATACTTTTCGCCTCCTATTCCAAAAATCCTTTTCTGCCTGCTGTCTCCAAAGATGCCTTTTTCGTTGCCTCCGATACCTGCGCACAGGTCAGATCATTGAGCCCAAATACCCGCTTTGTTCCTCCGATCTCTGTCAGCTGCACCTTCTTTTCCTCACCCGGCTCAAATCGAACAGAAGTGCCGGACGGGATATCCAGATGATATCCATATGCCTTTTCTCTGTCGAATTTCAGACAGCGATTTACCTCAAAAAAATGAAAATGAGACCCGACCTGTACCGGTCTGTCTCCTGCATTGGCTACTATGATCTCTATTGTGTTTTTCCCTTCGTTTAATGTAATCTCTCTGTCTAAAGGAATGATTTCTCCAATCTTCATACTCGTCTCCTCCTACTGAATGGGATCGTGAACAGTTACCAGTTTCGTTCCGTCCGGAAACGTAGCTTCCACCTGTACTTCATGAACCATATCTGCGACCCCGTCCATCACATCTTCTTTCTTCAAAATGGTTCTGCCAAGCTGCATCAGCTCCACAACATCCTTTCCGTCTCTTGCCAGTTCCAGAAGTTCGGAACTGATATAGGCAACGGACTCCACATAATTCAGCTTTAATCCTCTGTCTTTTCTTTCCTTCGCAAGCATTCCTGCCATATGGAGCATTAACTTCTCCTGTTCCTTGGGATTTAACCTCATACGATTTTCCTCCTTTATTCCGTATAAATACAAAAAAACGAGAACAACGCCATCGACTGACAACGTTGTCCTCGTTTAATGATGTGTATTATAGCAATTAATTTATTTTATGTCAATATACGTTTTTGAAAAACGCTTCGATTTCTGCTCTCTTTGCCATGACACTTCCCTGTGCAAAGAACGGCTTTCCGCCGCCCCGTCCATGCAGAGTCTGATTCATTTCCTTGATTAATACCCGCAAATCGCCATCCTGCTCTCCAATTCCGTACTTGTATCCCTGTTCGTCATCACCGGAAAAAACGGCACAGCGCCCTTTGCAGATCTCCATCACAGCTACTGCAAGTTTACGAACACTGTCCGGTGATAACCCATCTTCAAACAACAGCACATCTCCCGCATGTTTCAATGCTTCTGCCTTCTGGGCAAACACTTCCTGCTCCATCTGATTCATACGAAAACGTGTTTTCTCCTCTGTTTCCTTCAGATGTGAAACAGCATCTGCTGTCTCTCCCGGTTTTGCTGACAACATGACGGAAATCTGCTGATTCTGCGTACAGATTTCATTTACATATTCCAGTGCTTTCTCTCCGCAGACCATTTCCATGCGCACACCACCGCGGAATTTATGCAGGGAAATCATTTTGATCAGACCAATCTCGCCGGAATGGCTGACGTGTGTTCCGCAGCAGGCACACACATCCGCTCCAGGAAATGTCACGATGCGCACCTGTCCATGCAATTCCTTTTTGCTCCGGTACTGCAGCGCTTTTACCTCTTCCTCCGAATACAGGCGAATATTGACCGGTATATTTTTCCACACAACCTCATTGGCGCGAAGCTCCAGAAGCTTCATATCCTCCAAAGAAAATTCTCCGGAGAAATCAACGGTCATGCGGTCGGCACTCATGTGAAATCCAATATTCTCAAAACCAAATTTTTCATGCACCAGCCCACTCACGATATGCTCCCCGGAATGATTCTGCATCAGACTGAAGCGGTACGCCCAGTCGATTCTTCCTGCCACCGCTGTCCCCGGCTCCAGAGGGCAATCCGCATAATGTACCACCTCGCCATGTTTCTCATGCGTATCCGAAATCACCACTAATCCCTGCTCCATTGTGATCAGCACGCCGCGATCTCCCGGCTGACCGCCGCCTTCCGGATAAAAAGCAGTTCGGTCCAGCGTAATCTCATAACCGTGTTTTCCCTCTCTGCAGTCCGTGACTTCCGCAAAAAATTCCCTGCAATACACATCCGCGTAATACAATCGTTCCGTCATATGTTCTTCTCACCTTTCTCATCTTCTGTTTCTTCGTGTCAACTACCCATCACCTAAAGGTAATGGGCTTGTAACTGCCCAGTCGTAG
>JAUNPJ010000074.1 GCA_030536755.1 Eubacteriales bacterium | reverse complement strand
AATCCTCTGGTTTTGGCACAGCCGGTTCGGCAAGAATGGTCGGAACATGATCTATACGATCCAGGCGAAAGGTTCTCATGGCATCCCGCTCATCACAGAAGCCCCGGAGATAGTAGTAATCTCCATCCCAGATCAGGGTGTAGGGACTGACGGTATATGGTTTTCCCTCATTTGTTATGTACCGCTTCTTATGAACATCATAATCGGTGTAGAAGAAGGATACCTTTCTTCTGGTATCAATGGCCTCATTGATACTGTCTACGATGTAATAGCCACATTGATTCTCGCTCTTTACCCGACCTTCCACCTGCACATTCCGGCGCAGCTTCTGCGCATTTTCCCTGGTGGTAAGGGACATCACCTTATTGATCAGCTCCTCACTTTTCCGGGCAGGAATGAATTTTGCCGCAGAAATGGCATCAATCAGAACCTTCAGCTCCGGCAGCTCAAAGAGGGCACCATCATAGTAATAAAGGTTCTGGGTACTTCTTGTCACCTCAATGTGCAGCCCGCTGTTTACCAGCATCGTCAAATCATTACTGATGGTATTCCGGGCTGTTTTGATTCCATACTCCTGCGCCAGCATCCTTGCAAGATTCACCGTTGATTCCGGATGCTCCTGATCGGAATGCTGCAGAAGATATTGATATAAATAGAGTATTCTTAATTTTGTTCCGTTTTCCATGGTCTGATACTCCTTATCGTCTTTGCATAAGTTCCAATGTTCTTTGATCCCGCTCTCCGCCAAAGAACTTCTCCAGCACTTCTCCAAAGACACTTTCTGTCGGCTCCACCGCCTCAAACAGCGTCATGCAGGATTTCAATTTCATATCATCCGGATAGCCCATCACCACTTCCGGATTACAGGAATCCAGCTTCAACAAGGCTCCGGATATTTCAAGCAAATTTGCCCGCAAAAGGGGAGTCTGCATATATGCCCGGGCTTCTTCCGGATCTTTGATCGCATAGTACTGAGCTGTGCTGCTGAAGCCAAGACCTTTGATCTGGGGAAAGATATACCACATCCAGTGGGAGCTTTTATGGCCGCTTTTGATTTCAGAAAGTGCCTGCTCATAATCCTGCTTTTGTGCTTCTATAAATCGATTTAAACTCATATTGGGCCTCCAATCCAAGATTGTTGCAAGGCTTGACCTCTCTCTGTAGTACAGTCATCTAAAAACATCAGATACTCTGCAGCTCTTCCGGAAAGTCTTCTTCTGATTTCCTCATTCGACATCTTATTTCCGGCACTCTCTGAGACCTGCCTATTTGACTCTTGATGTTTCTTTTCCTGTGTCAATTCATAGCTCATGGAAATCAGGTTCAGAATCGCTGCTTCCGGAACAGGTCCATCCAGCAGAACACTGATCCACTGATCCTTATTCATGTGGTAGGCAGGAAAATAACCTGCCTGCTGTCGCAGGGATCCGATCAGCATAGGGTCACACTTCACATTCACCACATCAACAACCCAGTTACCAGGCAAACCCAGTTTAAACTCCGGTATTTCCATTATCACAGCAAACCATTTGCCGGTATCCGGATGGCGAAGCACCGCATTCCTGTCGTGCCAGGGATAATCAGGTTCTGTTCCATACATCTGTTTTACTTGCTTAAATAATTCTTGTCTGTTCATTGAGCAATTCTTCCTCAGTAAAAATCATACGGCTTTTTCAATTTAATCTGAACCGCCGCCTCTGTTTCCGCCAAATTCACACCCATAATGATGGCCATGTCCATAATACCAGCGGCCATAGCGGTAGCCATAATGCGGAGGGCAGTTGGCACAATCCCCATTGCATTTGCCACTGTGTTTTTTCGCATCATCTGCCGAGGAAATACCGTCCACAGCGCCAAGAATTGCGGCCACTGTACCCAAAAATCTAAGTCCTTTTTTCCTTGGCGGTGCCACATAATCCAAGTCAAAATTGTCTTCTTCATTTGAATCCGAATATGGATTACCACTTCGCCTTGCGATTATCTCGATAGTTTTCTCATCTACACACAGGTCGCAGAGAGCATCCAGATCTTCTTCACTGAACTTCTCTTGATTGGCCAAAAGAAGCATCTCTGTATGCTTATCATCGCAAAGAGCTTCACACTCTGTAAGTTGATAAATCGGAAGTCCTGAACAAAGACAGCATGATATTTTCTTCCGGTGCTACATATTCAATAATTTCTGCAACCTCACTGCCGGAGAATACCACCCCATTCTTGATTGCCAGAATGAGAATACGCTTAGCCGTTTTCTCATTCACGTACTGAACACAGTCTGTAATCTCTGACAAAGGGCTGCTCTCAAGACCGAAATCTGTGATTGATCCCAGTTTGCTGTACTGGGTGCTTTCTTGCCACCCGTCATATTTTTCGTTGTATTCACTCCATTGCATATGTATCACCACCTTTAGCAAGGCTACACAACAAATAATCAGGAATATTCTCTATCCACGAAATTCGGATTTGTTCCGATAAACAATACGTGCTGACTGCTTGGGCTGTTAATTTCTCCGGCACAAATAAACTCTTACAGAATACTCGATATTTTGAGGGTGTCGCCTAAACATCAATGGATCCAAATTTCGTAACCTTGTCGTCTCGCAGAATCATAAACCGGGTGCATATTTCGATCCAGAATGTTGACAAATACTTCTCTTGAATTGCCCTTACAGTACAGTTCCTGGTTTGCCCATATGGAATGGAGATTATCTCGATAACACTTCTCATACAATCGGTGAATACTCTCCCTTTTGTGGATCAATTCATAAAGAACATACTGATTATTCGCAAACACGGTAAAAAACGGATCCCATTTAGGCAGTCGGTTGCTTTTGGACGAATTCAGCGAAGAATCCATCGGCATCAGATTCCACAGTTCATCATTCATCACGAAGGACCATGGTATAAAATGATCCACATCATAAGCGCCTTTTTCAATCGGTTTCCCTGTAAATACATCTGTAACCGGAGTTGTATCTAAAACCGCTTCCCAAAGATTACGGACATTCGACAATTTACGCATCTTCTCGTCCAAAGGAGTCAGTTTGTAAACAAGTCCCGGAACCTCCGGATTATTCATCTGAAGCCATTTTATTTTCTCATACTGAATCCAACCCCAAATAGAAACCGTATGATTCTGAATCATCTGTACCCAAATCGGATGGAAATGGATCTCTTTATTCAGCTTACTGCTTTCACCCAAAGTATATGGAAGAATGACCTTTGTTTTATTGATGTATTCGATATAAGCCACCATTCTGCGAACGCTGCCCCAGTCCGGTGTACGATCTGCATCTGAGAAGAAGCCTGCCAGCGCACGATATGGTACCATATTGGAAAGCTGCTTCTTTTCGCCTTCGATCGCATTGTTATGCTCTTTGATTGCGTTTTTTATCTCAACCTTTGAAGCGTTGCTGGAAAGTTCACTTAGTTCACGAAGCTTTAGAACAGCTCGCTCCAGTCCATCCTTAACTTCTCCATTGATCGTGCCGCTTAAGTGTACATGAAATTCCACCACAGAATACCATGCATTTGCAATCATCTCATCTATAACCGCATCGAAAGTCGTGTCAGTAACATTTTCCGAAATAAGATCGACGATAGCCTCCAGCCAGTAAAACTTATAGCAATAGGAAGGATCCTTCAGCATTTGAGTAAAGCTATACAAGTCCAGAGTACTGTGGTATTGGGCATCAATGTTCAATGGATATTCCGTTTTCTTAAAATCAAATTCAGCCATCTCTCTTCCCCTCTTCCCAGACGAACATCACCTGTAATAAATAAATCCTGTACTTTCAAACACGGGATCTGTTCAAGCAATCGTGCAAAAGACTCTTCTGTAAAATCCGAAAAGTACCTGCCGTTTCGCTCTCCCTCAAAATCACCGTATTTAAAAGAAGTATAAATGATCCCGTTATCTTTTATCGCACGGGCCATCCGCCGAAGAATATCCGGAAGCTCATTCTTTTTTACGTGCAGAATAGAAGAACACGCCCAGATACCATCGTAAACTTCCTCTTCGTCTAACTGTTCAAAATACTCGTGGCGTACAGAAATTCCGGTATATTCGGAAGCTAACTGACACAGCTCTTCCGCCCCATCTGTAGCCGAAACCACGTATCCTTTTTCCAGGAAATACTTCGTATCGCGACCGGAACCGCAGCCAAAATCCAAAACAGATGCATGATCCGGCAGCAATGTCAGAAAGCGATCTTGTATATCAGAAAATTCTACGTCTACTGTAGAACTGAAAAAATCCTTCGCATGAACTTCATAAAATATAAGTGTATCTTTCTTTGGGCTTTCCATTTATAACATCCTTATCTAGTTATCAATTATTGCCGACGGCATAGTCTTCGAGTGCTTTATGAAGCAGTTTCTGATACTCAGCCACTACGTTTTGCGGACCGACAATTTTAATGTTGCCACTAAATCCAAATACCCAGCGATAGAAGATCAGGCTCGTACATACCATAACCTTAGCCTTAAAGTACTCCCCATCCACCGGCTCAGTATCAATATCAATTCCAAAGTTATCGATAAGAACCTTCATGGTTGATGCCTTACAAAGGAGCTCTACCTCCGTCGGCTGATCCGTATCGTACATTCTAAATACCCGCTTGCAATATTCAGAAACACTATAATCGTCAGGCTTTGGAGCCGCAGGATCCGGGAGAATATCCGGCACATGGTCAATACGATCCAACCGGAACGTACGCTTATCCCGGCGCTCATCGCAGTACCCACGAAGATAATAATAATCTCCATCCCAAATGAGCGTATACGGACTAACTGTGTACCGTTGTCCGCTGTTGGTTATGTATCGCTGTTTATTTACATCATAATCGGTATAATAAAAGGATACCTTGCGGCGAGTATCGATTGCTTCATTGATGGTATCAACGATGTAATAGCCACACTGATTATCTGTTTTTACACGACCCTCAACCTCGACATTGCGGCGAAGTTTCTGCGCATTCTCTCCGGAGGTCAGGGACATGATCTTATTGATCAGTTCCTCACTCTTGCGAGAGGGTAAACGCTGTATAGCGAGTACCCTGACAGCTATAAGCCGCTCTCGCGGCTTGCTGTGAATTGTTTTACTTCGGTTTTCTGATATTCTCCGGTAAATTCGGAGACCACGGCAGCAGATTTTCTAAAAACGACCTGTCTGACTCTTCCATATGTTTCGTCGTGACGAATTAGAACGGTTTCATCCAAGCCCAAATTCCCAAGCAAACGCAGGTAAATATCTACATTCCCATCCTTGTCCACTTCGATTTTCTGGATGATACGCTTTAGCTGGGCATTGGTCATTTCCCGCACATCGGAAATATCTTCGATTTCCTTAAATGTCCGCCCAAGGACGCTTTCTAACTGCTCGCCCTTTGTCAGATGATAAGATACCATCTTCAATTCATTTTCCAACCGCTCGATTTCTTTTCGCATACCACCGATTTTTTCATTCAATTCTTCCCGGCTGATAAGGTCATCGGCGTACATATCCATATACTTCTGCCTTGTATTTTGCAGTTTGGAAAGCTGTGCGTTCAGCTCTTTTTCATAGTTCAGGTTTTCGTCCTTTGCCTTATAAACCCGCTGGAATTCTCCAACCACATAACGGATCACATTCTTCTTTGCTTTCAGAAGTTCAGCAAAATATTCCTGCAAAACTTCAATTAATTCTTCTTCATCTACCGTCACAGCATTGGGGCAGTTGTCTGCACCACGCCCGTTATGCCCGGAACACACCCAGCGCACATAGGTGTTTTTATATGTGCGGACTGTGCGCCGGAAGGACCAGCCGCATTCCTTGCATTTGATAAGAGTAGAGAACAGATATTTATTGCTTTGGCGTTCCTTATCCACCTTAAATGCTTTGCCTCTGGACTGCATAATCTGCTGTGCCTGTTCAAAAACCTCCGGCTCAATAATACGCAAATCCGGACGCTCCACAACCATCCACTCGGTTTCATCTTTGTCCGCCCTCTGCCCGGTCAGAAAGTCGGTTACTTCCTGTTTGCCGTTAATAATTTTACCCGTATAAAGTTCATTCGTAAGAATACGGCAAACCCCATTCTGGCTCCACTGGCAATTCCGTTTTGTCCGCAATCCTCGTTCATTTAAGAAAATGGAAATTTTCGCAGCACCATACCCGTCTTTGATATACCACTCATAAATCTGGCGGACAACCACAGCTTCTTCTTCATTGATCGCAAGGTTAAAATAATCTCCAATCGTCTTATCATATCCGTAAACGATATTCGGGACACGACCTTTTTCAGCATTCATCTTTTTCCCAAATTTCACACGCTTTGAGGTATTCGCACTTTCCTCCTGTGCCAATGCCCCAAAAATCGTCAGCACAAATTCACTATTGCCCATGCTGGTCATGTTGGCGGTCAAAAACTGCGTTTCAATTCCCAAAGATTTCAGCTTGCGGACATTCTGCAAAAGGTCAACAGTATTTCTGGCAAAGCGGGAAATGTCCTTGACTACGACCATATCAAACAGCCCATGCTCGGCATCTGCCATCATGCGTAAAAATTCTTTTCGATTTTTTATTTTGGTTCCATAAATCCCCTCATCTGCATACAATCTTACTAAGGTGTCCCCTGTGCGTTTTGTGTATTCAGAAAAAAACTCTTTCTGTGCTTCTAGGCTGTTGAGCTGGTCAGCCTTATCGGTGGAAACACGGCAGTAAGCAGCTATATTCATGGCAAACCTCTCTGTTAAAATCAAATCGTTCTGTTACAACCTTATTATGCGCTTTTTTTAATAAAATAGCAACTAAAAGTACCTTAGCATTTATGCCAAAGTACTTTCATCTAATTTTATAAGTCCACTACAGATATCTTTCATATTTTGATTAATATTTGAAAAAATCTCAACTAATAATTCTATCATCATTTCTAATATGTCTTCATTCACAGATGTTTCTTCATTTTTTTGCTGTCCATATCTAAAATGTGCTATTGAGCATCTTTTGTCATATATCCAGTTATTAATATGTTCTAACTCCTTATCACCGCCTGATTCATCGAACAATAAAATGTGCATCCTATGAATCAAAGGTGTTCCTGCAAATTTTAAAATTGCTAATGCATTTACTCGTTCATCTCTCCTCATCGCTTCATTTATATGTAGTCTTAGTGCATCTGAAATGTTCATATTATATTTTTCTACAAATTCACTTGCTCTGTTTGGAACAAACAGAAATTCTATGCATTGATATAAACTTAAAAATTTAATTCTATTATCTTTAATAATAAGAAAATCTAAAATGTTACCACATATTTTTCTTACACATATCATTGATAATAATTTTTCCATAGTTTCTTTATAAACATTAGATTTTTTTTCATTATTTGCAACCAATAATAACACGGAAACTCTTAACACATCATCCAGTGAATCCATATCTATTCCCAACTCATTATTTAAGATCTTGAAAATTGATAGTCCATAAACTAAATCAAGAATATCATCTTCTGAAAAAACAACTTCTTTCTTACCTTCTTCTGATTGCAACCCCAAACAACAATCTATCAGCTCTTTTGATTCCACTTTAAGTTGGTAATATTTTTCTGCTATACTTAGAATTTGGCACCCAATACAAATTGCGAGATTTTCTTCCAGTATATATCCAAAAGTTTCAAATTTTTCAGCATACCGTGTATCTATTCCTACATAAAACACTTCCTTATATTTTATAAAAACAACTGTAGGCAAATACTTATGTCTTCTACCAACTATTATCGCATCTTTTAATAATCCACAACACTCTTTGCGATTTTCTTCACTTATAGATATATGCCTATTTACAGATGCAATATATTCTTTATGCTCATCACTAACTTGAGCAGCGAACTCATCAAAAATTTTACTTGTCATTTGTAATAAATTTCTCGACATACTTATTCTCTCCAAAACGTCTCCATAGACGGAACCTCTTCAAGGTTATCATATCGAATTAGTTCACTAAATGCATTTTTAAATAAATGTCTTAAGTTATCACCAATTCGTGTCCTTGGTAATTTTTCAACAATTTCATTTAAAACTTCAAGACTTAAATATGTGTCTGGATTATTTTCGATACATCTTATTACCTGTACAATTTTATTGTCCAATTCTAATGCTCTATTTCGCTTTTCATCATCGCTGCGATTAACTCCCATTTTACCCATAATATACTCTGCACATGAAACTACAAATCCCAAGCATACTGGATCACTTCGGAATAAATCTTGCCCAGATGCAAATTGTTTACCTTCAACAGTTTCACTTGTATTTGTCATTGCAAAATCCAATTTACATAAATTACGAAAAGTATCTACAAACATTTCAAAATTTACAACATTATCAACTGCCTCCATCATATCAAAACGTTGAAATTCATCTGCAAGTTCATCATTAACATCAACATTCACTTTTCTTGTATTAAATCCAAGATACATTTCAATAAGTGATGACTTTTTAAACATTCCAGCTTTACGTCGTTTAACTTCATCAACGGCTAAAATGTTCAATTGAAGATCCAACCATGGATCAGTCTTTTTTATTTCTTCAGAAATTTTATTACTTATCCCATCAAAAATCACTTCCAACTGTCTTCGAGTATTCCATGGAACCTGTCCTGTATTTAACACGAGCATTCGATATAATAATTTTATACTTGCATCTGAACACCAAAATTCCACACGAATTTCTCGTTGTTCATTGTCTTCATAATTGTCAAAATATATATTACTTCTCTGCATTCCATCAATAATAGAAATCTGGTCCTCATTAACAGTGTCTAATAACATACAAAACTCTGATTCATCCAAATTTTGCATATCATCAGTCGAAAAAAGCACACCTAAAACCACTTGTGGAAAAATTGCTCCTTTCCTAAAATCATCCGCCATACGCTTTCTAATTTTGGCTGCTGTAGAAGAACGTTTGATAACACTTCGCTGACCATCAATATTTCCATTATTATTAAATGCAAAAAATGACAATTTTTTATATTCTTCTAATGCCATTGTTGTTAAAACAGACTTACAACCGCTTCTTATATCATCTACCAAATCTAAAATCTTCATCTGCGTGTCTCCTTTTCTTAACATTACAAATTTTTTAATTATTTACTTTTTACATACCATTTGGAATATCGATTTACTCCACTAACTTCAATTATGCCATCTTTCTTTAGTGCTTGTAGTAAATTAGAAACCTTCTTTGATTTCTGTTCCTCACTCAGCACCTCTGGCAATGCCTTTTCCAGAACTTCCATCAAATCTTTTTTTCTTGCTTCCCCCATTGATTCCAGCGCCTTGACAATTAACTGCTTACAGATATCATCATCCAATCCTTTATTCCGAACATACGCCGCTTTCTGTCCAACAATATCTGCCACTTTAAAAGATACAAAGATGTTAGGATAACGTCCCTCTACCAGCCCTTGTTTTTTCAACTCTTTAAAATTCTCTTTTGATATTATTTCTTGTTTCTGTACCTGATCTAACAAAAATACGGTTCTCATATTTAAATCTACATCCGAACGTAAAAGCTGGGTGTAGTTCTTGTCCAATATTTTTCCATATACCGTAACCTTTACTCGATTACTCGTATTCAAATCATACGTTGGTAACGGGAAACATTTATCACGCTGAATCTGATACATCATCGGAATTCCCATCGAATTCGTGTCGATCATATATAGATTGACCATCGCATTACACAGAAATACATTGCGATAGTAGGGCGGTTTATAACCGGGTTCCAATGCCTGTTCTATGCTTTCCGGTATAAAATCCCCTTCATTGATAAACACCAGCCTGTCCTCAAATTCCTCTACATTAATTTTTCCACGCAAGCGATAATCCTGATGAGCGATACAGTTATTGATAATTTCTTTTATTAGCTCCGGTTCATATTGATCTACTTCATCTGGAAACAGTGTTTGCTGACCTGCGATATAACGATATTTTTCATTCCGAATTTTTGAATAGACCTTATCTACCGCTAACAACATAGGAATGTCAAAATGTTCATATGCCTTTACCGAATTATCTGCATTATAAAGTGTCCAGGTAATCCTCGGAATAAACCCATCAAAGAAATATTTTGCCTCACCTTTTCCCAATAGTAATAATGCTGTTCTGGTGATTTTTCCCTTTATGGTAATACCCGCCTTATTTAGAACTTCAATATCAGATAAATTTCTCAGCACTTCCTGAGCTTTTTTCCGATCGCTCTGTCGTTTAGAAAAAAGTTCTCTGGCTTTTCTAATTGCATCCTCGTTTAAATCCTCTATCGTCGCTTCTTCTACAATTTCTTTTGACCAGTCCATCCCAATCTGACTTCTGATTAAATCTACTTTATTCATTGGCAGAGGGCAAATGGATTCATGTTCTCTGGCATACGCAGCACCTTGCCATGTTGTTGGGATTCCTCGAATTGCAGGCGGTATCTGAAATGCTATCACTCTGCATTTTTCGATTGTCAACTCATAAATTTCTAAAAATGTCAACCGTTCATTTGTCCCATTTACAATTTCCTTTTTTAAGTTCTGTAAATTTCCTTGCTTCCTAAATTCTGTTCCCACATACCGCTTATCATCGGATACGCCAAAAAACAGCCACGCTTCCTGTAGCCCCCGTAAATTTGCCTCATTGCTAAGCGCTGAAAAATATTTTCCAATATCATTAAAGGAATAATTTGTTCTTGCCTCTTTGAACTCTATAACTTCACTTTCAAAAGATTCTATCATCTGAGAAATTTTTTCTTTTAACTGGTTATCCGTATAAATCATATCATTCCGCCTTTCTAAATCTTCTATGACTAATTTTAACTTAATTTTAGTCATAACTCAAGCGCACAAACATAAAAAAGCACCCTACGCATTTTTACGCAGGATGCTCTTTGATTACTTTTTCTTCGGTATCATCTGATGCGGCTGCGGCTTCTTGAATAGCCAACTGTACTTTTTCCGTATTGGCTTCCATTAGGATTTTCAGTAAGTAGTCGGCGGTCTCTGCCGCTGGATTAGGGTTATGAAACCGATAATTTAGTTTTCGCTTTTTCACAGCAGAGTTCCACCTCCTTCTTGTGTGCTGCTCTTTGTCCATGTCTATGAAAACAAGGCGGAAAATAGTACCATATAACTTTTGTCAAAGTTCACGCCCACGCTTGTTGGGCTGTCGTTTCAATTCTGCCAGCACCTCCAGCGGGATACGGTTAACCAGCCGCTGCATATTTTCCAAATCACTTTGCAGCTTCGCCCGTTCCAGCGTATCTTTCATTTTGCCGCTTTCGCTGGCTTTGGCTCTGGCTTCCAGCTTTTGATTTTCTTCCAGCAGATCGCTGATGGTAACCTTGTATTTTTTGAGCTGCCCGGAAAAATTCTCCATCTGCGGAAACCACTTTTTCAGCATGGCAAGGGCTTCCTCTTTCTTCTTTCCGGCGTTTAGCGGATTGATACCGTCAAGGGCGGCTTCAATGGCTCTTGCCTGTTTGGAGAGGGAAACCGCCTGTTTGAACAGCCGGGTGGGGATATGCTTCCTGCCCGTTTTGCTGGCACTTTCCCCACGCTCCAAGTCGGGATATTTCTCCACCATGTAGGCGTGAAAATTATCCTGCCATTTCGTGAGGTTCGCTCGGTTGCCTAAAATCTCTTTGGCGCACAGGTGGTTGTCCTGCGTCAGCGGAACAAAGGTCAAATGCAGATGGGGTGTTTTCTCACCCATGTGTACCACAGCGGAAACGATGTTGTCCCGCCCTACCCGGTCAATGAGGAAGTCCGCTGCCCGCTGGAAAAATGCCTGTACTTCTTTGGGGGATTTTCCCTTAAAAAACTCCGGGCTGGCAGTAACCAGCGTGTCCACAAACCGGGTGCTGTCCTTTCGGGTACGGCAGCCTGCCTGTTCAATGCGGCTCTGGATAAAGTGATAGTATCTGCCCTCCGGCTTGACGATGTGAAAGTTGTATTTGCTCCGGGTGGTATCAATGTCCGGGTTGCTGGCATACTGTTCCTTCTGCCTTTCGTGATGGGCTTCCAGCGGTCTTGCCGGGTTGCCCTTGTGCTTTTCAAATCTTAAAATTGCGTGTTGCGCCATAGTCCTCCGTTTCCTATCCCATCCATTCCCATCCGGGCATTTTCCACAGGAAAATCCCGCAGAAAATATCTCGGATAGGATTGGAATGGATGAGATATACTTAAATATTTTTATCTCTGTATTTCTATATTCCGTCCGGTTTCAGTACTTCAAGAGGATTGATTATCGTACTTGTGGGGTGTGCTTTTCAGTCCTCCGGCGTTCCAAAACCGTATTTCTTGAAGTCGGTATTTGAAACCGCTTCATAGGATTTCGGGTAAATGCGGTTTGGTTTTCCACAGCCCTGCTTTTTAATGTCAACCAGCTCCGCATACTGTAATTCCCGCAGGGTATTGACCGCTTTCTGCCGTCCGCAGTGGAGCAACTCCACTACCTCATTGATGGGATAGTAGAGGTAAATGCACCCATATTCATCTGCCCAGCCGTTTTTTCGGGAAAGGTCTGTCCGGCGCAGGATAAAGGCATACAGTACCTTTGCTTCGTTGGACAGGGTTGTGAATGTGGGGGCTTCAAAAAGGAAATTGGGAAGCCGGGTAAAGCTGACTGCCTTTTCCGGCTGATGGATATAAATGATGTTTGTCATATTATGTTTTGTGGACGGTTAGAAACCTGTTTCCGGGGGCAGACGGTAGTTTCTATTGCCTGCCCCTGTTCTGTGCTTGCAAAGCCTTGTAAATCAAGGAGTTTTCAGCCCCTAACTGTCCACAGTAGACCTCCTTTTCCGTTCACTTTCTGTTTTCTGCCGCCTGTGAACTCTGGCGGCGCAGTCGGGGGCAATATTTCGCCCGATTAGACTTTGGGACGAACACTCTGCCGCAGACCACACAGCGTTTCAGCTCCTTATCCCGGAAAATCTCTGCTTCCAGCGTTCCGATTTGCGGCAAGACTGACCAGCGGAACCACTTACAGCAGACCGAGAAAGAAATGGTCTGGGGACAGGTATGGGTGTCCCCATCGTCAAGGAGTATACAGTTCCCGTCCTCATAACAGCAGCACTCCCGGCGGATCAGGGCGTTTGCCTGTTTTCTCTGTGCCGATGTCATGCGGTAAAGGGAACCGTCCTGCCTGCGCTCTATGGGCGGCAGTCGTTTATATGGATTTTCTCTCATGTGTTCCCTCCATTTTTCCTTTGCCGTTCTCCCCGAAAAGGTTTCCTGCCCCATTCCTGCGGCGTGTTCCAGCGTTGTCACGCTCCCCGGACTTCGGGACAAAATGTCCCGAAGTGGCTCGTTGCGGTGCTTCCCCTGCCGGGGTATTCCTTTTCGGACGGTCATTCATTTTTCAAGGTACAGCTCATCGATGAACTACCCTAAGTCTACACGAAAAAAATGCAATTCCCGGAATCTTGCGAGAATTGCATTTTAGGGTAATATTCAATCTCAAAATTGCATTTCTGCAATTTTCCTGTATAATGGGAAATAGGAAAAGGAGGTGTTGTGTATGGCTTTACCCGGAACGCCCGGACAGAGGATTTCTGATTTGTGCAACGGTAACCACATTACACAAAAACAGCTTGCAAAGAAGATAGGCGTATCTGCTTCCCAGCTGAGCCGCATTGTCAGTGGGGAAACAAAGACGGTCAGCAGCGATATTCTCATAGGCGTGGCAAAGGAATTTAAGGTATCAACGGACTACATATTAGGTTTGTCCACTTTGAGTGTCCGTAAAAGCTATGATATTTCTGAATTAGGATTGTCCGATGGAGCTGTGAGAGGGATTGTGACAGGTACATTCGATGTGCAAATCCTCAACCGTCTGTTGGAACACAGGAACTTCCCGAAACTGATGGATTTGATACGGATTTATTTTCAAGACATAGCGGCAAAGGGGATCATGGCAAGAAACCAGCTGATTGAACTGGCAACGACTTCCTTGTCCGATCTGATGAAAGAACACCCTGAACATCGGGCAGAAGCAAGACAGGATTTGCAACTTCTGAACGCACAGAAGATGGGCGAACACGAAGCGGAGATTGAAAAAATCAAGAATGTATTTCTTGCTATCCTGCGGGATATTAAAAAAGATATGGACAGCGGAGAACAGCCGGGAGAATCTGTGACCGCCGCTATGTTCCAGACCATGCAAGACGCACTGGCAGAACAAAAACAGGAGCCGCTATCTATGGACGATGTAACTGCTATGATTGCCGGACAGATTGGGCAACTTCTTCCGATGGACGAGGAAACCACCAAGCAGTTTCAAGTACTTGCAAAAAAGATGATGGAACAAGCGGAGGAATAGATATATAAATACTTAAATATTGAAACAGCTTACAACATAATAAACCACAAATAAAGAGGTAATGATGAAAGATTTATATGATATTGCCACAGATACAATCAATCCCATTAAATTAAAGAAAAATGGGGAGGCAGGTCATGTGGCTTGTGCTTTAGAAACGGTAAGCGGTGCTGTTTATACAGGCATATGTATCGATGTGCCCTGTCCTATTGGTATGTGTGCAGAACAGGCAGCTATTGCTGAGATGTTGAAGAACGGGGAAACGAAAATCAAAAAAATTGTAGCTGTCTATGAAGACGGCAGCATCCTGCCGCCTTGTGGGAGATGCAGAGAATTGATTTCACAATTAGACATAGAAAACGAAAATGCGATTGTTGCTATTGATAACGGCAGAGAAGTTACATTAAAAGACTTATTGCCCGAAAGGTGGGACAAAAAATGGGATTGAATCAATTAACCAACCGAATCTATTTTTTAGAACATGATCCCGAAGTGGACAGACCAATGTTAGCCTATCTCAAAGGAGATAAATTCTCTCTGGCAGTCGACGCCGGATATTCGGTTTCTCATGTTCAGGATTTTTACAGGGCAATCGAAGTGGAACATTTTAACAAGCCAGATTTTACGGTTATCACACACTGGCATTATGACCACACCTTTGGGATGCACGCCATCAATGGAATCAGTATTGCCCACGACAGGACAAACGGGTTTCTCAAAGACCAGCAGGAACAGGCAGTGGACCCCAGCTATATCGAAATCCTGAAAAAAGAAGATGTTCATTTTAGGAAAGAATATTACGGACAGGATAAACTGACCATTGTGCTGTCTGATGTATCTTTTTCCGATAAGTTAACCTTGGACTTAGGCGACATCACTGCTCAGATTTTTCATACGGTTTCGCCGCATTCAGAAGATACTGTTTGTGTTTATGTACCGGAAGAAAAAGTTCTTTTTTTAGGGGATTCTACCAGTGAGGATTTCTTTAATGATGGATATATGGACAAGGACAAGTTAAAATCTTTGATGTGTGTGATTCAATCAACAGATTGTAAGTATTGTATTCTTAGTCATTGTGAACCGCTTGTGAAAGAAGATTTGCTCTGCTATTTGGAAAGCATACTCTAATTGGTTCTTGCAGCGATTTTGAGATTAAAACGGAAAGGGGGAAAATCAAATGAATCAAAAAATGTACCTGATTACAGGGCTAATGGCTTCTGGAAAATCTACTGTTTCTGAATTGCTGGCAGAATCGTTAGAGAAATGTGTCCATCTTCGTGGTGATGTATTCCGAAAAATGATTGTTTCCGGGAGAGAGGATATGTCAGATAGCCCATCGGAAGAAGCCATTCGCCAGCTACATCTTCGTTACAAACTGACTGCTGATGTAGCAAAGTCTTATTTTGAAGATGGCTTTTCAGTGGTTATTCAAGATAACTACTATGGCGATGAATTAAACCGAATGTTGTCTTATCTGCAAGATTATCCGGTAGAAGTGATTGTCCTTTGCCCGAATGTGGAAGTAATCAAAGAAAGAGAGCTGCACCGAGGAAAAACAGGATATACCGGTTTTACAGTTGAGGCGTTATACAATACATTTATGCAGACAACCCCTAAAATTGGTTTTTGGCTGGATAATTCTAATCAGACGCCACATCAAACGGTGGAAACCATTCTGAGCCGAAAATAAATCATAATTTTTGTGGAAGTGTGTCTACAAGTCCAGCGTTGAACGAGAGACGAGAGTTTTCATATACGCCCTGTCTGCTGATGAAACCAGCCCTGCGCTTGCGGCTCCACGACACGCAATCACAGCCCTGCTTTCCTGCTGCTTCAAATGCCCTTGCCCTCCCGGTTGGCAACCTCATTTTCGCAGCAACGCCGACAGAGCGTATAACACACTACACTTTGCAAGCAAAGTCGTGTGCCAAAGGGATACCCTTTGGAAACCCTATTTTGCGGTCGTGTGTAGCCACACTTCCTCCAAAATGCAAAATAAGCGGCATAGGCCAGCCCGTTCCCGGTGCTGATCTATACCGCTTATTTGCCTACATGGGCTTCTTACTCTATCGCCCATATCAACCGTTCTAATTTATCACTTCCGTATGTTTGGGGATCTCCGTCAGGAGATAGTCAAAGTACTCATATGGTTTTAAGTTGTTAGCTTTTGCTGTCTCTGCAATGCTATAAATGATTGCTGATGTTTTTGCTCCATTGATGGTGTCAATCATCTCCCAGTTTTTCTTGCCGATGCAGAAACCACGGATGGCACGTTCACTGGCGTTATTATCCATTGGTACATCTCCATCAGTAAGAAATACTTTGAGGTATCTTTCTTGATTAAGTATGTAAGTATAAGCATCACGTAGCTTCCCTTTTGCCGGAACCTTGGGTTCACTGGTTTTGAGGTACACAAACAGAGCTTCTACCAGTGGTTTGATTATCAGCTGGCGCTGCTTCAGTCGTTCCTCAGCAGGAAGGTCTTTCAACTTTCCTTCTGGAAACAGACTTACTGCTACGGCTTTTTAAATACTCCGAATTGCACAATAACATGGACTGCTGTGGATTTTCGACTTCACGGATAGGTCGTTTGGCAACAACCTCCAGTCCCTGCATTAACAGGCGGTACTGTTCTTCTGTGATTTCCATGGCTTCATCTGAAGAACGGGGCCAATTCAGGGCACCGTTTTCTATCCTTTTATAGATGAGCAGGAAACCATCGCCTTCCCAAAGGAGACCTTTGATCCGGTCTGTTCTTCTTCCACAGAACAGAAAAAGCGTATTCCGGTCATAGGGATCCAGCTTGAATTGGAAGCGGATGATGGCCGCCAATCCATCAATGCCACGTCTTAAATCAGTAAAACCCGTGGCAAGATAAACCTTTTTGAATCCGGCAGCATCATTCAGCATGAGTTATCGCTCCTACGACACTTCGGATAAATTCAGCAGAAGCATGATTTGAAATTTCAAGTGTAAAACCATTGGGGCTGTGCAGAACAGCGGCGACATCCTGTGTTACAACTGAATCAACCTTTTCGGAAATGGCTTTCGGAACCTGTAATTCAATAAAAGAGGTTCCCGATTCTTCGGCGGAAGCAAGACAGGCTTTTCTTACACGGCGCAGTCTGTAGTAATAGTTGGCTTTTGTGATTCCATTCTGATTGCACCAGGCAGCAACATCCACGCCTTCCGGTCGGTTCTGGCAGTTTCTGATCTGTTCTGCCCATTGTTACAGGCGGACTTGCTCTGCGACTAAACTTGTTTGAGATTTCATGACTCAACCTCCTGACATGAGTCAAAAAAGTGGAGTACTGAACTTTTTTAACCGCTTTAGAGTTATGAGCCTATTATCTCAAACTTAAACTATAATTGAAAGGTACTCGCTATTTAGCGTTTACGTCTTACCGGTACCAGGTCCGCCAGTCAGAACCATGACCTTCGCTGTGGCAGCACGACGGATTGCATCACGCTGTACATCGTCGTAGGTCATACCCACCTTTTTCTCGATTGCACCCACATCTACAGACAGACTCTGATTACCACTCTCTGCCCGGGCTTTCATCAATCCCGTCCAAAGCCTGTCTGTTGCCGGAAGAGCAGCCAATTTCTTTAGCTTTCCTGCAACCCCGATTTCTGCATAATAAAATGGCGGAAGATAGATTGCCTCAATGGCATTCCCTTCTGCATCCATTTTATGAATCGTCTTTTCCTGTATCAGATCCTCTTTGGCAAGCATCTCTTCCATCGTCATGATGATATATTCTTCCTCTGCTTCCAGAAGCGCAGAAGCCGCCTTGATCAGCTGCTTCTTTTCTGCATACACATGCCCCTCATTGCTCAATTCTGACAAGGTGTACATGATTCCACTTCGAAGCCGTACAAAGGAGTTTTTCTCAAATCCAAGCTTTTCCGCAATCTGGTCAGCCGTTTTAAAGCCTATGCCCCAGATGTCGTCGGCTAAACGATAAGGATTTTCTTTTACCGTTGGAATACTGTCATTACCGTACTGCTTATATATTTTAGCCGCAAAGGATGTGCTCACACCATGGTCCTGCAAAAAGAGCATCACATTTTTGATTTCCTTTTGGCGTTCCCAGGATTCCGCCACAAACTGCCTGCCATATTTGGAATCTACTTTCCAATTCCCTTCCACCAAAAGAACGGAACCTACATTTACATCTAACAGGTTCCCGATTACCGGCACAAGGTCTGTATAATCCTTTACTCTGCATTTCAGGATTGTATACCCGTTTTCCGGATTCTGATATGTAATTCGCTCAACTACACATCTGATCTTCATCAAGGCAGTTACTCTCCAATAATTGATATTTATGTTATGAAGGATTCATTACTATCGGCTCAAAATCAAGGCGACTGCGTCCCTCAAATCGTCACTGAACTCAGCCAAATCTTCCATCTTGATTACTTTCTTTCTGACAAGTATTGCAATATCCCAGTACGCATCTGATTTATTCATCTCAATTAATACACCCGGATGCTTCTTGTCCTTCCTTATTCGTTCATCCAACGCCCAAAAGTGATCGGATGCATTTCCCGGAGAACCAAGCAGTTCGATATACTCTTTCACCAATTTCTCCATATACCGTTCCTGCCAGTCACCAATTTTATCTCTGTATAACTTCCAGTCTGATTTAGAAATTTCCACCATTGTCTTATCCTTTCCAAATTGTCTTCCGCCAAATCATCAATGACTCCAAATTTCGTAGCCTTGTCGTCTCGCAGAATCATAAACGGGATGCATATTTCAATCCAAAATAGATACATGTTCAGACCGCAACGCTATAGAATTGCGGTCGCCTAAGGAAAATAAAAAAACGCGGAAGGTTCTTTCGAAATCCTCCGCGATCATAATCTGGCGTTCCCGACGGGATTCGAACCCATGGCCTTCCGCTTAGGAGGCGGACGCTCTATCCTGCTGAGCTACGGAAACAATTATATAGAA